>JAZQVN010000001.1:0-56131 GCA_045631885.1 Bacilli bacterium
TATAAAATAAAAATCCCGGATTTACTCCGAGAAATTTACTACGGCAATGGACTACTGCCTTATCTTCTTCAGGACACGGGAATCACTCAGCATGAGGACTCTCGCTTTGCCCTTTGATATTAGTATTTATGGAGTATCCCAAGCAAAATGATACAAGTTACCACTTCGCCTTAAAGGTTACCATTAAAGGCAGCAAACTTTCACCCAACTACTGATAATAAAAATCTCTTTCAATAAGTTTGTACTCTAGCTGGTGGCTGTAAGGGTAGCTTGAGGGAATACTGCCGTATGGGAATGCAGCATCAAATGCATCCATCAATTCTTCATTAAATAGTCCTTGATTATACGCGTCAGTAATAAAATATAATTTACTTGAAATGATGACGATAGGTTCAATTTGATAAGATGTACTAATTATTCTTTCACCAAAATTGAACATTCTTCCAGTGATATCACCAAAATAAGATTGAACTTCCATATAAATATCATTGACTGAAACAGCATAGATTCGGACAGAATCAGTAATGTCGTAATATTCGTTTAAATGGACAGAACACTCATCTATTGGTTTTGGAGTTTTATATTTTTCTTCATGGAAGTTTTCTCTAAAGTGTGAATCATCAGTGTACCCTTTTGCCACTATTTCTTGCTGGTAAAAAAGATTTTTGACCTTTTCGAATTCAGGAATTAAGTAAGAATAAGAAATTGTTTGATCTTTTTTAAGAGGAGGAAGATTATCAAAATAACTTTTATTAAATTGATTGATTTGAGGGCCTTTTTCAGATAAAGTCATGCCTTCCTTTCCCCAATAATCTGTATAAGTAGTGAAGACTTCGTTTCCAATAAGTTTATTGTTATATGCATCGATGATATTGTATATTTTTCCATCTTTATAAACTTGAGGAATAAGGTATTCATTTGTAACTGTTCCGTATGAATATAATTCAAGATGTGGGAAATATAATTTGCCATCATTAATTTCTACAGAGTGAAACGAAATAGGCTTTCCGTAAAAGCCATTAATTGCAAATGTGATTACGTAAGTTGAACCGTATATACCATAGTTATACAAAGGCATGAATGAATGTTGATTGATAAGTCTTGGTTCATAATAACCACAGAAAGAAGAATCATCAGTTACTCCCTTTTCAACAAAAGATTGTTGGTAAAAAGCATTGGTGATTTTATCAAGCATCTTATTATTAATTTCAAAAGAATCTATTGTTTGTTCTTCAATATCGCTTTTAGAACATCCACAAATTAGAAAACCTGTCAGCGTTAAAAAGAGAATCGGCGTTGCTTTCATAAAAGTATTATATCACGAGTCCTATATAAAAAAGTATCTGTGTGACGAACAATCTTGCTTATTACTCGCCTTCTTAAATCCCCATTCATCTATCAGAAAAGGAATGATCAAGTTGAAATTGCTTTTTTGATTATGTAGCACAATCGGTATTTTTGTAAAACAAACGCTTTTCGTTATTTTAAAGAGGTCGGAATTCAGAAACTCAGAAAGCAGCAAAATAACTAAAAAGTGTTATAAAAGGAATAAACAAAGAAAAAGAGACTGATATTTGGTATCAATCTCGTTAGGTCATTCTGGCAGGGGTGACAAGAATCGAACTCGCATCAGCGGTTTTGGAGACCGTTGCACTGCCATTGTGCTACACCCCTAGCGCGGCTTATATTATAAACCACGTGCAATTCGATTAACAAGAGACATGTCAACTTTTCCTGCAAAATTTGTCTTAAAATGTTTCATTATTGAAGGAATTGATTTATCTTCTAACTTATTAATTTCATTAAGAATCTCTTCTTCTGTTAATTGTTTTGGTAAATAAGCTTTGATTGCTTCAGCTTGTTCATCGATTAGTTTAGCTCTTTCTAAATTGTTATTTTTTAAGTAGCCTTCTTTTTCATCGGAGAGTTCTTTTAATACTTTTTGGATGATTTCTAATACTTGAGCATCGGTTAACTCTTGGCCTTTACTTCTTAATTCAACTTCTAATAATTTCGCTTTGGTAATAACGACAGAAAGGATGCCTCTTTTATTCGCATCTCTCGCTTTCATCGCTTCAATATTCGCTTTTTGTAATTCTTCTAATAACATAGTTATTTATCCTTTCCCACGAGTAATTCGTGCTTGACTAATTTATCCCCTTCATACCAGAGAACCATTTCAAAGAATGGATCGTTATTAAATATCTTTTCTAAGAAATATTTATCGCCTTCCCAAATAGGGACTTCATTTAAGATTTGTTTTTTCGTTAACCACTGTAGCGTCCCTTCGTCGCAATCAGTGTTTATTCTTCCTTCAAAATCCGTGCAAACAAAGACATGCATATATTCAAATATCTTCCCGTAATGGAACATGATATTCGCGCGTTTTTCAAACTTCTTCATCTTTAATGAAGTTTCTTCAAACACTTCTCTTTCAACGGCCTCCATTGGAGTTTCGCCTTTTTCAATATGCCCACCGACACCAATCCATTTATGATGGTTGAGATCGTTTTTCTTTTTATTGCGGTAAAGCATTAAAACTGTTTGTTTTTTAATGATATAGCAAATAACAGTTTCTTCGATGTTTTGTTTTTTATTCTTTTCCATATATCTTTTTCACCCCTTCAAAAGAAATTGGACCGTTTCTAATTAATTTAATATCATCACTTGATAAATCAATAATCGTAGAGGGCTGTTCCCCTTTCGCCACTCCATCGATGATAACTGCGACTTCATTTAAGAATATATCTTTTACTTGCTCGCTATTAAGCGCGGGTTTTTCTCCGGATTTATTCGCGGAAGGAACTAATAACGGGATATCGATTTCTTTTAATAAAGAAAGTGCTTCGATATTTGTCGGAATTCTAATTCCGATTATCCCTGTGTTGTGAGTGACATAACCCGGAACATTATTTTTTGATTTTAATAATATGGTTAATGGGCCAGGCATGAATTCATCAATAACTCTTTTAATCTTTTCATTAGTAAAAGCGTATTTATCTATCTCATCAACATCTTTGACCATTAAGGTATATGGTTTATCTTCTGGTCTATTTTTGATTTCGTTCAATCTTAAATAAGCATCATAGTCGTTATAAATAACGCCTAAACCCATCACTGTTTCCGTAGGAAAAGCCACTACTTGATGATTAAGTAATGCTTCCTTTGCTAAAGATATTTGAGTTAATAATTTATTCATTAAATAATTCTGTGGAAAGATATCTTTCTCCTGTATCAGGTAATAAAACGACAACGTTTTTACCTTTTGCTTCTCCTCTTTTAGCCACTTCAATTGCCGCGCATAAAGCCGCTCCTGAAGAGATACCAACGAGGATACCTTCTTTTTTAGCGATTAATCTCGCCATTTTAATCGCATCATCACCTTTAATCGTCATAACTTCATCTAAAATTTCTTTATCTAATGTATTAGGAATGAAGTTTGCACCAATACCTTGGATTTTATGACCACCTGCTTTTCCTTCACTTAATAAAGGAGATTCAAATGGTTCAACCGCGATAATTTTGACATATGGTTTTCTTTCTTTTAAGAATTTACCAACACCACTTACTGTGCCACCAGTTCCAAATCCGGCGACAAAGAAATCGACTTGTCCATCTAAACCATCGTATATTTCTCTTCCTGTAGTTAGGTAATGAGTTAATGGATTATTCGGATTTTCAAATTGAGATGGAATGAAGTGATTTGGGTATTGTTTGGCTAACTCATTAGCGAGTTCCACCGCTCCTTTCATTCCTAATTCTTTCTTTGATAAAACGATTTCCGCACCATAAGCTTTCAAGAGTTTTCTTCTTTCAAGCGACATGCTTTCAGGCATTGTCATGATGATACGATATCCTTTTTTAGCACAAATAAGTGCTAATCCAATACCGGTGTTGCCACTTGTGGGTTCAATAATCACTGTATCTTGATTTATTAAACTTGATTTTTCCGCTTCTTCAATCATCTTTAAAGCGATGCGGTCTTTGACGCTTCCGCCGGGGTTAAAGAATTCGACTTTTGCGAATAATCTCGCGTTTAAGTTAAACTCTTTTTCTAAAGTGGTTAACTCCACTAAAGGAGTGTTACCAACCGTTTCTAAAATGTTTGAATAGTATTTCATATTATTCCTTTGTTGTTTTGTTGATTAAGTCCCAAATGTAACTTGTTGGGATAGCAAAGTTAATCTCCGCATTCGCGTTTCTATCAATAGATGCACCTGAGAAGATACCGATCACTCTAGCGGTTTTAACATCGATAACCGCACTACCGGAATTACCATGAGTGCCGCTTAAATCTAAATAGATTCTTCTCATATCGCC
Source organism: Bacilli bacterium (assembly GCA_045631885.1). GTDB lineage: Bacteria > Bacillota_I > Bacilli_A > RFN20 > CAG-826 > CAJOLV01. The sequence continues at coordinate 4,321 of JAZQVN010000001.1, forward strand.
TTCAAGTAATTCATCTCTATTGATAGATTGAACTTTTCCAGTTGTTAAAGTGATGTCATGGAATCTAGATTTGCCAAGAGGATATCCACCCATAATGACATCGGATAAAACCTTTGGATCTCCTTCATCAGGTCTAGCTAAGGTGAAATATGGTAATGTTTCATCTCCACGGTCAATCTTAATTACCGCGACGTCATGTGCTTTGTCTGCAGCGATGATATTCGCTTTTTCATTAACAACAATCTTATTACCATTTGCTAATAAGTAATTAATACTGACTGTCACATCAACGCCATCTTCAATGACGTGGTTATTTGTGACGATAAAGCCGTCAGGGGAAACAAAGAAGCCTGTTCCTTCTCCTGCTCCTGCTTTTGTTTCGGTATGAATAGCAACGCTTCTTTCAATGATGAATGGCGCGGTCACTGGTCCACTAACTTCTGGTAAGGCCAATAATTCTTCTTGGCTAATGCAGTTACCAACTCTTTCGGCTTCATTAGAGAAGATTTTGGAATCTCTTTCATATTCGACAACATCTTCTAAAATGATGTTCATATTATCTGGTTCATCAACCGTTCTTGTATTTTGAATTGACTCAATTGATTGTAGGGTGTTTCTAACGAAACGAGCATTCTCGAAATTCTTTCTTGATTTCGCCACAGCGATAATCTTCTTTAATTCGTTAAATGCGTCTTCACTCATCTCATAGCCATCTTTTCTCACCATGAGTCGAGCGATACCGATTAATTCATCAGTGTCATAATCTGTGAATTCGATGTAATTACGATCTGGAATTCTGGATTTGAAGCCAGGATTATAATCCATTAATCTGAGCATCTCATTTGTGTATCCCGCTAAAATGACGCAGAATTTGCCGCGATATTCTTCCATATCCTTGAGTAATGCTTCAATTGCTTCACCACCAAAACCGTGTTGTCCATCGTTCATTAAAGCATAGGCTTCATCGACGAATAAAACGCCACCTAAAGCTCTTTGAACGACATCGTGAGTCTTTGGTCCAGTCTGTCCAACATATTGGGCAATTAAGCCTGATGGATCGACTTCAACGAGGTTTTTGGTTGGTAAAATACCTTCATCATAATAGATTTCAGATATTAATTTAGCCACTTCAGTTTTACCGGTACCAGGATTACCTAAGAACACCATGTGTAGGTTTAATCTATCCGGCATGTTTCTAAACTTCTTAACAGTATTCTTTAATGAAAGAATTTGTTTCTTAACTTTAGATAAACCGATTAATTCATTTAATCTAGTTTCCGCTTTTACGTAGCCTTCTTTACGGAATGGGCCACTAACTAATAAAGCATCTTCTAAGATAATGTCATGGTTATTGACATCGTCTTTAGTTCTGAGGATTTGTTTTTCTAAAACGGCGTTAAGAATATTTCTTACACATCTTGCGTTATCGAAATTCTTCTTATATGCATCTCTCATGATGAGATGGATGATTTCTTCGAAAGCATCGTCACTGACATTATCGATATCCGGATCTTCAGCGATCATCTTCTTCGCGATTTCTCTTAATTCCGCTTCGTTATAGTTTTCAAATTCAATGAAGTTCATTTGAGGAATTCTTGATTTGAAACCACTATTCATATTGAAGAAGTTATGCATTTCCTCTGGGTATCCGGCGAGAATTATGCATAATTCTCCACGATGATCTTCCATAGTTTTTAACAAGATTTCAACGACTTGACGGCCATAGTCATTACCACTACCACCAGTGACATTTAATGAGTAAGCTTCATCTATGAATAAAGTTCCACCCATTGCTCTTTGGATGATTTCATTAGTCTTCTTTTCGGATTCACCAATATATTGGCCAACTAAATCTCCGCGGCTCACTTCAATTAAATTTGGAGTTGGTAATAAACCCGCTCTATTTAAGATTTGGGAGAAATATCTCGCCACCATTGTTTTGCCAGTACCTGGATTACCGACGAAGGCAAAGTTAAGATTAACTTTTCCTCTTCTTTTCTTCGCCGAAGCTTTGAAGAATTCGACTTTTTCTTTAACTTTCTTTAAACCGATTAATTTATTGAGTTCTGCTTCTGCATCTACTCCATTAATTGGGTTATTAGAATCACCTTCATTATCATCCGCTCTTCCGAGTTTATTTCTGATGTCGTTATATAAACTATCATTGATATTACCGGTATTATTGTTATTGTTTGATCTAATTTCTGGGTCACTATCGACTGAGAAATCAACAGAGACTAAAGTCTTCCATTTATCATCAATTTTCTTAAAGACACAAACAGAGAAGTCGTTAAAGACATCAAAGCTCATATCAGTGCCATCATTTGTGATACCGAAGACAGAGTCTTCACTATCGTGTTTATGTAAAGATAAATAAGCATGGATATTAATATCTCTAAAATAGATGGAGAATGAATCGAATTTTTGTGTATATTCGACTTTCACATCACCTGTATATTCACCTTTTTTATAATTACAGAATGAATAGGATTGGCTCTTCACATAGTGATACATACCAAAGCCGGTTCTCCAGCCATCTTCCCATTCGCCGAAATAGAAGTTGCCATCTTCCCATCTAATCGCTCCAACACCATGGTTTTCACCATTTAGTTTTTGTGAGCAATCTTCCCATTTTTCACCACTATTGAGGGTTCCGTTATCGCTACCGAAATCATCTAATCTCGCGGTGATGGAATTATATGATAATCTTTCAAAAGTGCATCCATAGAGGTTTTGATAAATTGTTCCTCCATCGAGATATTTATCTAGATTTAATTTTTTGGTTTTGCCAATTTTGTCTTTAACAAAGACATCTAAATCGTTCTCGCTATTAAGAGCGACAAATTCTAATAAGTCTTTTGGTTTAATATATCTAACCGCTCGACGATAAGAGAACTTACTCGGTGCTCTTTCGATATAGGCCCAGCTTCCATCATTAAGTAAAACAAAGATATTTTCATCGTTTTTCTTGAAGTCTTTCATGACGACATTTTCGCCATAAAAGCCAACGCCAAATTCTTGTGAACCGCCGACGAATTTACCAACATATGTATTCTTGATACTATCGGAAAAACACATTACGCCTAAGCCATTAAAATAATCACCAGATACTTCACCAAAGAAGATGCGGCTTGGATATCTTTGATCACGGACATCAACTAAAGCGATGGAATTATATTTTCCACTAGCGTCTTTTTCACCGATCCAAACTTCTTTTTTTGGCGCATCAGTAATATTAAAAGTTTTCTTCTCAAACCTCATAAAGCAAAACCTCCAATTTATTAGATTATAACATAATATTTATTTTATTTTTGCAAAATTGTATTTTTGCTTAAATAAAAATAAAAAGGCCGAATAAGCTTCGACCCTTTATTGATATTTAGTCCTATTTTTGTAGGGCTTTTTTCACTATTTCTGGTTTGATATATTGGAATGTCACTGTGTCGACATATGGGAGCATAGCTTGAAGTTGACCTTCGTTTTCAATAGTCCAAACATTTGTGAAATGCTTTTTGACATATCTTTGAACACGCGGTTCTTCAAATAACTTCATATCTAAGTCAACAGATTCCACAGTGTGACGAGTAAACCAAGTATATTCATCAGATTTTGCGACTAATAAGGAACGGATAAATCCCTCTTTTCTTAATGGCCATAAGCTACGTGGATCAAAGGAAATAATAATCGCGTTTCTTTTGTCTTTAATCTTTTTGAAAGCTTCTTTGGCTTTCGCAGCGAGTGGTTTGTAATTCTTTCTGAAGACTTTTAATTCAATAGCCATCGGCACTCTTTCTTGATTGAGTTCAAAAACTTCATCAAGAGTAGGCACTACTCCACCATCTAATAAGCGGTAATTATCTCTGATTTCTTGTAAAGTTAAATCTTCGATAATTCCTTCTTTACCAGTGGTTCTTTTGAGTTCTTCATCGTGACAAACAATGAGTCCTCCATCTTTTGTAAGATGGATATCAAACTCAATCGCCACTCCAGCGTTAATCGCGGCTTCAAAAGCTTTTAATCCGTTTTCGGTGAATTTATCATCATGCAAACCACGGTGAGCAATACCGTTTAGGAATACTGGATTAATTTTTGAAATTGCTTTTTCTTTTTTCATAAAATTAATCTTCAGCTTCACCGATGCCTTCTAAGCCTCTTGCGTTAGAAGTTTTACTATTTTTAATGTTCTTCACAAAGATGAAGATAACTGATGCGGTTGATGTAGCGATAATCGCATAGATTGGTAAGAAACTCCATTCAATACCATCCACTCTGAGTAATAAACCTAAGAGCATTGGGGTAATTGTTTGAGCCATCATTGAGGCCATGTAATAATAGCCAGTGAATTGACCAATTTTCTTTTTGGAACAAAGTTCCACGACCATTGGGAATGAGTTGATGTGGACTAAAGACATACCAAATCCTTTTAATCCCCAAACAACATATAAATACCATGGGAAACTATAGTAACCTGTATCTTCATTAAAGGCACCTTTACCAATGGCGTTTTGACAAATTAACCACATGACTAAGCCTAATAATGTTAAGGCTAAACCAGAAACGATTGACCATTTACGACCAATCTTATCAGCAATAATTCCACCGATGGCAAAGCCAACGACTGAACCAACACCACCGATGATGGTCATGATCATGTTACCAGCGGAACTCGTTGATAAGAAGTTACGGGAGTAGTTAATCATGAATGTGGAGATGCCGTTATCTGACATAAACCAGAAGAATTCAGCGGCTAAGATGAGGATGAGCATGATTAAGTTTGCTTTGCTCATTGGTTTTTCATCATCGTGTTCAACTGAATCCGCAACCGCAGCGACCTTTTCGCCTTCAGCGATTTCATCTGCTAATTTGGCTTCTAATTCGTTTTCTCTGACATTGAACGCTAAAACGACCGCGGAAATAACCATCAAAACCGAGGCGATAATGAATGGCATTTCAATTGCCCAGACGTTATTTGTTGCCCAAGTTTGTTTACCTTCACCTAAATAATCGGTGAGAACAAAGACGATACCGACGACTGTGGCAAATGCACCACCGATATAACCCATAATATTAATGATACCATTAGCTTTACTACGTAAAGGCTTTGGTGTTAAGTCTGGCATCAAGGCCACGGCTGGATTACGATACATCATCGCAAAGCAGACAACTACTGCCATCATCACAATTAAACCAGCGAGGTTATGCATGTGATAGAAAACAGGAATAAGCGGGAATGTGACTGCGCAGACAAGTGTTCCTACTAAAATATAAGGCATACGTTTGCCTAATCTTGTATGTGTCTTATCCGATAATCGACCAAATATTGGCATTAAGATTAACGCCGCTAAGTTATCGATTGCCATCATGATACCAACGAGATATTGGACTTCTTTAGAGTCTGTTGCACCCATCTTTTCCATGAATAATTTTTCAAGGAATGTTGGACACCATGAATCGTAGACTTGCCACAACAACAAGATTCCGAAGAAAGCAAAGCCGATAATAAAGGTTCTCTTATACGATAATTTGAACCCATGACTAGCTGTGCTTGTAGCTTGTTTTTCCATAAAAGTTCTCCTTTATGTTTACGAGTTATTTTTCTAATAAACTCGGTAAATCCTTAATAGAATCTAAAATATATGTCGGTTTATGTTCATATTTCTCGATATCTTCCATTGATGATTCTCCTGATAAAACACAAAGAGTATCAACATTAGCGTTCACACCAACGAGGATATCGGTATATAAACGATCACCAACCACCAAGATTTCTTCTTTGGTGACATTAAATTGTTTGGCTAAATAATCAATGATTTCTGGATTTGGTTTCCCCATCACTGTCGCTCTTTTACCAGTGCAGAGATAAATCCATTCACACATTCCACCACAATCAGGGATATATAAGCCGCCTTCAATTGGGCAGCGGTAATCACCATTCGTGGCGATAAATGGAATATCTCTAGTTTCTAAATATAAGCAAGCATCTTTTAATTCTTGATAAACAAGTTCAGTGGAGAATCCAGCGATAACCGCGTCAATCTTATTATCTTCTTTATATTCCTTAATTAGATTAAAGTGTTTGACTAGTTTATCTTTGAGGCATTTATTACCGATAACAAAGATGTCTTTAACACCTTTATCTTTTAGATAAGATATTGTTACTTCAGTGGATGAATAGAAATTATGAATTAAATCACATTCAATACCAAAGTTAGTCATTTTTTGATGATAGAATTCTAGATCATGGGATGAATTGTTAGTGAAAAAGATATATTCGATATTGTGCTTTTTGAGGTAATCAAAAGTCTCAAGCGCACCATCAAATAAATCCTTGCCTAAATAGATGGTTCCATCCATGTCGAAGATGATAAGTTTCTTATCCATATAATAATGTATCTATATTCTACCACTAATAAGTGATAGAAATAATGATTTATTTTTATTTGTAGTATTTATCCGTACCCCCATAACCGGTGATAATCTTGTTCTCTCTAGTTTTATTGATGAAATTGGTTAGCCTTTTCTTGAACTCTTCTGGTCTATTTCTTGCCGCATCAATATAGGCAATTCTAATTCTTTTATATGAATCACTGAAGGATAAATAATTTTGCCAAGCAACTTTGTCTTTTTTGATTTCAGAAATGATATCTTTTGGGAAAACAAAAGGAATTTCTATAATTTCCCTGACAATTTCCCTATATTTTGGATGAATTAGATTTTGTTCATATAAATAAATGAGTCTTTCAATGTTTAATCTAGAGAATTCACTGCCTTTTCTTCGTGGTGTAAATCTACGGAGGTTATGATTCTCGTCTAAAGTGCCCGCAACTCCATCGATCCAATTGAAGCAAAGGGCCTCTTCAACAGCGTCGTTATAAGTCACTCCTACTTCTCCAGAAGCTAACGTTGGAAAGACAAACCAAATCTCTTTTTCGGTTTCAAAATGTTGATTAAGCCAATCTCTCCAATCTTCACGATTATGAAAATAGACAATCTTTTTATCCATGTGTCTATGATATATTAAATTATTTTATTTATATAGTATTTAGGGTGTTATAATGATTTCTACATGAAATTATCTAGAATAATCATCTCTGGTTTTATCGCAGTGACTAGCATCGCTGTTCTTATTTATCGAGTTTTTATTGGCTTCGATTTTTTTACTGGAGGGATTGTTCGCCCGTTTGATGTTGAATATCTTAAATATTTCACTTCATTAAGCAATTTCTATAATGGCTTTGTTTTCTTGTATGTTTTCATTTTGTCACTAAAACATTTTAAAGATGATAATTATCAATTTAGTAAACCCGCGAAGATTTTAATCTTATCCGCGGTTTCTAGCGTCGCCATTACTTTTATCGTGACAGTGACCTTCCTTAATTTCTCGCTTCCAAATCCTGAAATCTTATATCAATATGAAATATTGTTTTTCCATATTATCAACCCTCTTTTGTCTGTTGTGTTATTTATCTTCCTATTGCCAGGAGAAAAGATTTCTTTGAAAGAGTCATTATTCGGCACTATTCCATTAGTCCTTTATTCTATTTTCTACACCATTTTTGTTTTTACAGGTGTATGGACAGATCATTATAATTTCACATTAGGTGGTCATTATTGGGCGATATTTATCGCTTTACCAATAGTGCTCGGCGTTTCTTTCCTTTTTAACTGGGGATTATCAGCATTAAATGCTAAATTAAGTAAATAAGAAGGGGTTATTTATGAAAGAGAAGAAGACAAAAAAAGAAATTAAAGAAGAACCGGTCGAAGAACTTCCCGCTCAAAAAGTTAGCGAAGGTAATTCTGTTGCGTTATCTGAATACGATCACAAAAGGATAGATAAAGACATGAAATTTCATGGTCCTTTATCATATCGTTATTTAAGACTCATTGCTTGGATATCAATGTCCGTCATGTTCATCTGTTTGTTTTTGGGTCTTTGTGTAAACCTCAAAAGCGTTTTAGGTGAAGTTACTCCAGAAACGGAAGAAGCATTTGCAACCGCGGCAAACATCATGTCTTTCTTTGCAGAATTACCACTTCCACTATTCTTGATTGCTAATATGACTATAATCTTGCAGCGAAAGAACAATTATAAGAAACTCATTCTCACTTATGGAAGAATCCTCTTAGCGATTTATCTCGGGTTCTTATTTGTCTATTACCACTATATCGTTATCGCTTTAATGCGAATCGGAGGAGTTTCTTTTTTACAAGCTCGCGAAGCTTCAATTGAATTATTTACTGAACTCGGAAAACAAAGTGGTTTAGTGGTCAACGTTTTCGTCGATTTATTCTGCTGCGTTTTCATTATGTTCTTTATTGATTACACCCCAAAGAAGTTCTTCCAAGGAAAGAAAATAATCTTGTTTAGATTATTAGTCCTCATCCCAATCTTATATGAAATAGGCTCTGCAACGATGATGGGCTTACTAGGTATGAACGCTATCTTTGCAGATTTCACCTTCTCTTTACCTCCAGAAATCTTACCTCTTATTGGTAAAAAGCCGCTTGGCATGATTATCGCTTTCGTCTTCTTCTGTATCTATATCAAAATACGTGAAAAGAGATATTTGAAAAAAGGCGGAACACCTGAAGGATACCAATTATATATCCGTACAAACCGCAACTCCTTTAGATTCTCGGTGATGATGGCAGTTACTTTCCTCATCATCGGTATATTGGATGCAGCTATTTTAATTGTTGCTATTGCAATATTGACTTCGACAGTTGGTGGCGGGCAAGAAGCATTTTTGGAAATCGCGGTAAATGTTTTAATGAACTTCACCATTGGTAAATCAACGTGCTTAATCTTAGTGATTCCAATAATCTTGCTATTCTCTTACACTAAGACTCACGCAAATGGTCAGATAGATAAGATCATTCCAATTATTGGAATTGGATTAGTGATATTCTCGATTATAGAAACATTATTCTTCGGGTTATTATTCTAAAAAGTATTTATATAATAAATAAAACGACAAACCGTGATGATTTGTCGTTTTTTATTCTATTTGGCGGAGAATTAGGGATTCGAACCCTAGCAGGACTTGCATCCTCTATCGGTTTTCAAGACCGACCCCTTCAACCACTTGGGTAATTCTCCATTGGTGGACCATCCAGGACTTGAACCCGGAACATAACGGTTATGGGCCGTCCACTCTAACCAATTGAGTTAATGGTCCGCTTATCGCGCAATAAATAAATTACACGATAGTTCGCTTACTTTCAATTAAAATTAATTGTTTTCTTTTTATTTTTGGGTGATGACAACTTTTGCTTGTGCATCACTGCCATTACCGGAAATGGTAATGTTTAATGAATAATTGATAGAACTTCCATTATCTAATTTTGTCCCGTTAGCGAATTGAGAGGAGAAACTAGATAAATCGTATGAGCTCTCTTTAATTCCAAACAAATCATCGTTTGAAATGGTGTCTTTTGAATTGTATGTCGCTCTTGTGTTGTTTCTAATTAATTGGAGGAGACGATATTTATCATATTGTCTTCCTAAAACAGAACCATAGTCATCACTACCTGGTGAATTTGTAAAGGCAGTAATAACACCATATGAATCGATAGCGCCTTTAGCAGCTGGATCTGGATTGTTGGTTATATCACTTGCTGAATAAACTGGATAACCTTGATAATCGGTTTCGTAACAATTAACTAAACGCGCATCAACGTGCCACATGCGAATGCCTGTCGCGGTAGGTCCATACTCACCATAACCACTATAAACATATGAACAATCAAATTCATTCAATCCTGTTGGTGAATATAATTCTAATAGAATATATTCATCAAATGGAGAATCATATGAATTCCATCTTGGAGTAATTAAGATTAAATCTCTAGTTTTTTGGAATGTTCCGATGATAATTTCATCACTGCCACTTATGACATATGGTGAAGCCCAGCCAAAAGCAAATACGGAGAATGGATCATGACCACCGACATTATAATCTTGCATAGAGAATCCACCAGATGGGCAGATTTCATTTCTTTCATGGTTGTAATTGTAATAATCATCTAATCCAAAAACGTGACCCATTTCATGGATATATGTATGGGCATCAACACTACAATGTGATGTGTCGCCATAACCAAAACTGCTCTTTCCGGTTCTAGCCATTGCATCAGAGCCATTGCTGTACATGAAGTCATAACTTGCCCAGAAATAAACGTTTGGTTGTGGATTTAATTTACTGGCGTTATCTTCTTGAACCCAATAACAATATGCCCATAAATTATCGTAATCATTACTTAGACTCATATAATTTGGTGCGGCATAGATTAGCATGACGCCATCTAGCCAACCATTACCATCTGAATCATAATTAGTTCTACTATCACTGGAATGATTTTCAAAATACCAATTAACGGCGGAGTTGACTAAACTTGGCGTTTTGGTTTGATATTCATTTTCGGTGCCATAATAGGAATAGCTTTTACTTACTTCGTACCAATCAGTAACTACACCATTAAGAGTAACTTTGTTATTTGATTCTTCTTCGTAGAAAGTTTTAACACTTCTCCATCCAGTTTCATCGTTAGAGCCTAAATAAGCTTTTTGGATATCATTACGGACAGCATCTTTACTTCCACTAGCAATAAATGTACTGGAATCAGAGAACCAAACTGGGATAATTAAAAGTTTTGGGCTACCAGTTGTTGGACAATAATCAATGGTATAAACATTGTTGTTGCCGATATCTTTATAGGTATGTTTAGGAGTGATTTGTGTTGCTTCAGTAACAGCTGGACCTAAATCGGTATCTGGGTTAGATGGGGTTGGTGGAGGGGTAATTGGTGTGGTTTCTCCACCAGGGGTATTATCATTTATAAAATCGATTAAAGCATCACAACCAGTAAGGGTGAATGCAGTTGCCGCTAAACCGAATAATAATGCGAGTTTTTGTTTTTTCATAACGCTTCTCTTTTCTTCGCTATTATTTTATAAAAAATAAGTCTCTTTAGTCAATCGCAACGAAAAGTGTTCACAAACAATAACAAAAAAGTTAATCTTTTTATGTATGAAAATGGTTAGACAAGTTCTCGCGGCTATTAGAAGAGCGGATCAGACATATAATTTGATTAATCACGGCGACAAAATTGTCATCGGTTTATCAGGTGGCAAAGATAGCGTTGTTCTTTTATATTGTTTGTCTTTATATCAAAAGTTTTCACACACTGATTTTGTTATTCAACCAGTTACTTTGGATTTAGGTTTTGATGGATTTGATTCAAAAGGTTTAGAAGAGTTTTGTTCTTCTCTTGGATTAACTTTAAAGGTGGAAGACGCTAGAGAAGTCTATCCAATTTTGTTAAAACAAAAAGAATTACAAAACTTAAAACACCTTCCTTGTTCTATCTGTTCGAGAATGAAAAAAGCATCGATTAATAAAGTGGCTAATGAATTAGGTTTCAACAAAGTCGCGTTTGCCCATCATGTTGATGACGCGATGGAAACACTATTTATGAACGCGATATATGGTTCTAGAATCGCAACATTCTCACCAAAGATGCATTTGGAAAATGCAAATATTGATTTCATTCGACCATTAATTCTCACGCATGAAAAACAAATACAAGCTTTGATTAGAGAAGAAAATTTGCCTGTTTTTGAATCCCATTGTCCTGCGGATAAAACCACCACTAGAGAAGATATCAAAACAATTCTCGCGGATTTATATCATAAATACCCATCATCAAAAGAGAACTTTGTAACTATGTTAAGTAATTATCAACAAATGGATGTTTGGGGAAATGAAATCTATCTTCAAGTTAATCAAGATGGTTTGAATTTAAAACCAGTAGTCACTCCGATTGATGAATGGAGAGTAATCGATATCAGGCACAAGGTGTTCCGTATCGAACAAAATGTTCCTTATGAAGAAGATGAAATAGAAAAAGAAGAATTAGAATCCTACACTTATCTTATTTGTTTACACGAGAAGGCAATTGGAACAATTAGATATCGTCAAACCGAAGAAGGATATAAGATAGAAAGATTCGCTATTCTTAAAGAATATCGCGGTCATGGATACGGGAAAGAAGTATTTGATTATTTCACGAACATGATTGGAGCGAGACATAATCCGTGTAAAATATATTTTAATTCGCAATTATATATAAAAGACTTATATAGTCAGCTAGGATTTATAGAGGAAGGAGAGGAATTTATCGAAGCGGGAATTAAACATATTAAAATGTTTAAAAATTACTAATTTGATAAGACAATATTATGGCAGAAGCATATGATGACATCCTCGAGCCGAGGAAAAAATATCTCAATGAATTAGAGAGAACACATCGTGACAACGTAGAACAGTATTTCCAAGAATTATTACAAGAAGCAAAGATCGATGGTAACGCGAACAAGAAAACTTGTGAACAAATCTATTCTTTAGAAGCACAGCTTAAAAAGTTAAAAGCTAAGCAATCAAGTAGTAGAGCTTTATTTGCTGGTGCAATTATTTTATTTGTGCTTTTATTATTCACCGGTTTAATCATGGCAGCGATTGGCGGTAACTCCGCTCCAACAAATTCTCTTCTCGTGACATTCGGACTTCTTATTTCCTTCGGTGCAATCGCTTTCTTAGTTTTTGCAATTGTGAAAAAAGTTCGTAGCGGTAAAGCCATTGCAAAAGCAATTGAAAACATCACAAAACAAATTGAAGAGCTAAGACAAAAGGCATATGGCCAAATGGCGGCTCTCAATAATCTCTATGAATATAACATCTTCAACACATTGATGAATAAGACAACTCCATTAATCAAAATGGATAGAGTCTTTGACATGAGCAAGTATACTCAATTAATCGAAAAGTTCAAATGGGATGATAAAGATTATAAAAACGTCTCAACTTTATACGCTCAATCAGGTTCTATTTTAGGTAACCCATTTATCTTGTGGCGTGAATATGAACAAACGATGTATAACAAAACTTATACAGGCAGTATTACTATCACTTGGACAGAAAGAGTGCCTTCTGGAGATGGTAAGTACACCACTAGAAGTAGAAGCCAAACTTTAACCGCCAGCGTAAGTAAACCAGCTCCAACCTATAGCACAAACACAAGACTTATTTTTGCTAGCGAAGCGGCTCCTAAATTATCGTTCACTCGTGATATTCACAAGCATAATTATGATGAGAAATCTTTAGCAAAATATTTTAAAGAAGCCGAGAAACGCGTGGATAATTATGCAAAAGAGCATCCAAATTTCACTCCATTAGGAAATGATCAATTCGAAGATTTCTTCGGTGGATTAGATCGTGATAATGAAGTCGAATACCGTTTATTGTTCACTCCACTAGCCCAAAAGTCTATGTTGGATTTATTAACCCACGATAAACCATATGGTGATGACTTCTCATTCTATAAAAATAAAATGATTAACACCATTAGATCGGACCACTCTCAAACAATTGATTATGATGGTTATCCAAGCATCTTCTATCATTTCGATTTAGAGAAAGCTCATGAGAACTTTGTTGAAAAGAATATGCAATATTTCCAAGGTTTATTCTTTGACTTAGCGCCTATTCTAGCGATTCCTTTATATCAACAATACCCAACTAATGAATACATTTTTAATAAGAATAAATACAATAACTTCTCTCGCCATGTCAGCGAGACCGAAGCAAATAGATATGAAGAAAAATATTTTAGACCCGCTGATTGTGTCACTCCTCTTATCTTAAAGAGTCAGTTTGTGAATAAAGATGGTAATTCAGATACAGTTAATATCACCGCTCATGGGTTTAAAGGCATTGAACATGTTGAGTATATCCGCAAGATGGGTGGAGATGGTCGTAGTCATGATATCCCGGTTCGTTGGATTGAATATCAACCAGTTCAAAAAGTCACACCATTTGTTTTACAAGATGTTGATTTATCAAGAAAAGAGTTCCAACGTTTAGCGGCAACAGGTGATTATCAACAATTTTTAAATAACAATGTTGCAAACGGTGCTATACTATGTTCGAAAGGTTTGTGCTCGTTTATCAACAAATCTTCAAATTACAGAGCTAGCATCTTAAAAGATGCAGTCAATAAAAATCTAAACAAATAACATAAAGGGAGGAAATATTTTATGGCAAACGAATTAGATGAATTAAATGATCCAGTAAGTGAAGGTCAGGACGTAAGAGTAATCAACAAACAACTTCCAGTTAAAGTTGGCGTTGGTAGCAAAATTTTCGAAGTTATGATGTGGGTCCTTGGTATTGTTCCAGGTGCCATTTTGCTCGGATGCAAGATTCGTGCAGAAAGAGTTTTAAATCAATTACAACAAAAACTCCAACACGACGCTTCTCAAATCGACAACTATCTTGAACAAAGAGTGATCATCTTAGAAAACCTCGCTGCATTAATTAATAAAGAAATGGAATTTGAAAAATCCACATTAGAAGCCGTTATCGCTTATCGTGGAGGTATCAGCCCAGATCAAATGAACGATGCCGCTCAAAAGATTGAAAACTGCAACACCAAGATTCAAGCTGTCTTCGAACAATATCCACAACTTCAATCTATCTCTGGCGTTGAAAAAGCCATGAGAGATAATGATTATCTCCAAAGAGAAATCACCGCTGCCAGAGAAGTCTATAACGATACAGTGAGACAATGGAACCAAATCATCTATGTGTGGCCAAGCTATAAGATGGTCGCCGCGAAGAAAGGTTATACAACCAGAATTCCATTCACCACCACTAACGAAATTAGACAAAGAGCTAGAGAAGTTATCTTCAAATAGTATTGGATTAATCAATAATTCCCCATCATTTGATGGGGATTTTCTTTTATGAGACATTTTTATAATCTTAAATGATTTAATCAAATTAATTTGATATCATTTATTCAATAGAGGTAATTTTATGAAAAGTGAAGAATTAAATCTCAAATGGTTAGAAAAAGACCGTGAAAAATATTTAGCGGATAATAAAAACGCGATTATCCGTCACGCATTAAGCAACACATCATTTGATGAAGTCTTTAAAAGTTTAGACAATGAAGAGGACAATCAATTTGTTTTCTCAATTGATGTTCCAACTTTACCAGTCACCAATCAAAAAAGATCTGGAAGATGTTGGATTTTCTCAGCGAGCAATATCTTAAGAGAAATCATCGCGAAGAAATGCAACATCAAAGGACAATTTGAAATCTCTCAAAACTTCATCGCTTATTATGACAAGATTGAAAAATTCAATTATTTTGCCCAAAGCTTAATTCAACTTGTTGAAGGCGGCGCGAAACATGACGATAGAAAGGTCGCTTTCTTATTAAGTGGTGTCGGCGATGGCGGACAATGGCAAATGTATGTCAACCTCGTTAAGAAATACGGTATCGTTCCAAAGAGTGCGATGGTTGAAACCGCTCAATCAAGCGAAACCTTTGGTTCATCTAGATTATGTAACGCTGCATTAAGAGAATTTGCTGCGAAAATCTTCAAATCTTGGGAAGCAAACAAAGACCATGACAAATTAATGAAATTAAAAGAAGAATTTGTCGATAAGATTTATGTCGTCTTGACTTCTTCATTTGGCGTTCCACCACAATCATTTGATTTTGAATATGTCGATAAAGATGACAAATACCATATCGAAGCAGGATTAACACCATTAGAATTCTTCAATAAATATATCGGAGATGAAATCGATGACTTTGTTTCCGTCATTCACGCTCCAACAAAAGATAAGAAATATAACAAGACATACACTATCGAATATGTGAACAATGTGTTCGGTGGTAAACCAGTTACGCACTTAAATATTTCCTTTGATAGAATGGAAAAAGCCATCATTTCCCAGTTAAAAGATGGAGAAATCGTTTGGTTTGGTTCTGATGTCAGCCACTTTGGAAAACGTGATATTGGCATTTGGGATACACAGAGTTTTGATTATCAAACCCCATTTGGATTAAATAAAGTTTTTGATAAAGCTGATATGTTAGATTTCTATCAAGCAGCGATGAATCACGCGATGTGCATCGTTGGTGTTGACCTCAAAAAAGGCAAACCAATTAGATGGAAAATTGAAAACTCCTGGGGAAGTGAATCCGGACAAGGCGGTTTATATCTTATGAGTGAAGCCTTCTTCCGTAGTTTCACATTCCAAGCCGCGGTGAGAAAGAAATATCTCGTTAAAGAAGAATTAGAAGCTTTGGAAAAAGAACCAAAACTTCTCCCGCCATGGGATCCATTCGGTACTTTAGCAGATTAATAAATTAGGATGGGAAACCATCCTTTTTCTTTTTAAAAGAAAAGACCGAATTACCGGTCTTTCTTATTTTATAATGTCTATCTATGATCGGTGATTGTGTGAATATCGACCGCATCAGTATTTTGTGATAACCTTGTGATGAATTCAGGTGAATGACCTTTATCAGTATTAAATAAAACTTGGAGAGTGAACTGAATCATCGTTTTATTATTAAAGTTCACTAAGTCAGTAGATAATGTCGTGACTGTATAATTGAATTCTTCGGAGATAGATAAGATTTTTGCTAAAACTGGTTTATCAGTAGGAGCGGTGACCACTAAAATCATTTTCTTTCTTGTAAGTCTAGCTTCAACCTTTTTGAAAATAGTTAACACAACAAGGATGACTAATGTTGTTAATATCGCGATGAAGAAGTTGAATGAACCACAAGCGATACCAATCGCCATAACAATCCAAATAGTTCCAGCGGTTGTTAAACCTTTAATGCCATCATTTCGGTGAATAATCGCCCCAGCGCCTAAGAAACCAACACCGGTAATAATTTGTGCGGCTAAACGAGCAACGTCTCTCTTTTCGCCAAACATCGCTGGAAAACCATAAATTGAGATAATCATAATGACACAGGAACCGACACCGACTAATAAGTGAGTTCTTAAACCTGCGCTACGACCTCTCCATTCTCTTTCAATACCAATAGAGCCACATAAAACAACAGACAAAACTAAGGCAATTAAGACTAGAAGTAAATTCCCGACTGGCCAGCCTTCAATTTGCCAATTGTTAAGTAGTTCAGCAAATTTTTGATCTATAGTAGTAACCATAAAAATCTCCTTCGCACTAAAGAAAAGTAAAATGGATTAATTAATTTAACCATTTTTCCTTGTGCTTAACTAAAATAATACCACGAAAAAAAGAAAAAAACATCCATAAAGGATGCGAACAAAATTCTTCTTTAGCATGTAAGCATTAATCGATCGGTCGTGGGTGAGGTAGACGACATCGGCATTGGGAAGAGCTTAACCATTCACGGGAATCCCTCGGCACCAAAAAACCCTCTTTACAAGAGGGTTATCATCAGTTTGGTGACGAATACGGGATTCGAACCCGTGAATGCATGCGTGAAAGGCATGTGAGTTAAGCCACTTCTCCAATTCGCCGTGGCGCCTACCGAGGGACTCGAACCCACGACCGATCGGTTAACAGCCGATAGCTCTACCGACTGAGCTAGGTAGGCATGCGTCAGTTTCAAAACGCACGTAAAATATTACCATAGGCTGTTAACCAAGACAAGAAAATTATTTTCTTTTTTTCTCAATTAACTCGGCAACATCTTTGATTGTTTTTAAATCTGCGATTTCAACACTAGTGAAAGAGACAGAATAGATGTCTTCTAATTCCAAGGTTAGTTCTACTAAATCTAATGAATCCAAGCCTAATTCATTGAGTGCAGTATCCTCTTTCAATTTGCTCGGATCAATTCTTTTGGACAATACTTCTTTTACTCTTTCAATCGTTTTCATAAAATCGTGTTCTAATATTATACTCTTTAAGTAATTAAAGCAATAAGAAAAGCGACCCAAAGTTTGAGGGTCGCTAATCTGATTATTCTCCGTCATCTGATGTAGTTGTTCCGATTGTTTCTGTAACAGCGCTATTGATTTTATCTTTATAAACATCAAATGCCGACTTCATTGCTACAGAAATAATGCCAAATAGAACGATTACTAATACAACACCGAGAATTTGTCCTTTAATTTCCGACATAAACTTCCTCCTTCCCTAATTTAAATAGCCGATGACAGCGTTTCTTTTAACGGAAATCGTCATCGCCTCGTTTTTGATAATGATGGGTTTATAGTCCTTAGATATGATATATGTCACTGTGTCACCAAATAAGGGTGAGCAATTATCGATGCATCGGAAGTTAACTCCATAAGTCACTTCGATGTAATTTTTCACTTCTTCATTGACCGTTCCGTATTTGGATATCTTATAAGATATCGCAACACTTTTCGCATCCAAATCACTGTAAATAGTTTGAATCGCGATTAAGTCAAGTCCAAAAGCGAAGAATAAAGTCACAAATATCATTGATAAAAGTAGTCCTAATTTAGATGACATTCATCATATCCCCCACCAAAGACAACATACTAAACGTCAAAGATAAGGTCACAATTCCCGCTCCAACTACCGGGAAAAAGCTGACCAAATCAAATGAACGTAGTTTTCTTTCTTTTTTCTCTTCGTTTAACGTCTGATTCATTTGTTCAAACAAAATAACAAATTGATTTAATTGTTCGCTTGTTTCTCCTTGCTCCACCATTTGATAGATGGATACTAAGAGATTTCTAGCGACTGGCATATTGAATTTTTCCGCAAAATCCATAAATGGTTTAATTGATTTATCATCATCAATCTGTTTTAAGAAAGACTCCAATTTGTCCTTCATCCAATCAGATGAATACTCAATTAACTTGTTAAAAGATTGATAGACATTATTTCCATTAGCGATGAAGATTCTGAAACAAGAAATGATATAAATGAATTCTTCAGAATGGTCTTTATCCATCGCTTTCTTCTTCACGGAATAAGAAGTGAGAAGGAAATAATCAATCAATCCTAATGCGATAACAGAAACAATAATCGCGATAAGTGATCTTAAAAAGTAATAAGTAGCCGCTCCAAGGAGAAGCAAGAGAATATTAAAGATTATTATCTTTGTCGTTTCTTTTTTATAATCTAGACCAACATATTCAATTTTCTGTTTTAAACCATTAGGCATATTGAATCCCCCTTATTTCTAATTTGATGACTTTACGATAAAGTAGATAAACAGATAAGATGACCACAAGCATTAAGACCACCACAGAAGCGGTGAATACCGGTTGGTTAGCTAATCCTTCGTAGAAATCGGTTAAAGCAATTCTAAGAGCAATTACGATAACTAAAGAAAATAGCCAAAGGATTCCTAATTCTGTCGCTTTTCTTTTGTTAATTGATTGGCAATATGTTGTGTATTCTTCGATTTGTCTTATTTCATTTGTGATATGACTAGACATTTCTAAGATATTCCCCCCTTCTTCCACCCACATTAAGACGATATCTGTAAATAATTTGAAAATGTGGAAAGGGAAATACTTATTCATATAAAGGAGTTTCTCTTGCGGATTTAAATCATCAACGCTTTCTAAAAATTGTTTTAAATCATCGGAGATGGAATTATTTGTCGCTTCGAATCCGGCATTCAGAGATTCTTTAATGCTCAAAGAAATCAAAAAGTTGTTAATAAACAAATAACAGTGATGTATTTTCGTGACGAGGCTTAAATGTTTTTGAATACCCTTGAGAAAGATACAAAAATAGATAATGAGAGAAAATAACATCACCCCACCTCCGATGAAGTAATTGGAGGTCGCATAATAGGAGACAAAACCTAAAATAATCGAAACAACAAATCCTAGTGTGTTATAGATTTTCATTTGCTGCACCTCCAAAAGTTTTTATAAACAATTCATTCTCGATATTTGCAAGGGGATAAATTTGGAGGCCTATATGAGAATAAATATGTTTATCGTTTTTATATTGATAAATCAAATTGAGTTTCCCTTCTTTATCCATCATGGCAATAGAATCAATTCTTCGATAAACCCGCCCATCCTTATCGATGAATCTTTTCAAGAAAACATAGACAGGGAAATTTGATTTAACATCATCATAAACATCGTGATAATCGCTTCTTTTGTCATTCATCATGACCATACGCGTTAAACGATGTGGCATATTTTCAATATTTTGGGCGTGAATAGTTGTGATTACTGGGTGACCAGTCATCGCTGAGTTAAGGATTTCTAACATTTCTCCTCCTCTAGATTCCGCGATGATTAACCAGTCTGGGTTACTTCTTAATGCGTTTTTAACAAGAAGCTGAATGCTTGTTGATAAATTCTTTTCATCAGCTTGCCAAACATTAATATCAATCTTTTCTTTAAAATCGACTTGACTTAGTTCTAAAACATTGTCGATGACAATGACACGAGTATTAAGCGGCATTTTTCTTAGTAGATATTTTTGGAATTCTGTTTTTCCACTTCCAGTTATACCTCCGATTACAATCGACATTCCCGACATAAGCAAAGCGTTAAATAGTGTTAATAGTTCAGGGGTGAGGAAACCGCTTTTATCAGTTATTCTCGGTTTAGTTGAGGCAATACGAATGGAGAATGTGATAACTTGATTCTCACCGTATCTTCCAATGGAATTATGAACAGCGTTGATACGATACTTCCCCGCGGTTACGTCAAGAATGGGGTTTTGATAAGAAAACTGCTTTTCAGTTAGATTAGCGATTTGACGAATAAAATCTTTCGCATCGCTATTGGAGATCTTGATGTTGCTCTCTTTTCTTCCTTGATAGTTATGAAGGTAATAAAGTGAATATCCGTTAAACGAGATGTCGGTGATGTCCTCATCTTTAATTAGTTCATAAAGGAATGAATTCTCAATAAATGTCACAATTTTGCTATCCTGCATATTTCGCTCCTTTATGAATTTCATAATTAATTGTTCTAGTCACTTCTATCGTGAAGAAGAAACTCCCATTAATTGTCACTTTCACCGCATCACATTTATCCGTGACGCAGATTGAATGATCGACTTGGTTATAGAAATATAAATCCATCGAATAATCTTTAAGTGTCTTTTTTAAATTCTTATCATAGTATTCTTCTAGATTATTTCGTAATTCTTCTTTATCAAAATATAGGTTATTTTCTTCAATATAATGAACTAAAGATATGGATGATTCAAATATTGATATCGGGGTATTGATGACAACTCGATTAATTGTCTGTAAACGGTAAGAAAGCGTGAATGACGAGAAGAGAAATACCGTTAGTATAAGGACGAAAAGCATCATGATCATTGGCTGATTTCTCCATCGACACAATATTCGCTATTTTGACAGCTTCCTAACAAACCGTTTATCGCTAAATAAGATGAATCCCATCGAGCGGTGAGCCCACTATAACCCATACCAACTATCTCAAAAGTAAATGTCAGTCCTTCTAAATCTTTGTTGTGATTAACTGGGAAGAAGAAATGATTTGTTGCAATATATCCACTTCTTGGTGTCATGCTCATCATCAGCAATTTCGGCTCAACATACATGGTATTTGCAAAGTTTATGCTTAGTTTGTTACCGTTTTTACTTAACGTTAATGGAATTTTAGTCACATCATTGCTGTACGATAGACCAGGGAAATACTTGCTTCCTCCGTTAATGTATAAATTTGCTTCTTGATAAGAAAAGTCAGTCAGTGTGCATTTTCGAGAGAAGACATATTGATCAAGAGATAAAGAATAATAAGTATCTGTTAAAAAGTAATCAAGGAAACCACTAAAGTCGTAAGTTTCATCATACGTTATAGCAAACGTCCCAGTTCTTTTAGCAACAATTTTACTTGAAACATACTTCCCACCACTTAGTGTTAATGGATTAACGGTTGTTTGAACTCTTGGATAAATTGTGAAGCTACAAACAGTTATTGTTTTGCCAGTATCATTGTTCAATGATTTGAAGGTTACTTTCATTCCACCATCTCCTAAACATATGTTTGTAGGCGCGGTCGCGGTGAAAGTTTTCTTTCCTCCGTATTTTAAATAGCCAGTATTTTGTTGGATTGTTCTTCTGTTGTCTACCTTGTCATCACCAAACATGATTGTGATTGTGTAATTTCCACCACCAGTGGTTTTACCTATCGCGCGATACTCAAATGTTGGACACGGGTTTTGATACTTTTCATATGGACCAAATTGATCGAAATAGATTTCTAATGAATCCGTGTCAACAATTCCGGGATTTGGATTAGCCCCACCCGCTGCTGTCACGATAACTGCGGCTAATAATTTAAGTTTCATTGAAGAACAACCTCAGAAAACGGACCACCGCTTTCTTTTTATATCGATAATATGTGCTCGCAGGATATAGGTCTTCCCACCAATACGGATAGTCTTGATAGAAATATTCGTTATTGATGAATAGCTTTTCTAAGGAGTCGAGTTGATCAAATGTCTCTTCAACCTTTTTAATAAATAAGGCGTGCGAGTTCATATTCGGTTTACTTCCTGGGTCTTCCATCGCTAGGGTTTGACCAATTTCTTTCTTCGATTCAAAGAAGCAATTAGCGATAACTTCCATCCTCCGATTTAGCACTTCCATTTGAGTTTTATTCGTAAACATGCATTTTTGCCTCCTAATATATATGCGAAAAAATCGGGTGTTTTGTCGCAAAAAAAGTGAAATTTTTTTAAATTTTTTATTTTGGAATTTCCATTATTACTATGTAATAAAAATTTTTCATTTTTTGGCAAAAAGTAAATTTTTGTTAACATTTTCTGTCGCATTCATATAATTAAAACAAAGGTAACGAAATGATTGTCTTAGCTGGTGCAAGTGCAAGCGGAAAAACCGAGGTAGCAAAAATCTTAGCTTCCAAATATGGCATTGTGAAAGCCATCACCACCACAACAAGAGATCTTCGCGTGGGGGAAGTTAACGGAAGAGATTATTTTTTCGTGAGCAAAGATGAATTCAAAAAGATGATTGAAGATGGCCGCTTTGTTGAACACACAATTTATAACGATAATTATTACGGTTCCACTAAAGATCAAGTCGCTAAAAACAAATGTGTTGTTGTTGACCCAGCGGGTTTAAAAGCATATATCGCTCTTCACGATTCAAACATCATCACATTCTTCTTAGATTCCACAGAAAATACCCGCACAAAACGTATGCATATGCGTGGCGATGATGAAGAAAAGATTAAAAAAAGACTTATCCATGATAGAGAAGCCTTTAAAGAAGAGAATATTCCACCAGTCGATTTCCATGTTGATTCAGAAATTGATGGGGTAGAAAGAGTTGCGGACGAGATATATCGTATTTATCAAGAACAAATGGCCAAAAGATAATCGTATTTGTGCTTTGTTCGAGGATTTAAATAAGCGGTGCATTGGTAACCGTTTTTATTTTTGATTGATTTAATTACATAGTTATCGCCACAAAAAGCACCATAGTCTTCACTGAATGGAAATTCTAGTTCCACCATTTCCCAATCTTTTGATATACCCGCGCAAATGAAGCGATACACATCAATTATTTCTTCTTGTTTGATAAGAGTGGTGTACATTTCATTATCATTTAATAAACGATTCAAACTTCTGTTTGTCGCATCGCATTTGTTATATAAATATATAACCGGAATATCTTTAACACCAATTTCATCGAGAATTTGATTAGTTATTTCAATATGCTTTTCGTAATTTTCGTTTGAAAAGTCCACGACATGAATTAATAAATCCGCCTCTTTGATTTCTTCTAACGTTGATTTAAAAGCCTCCACCAAGGTGGTTGGCAAATTAGAAATGAAACCAACTGTATCGGTGAGAAGGAACTTCATATAACCATACTTGTTAATCTCTCTCGTTGTGGTTTCAAGAGTGGCAAAAAGCTGATTCTTCACTAGTGTTGTTTTTTCATTATGTGAAAAATCCATTAATGCATTAATTAATGTGGATTTACCAGAGTTTGTATATCCGACAATCGCCACTTTGGGGATTGGGTTATTATTTCTTTTTTGACGAGAATTCTTTCTTGCTAATTTGATTTTTTCTAGTTCTTTCTTTTTAGAATCAATCAATAGATTGATATGTCTTTTATCTAAGCTGATTTTCTTTTCACCACTGCCCTTGTTATGCATTCCGCCACCAGAAGTGACTTGTGAAAAAGCGCCTTCTCGATCAATTAAATGGTTTTTGCTCCAAGTTAAAGTCGCAATATCAACTTGTAATTTAGCTTCTTTACTATTCGCGTTATTCTCAAAGATTTTTAAAATGACAAAAGTTCTATCAACCACTTCTAAATCAAAGAACTTCTTTAGATTTGCTCTTTGAGTTCCTGATAAGTCAAAGTTTGTAGCGATAATTAAATTATCTTTTAATTCTGGATTATCATTAATATGGGCATAAACTTCCGCTTTGGTGTCTTGCAAAAAGCCACTACCGACATATGTCGCAGTGTTCACTATGTTCACATTTTGTGTCGTGGCGAATAATATTTGATATCCAGCAGTTAAACATAAAGAAACGAATTCTTGTAAATATACAAAATCCTTATCTTTACTTGTATCAGAGATAATTACAACGTGAGTTTTATTGTCCATACAGATATGTTTTTATTATATCGAATCCATCTTCGATTATTTCTGGATAAATATATTTTACTTTGAAATAGCCTTTCTTTGGTAAACCTTCCGCGGCAAATAAATGTCTTGGACGATAATAATCACCATTCGCCGCTAAATCGGATAATAATTTACAAGCCGATAAAGCTCCTTCTTCAGCGGTATTTGTAAATAGTTTAATCCATCCAACCGCTATTGGTCTAAACCAATTTGGAAAACTAGAGAATAAATTAGTCGCTGCTACACCCGGTTCACAAAGTAGATATTTCACATGAACATTTCGATTTAAATCTCGATAATGAACATATAAATTTGAACAGCATAATTTCGATAAAGAATAATCTCTCCAACCACCCATTTCTCCATAAATAAATTTATCCTTATCTTTGTATTTCCATTTAAAAGAAGCTAGCGATCCTTGAACGATTATTCTTCTTTCTTCTTCGCTTTTTTCAATTAAAGGTTGGAGTTTATCTACTAACGATAAAGCACCTAAAAAGTTTGTTTTATAGGCTAAAGAAATGTGGAGTTCATCGACTTTTTGTTTTGGTAATAAAATCCCCGCATTAAGGACAAGCGCGTAAAAATCAGAATATTTATCTTTGATAACTTTAGCAAAATTATCTACTGAATCAAAATCAGATTGGTCATAAATAACTATTTCAATGTTGGGGTTACCAGTTTCTTTAATGAGTTTTTCTTTGGCTAATTCCGCTCTACTTTGATTACGGCAAGCCATCACTAATCTCGCACCTTTAAGTAAAGCAAAACGAGAGATATAATAACCTAACCCACTATTTGCCCCCGTGACAATGACTAACTTGCCATCTATACCTCTTAACGAGTTAATGTACTTATTAAACTTACTCTTCCTCATCTTCGTATTTTAAATCTGTAATTTTAAGTTTTTGAACTGTGAATTCGTCAGCGAATAATACTTTAAATTGATATCTTTCCGCAAAGACAAATTCATCGCCTGTTTTTGCAAATCTATCTAATATTTCCTGGCATAAACCACCGACTGTGGAATAGTCAGTTTCAAATTCTTCTTCATAACCAATTAACGCAAAGAAGTCATCGAGGTTCATTGAACCATCAACGATATAAACACCATTTCCTTCATCAGAGAATTCTTCTTCAATTTCATCTGTTTCATCAAAGATGTCTCCAACGATTTCTTCTAATACGTCTTCCATGGTGATAATACCTTCAGTGCCACCGTATTCATCAACAACCACTGCGATATGAACTTTTGTGGATTTAAATTCTTCTAATAAATCTAGGATTTGATGGTTACGAGGAATGAATAATGGTTTGTAGCATAAAGACATGACATCGATCTTTTCGCCTTTTAAAACCGCGCGTAAAAGCGATTTAATAGGCAAAACACCGATAATATTATCAATTGTCTCTTCATAAACTGGAATTCTTGAGTGGACGAATATCTCTCCATCTTTAAGAATTTCTTCAATATCGTCTTCGATATTAATCGCGAAGACATCCACACGAGGAGTCATGATTTCATAAGCTTGGATATCGTTTAAATCAATCGCACTTCTCACTAATTCCGCTTCGCCTTCTTCAAGCATGCCTTTTTCTTCAATCGTGTCGACCATTTCAGTTAAGACTTCTTCATCGATAATATCTTCTTCGACAGATTTTTTTCTAAAGAGTTTAGAAATTAAAACGAATAATTTAGAAATTGGATAAGCAAAGATGAAAATATATTTACTAATTTGAACCGGATAAGCAAAGGCTAATGCTAAAGAATAATTAAATCTCTTAGCGATGGCTTTTGGTAAGAATTCACAGAAAACGATGACAAATCCACCGAAGGCAAATGAAATCCATGCTTCGATACCTAATAAAATACCTAATAATGTGACGAATGATGAAGCGACAATGTTAACAACGTTGTTGCCAAATAAGACAGAAGAGATTGACCATTCATAATCTTGAGCAATCTTTAACGCTAAAGCGGCTTTCTTATTGCCGTCTTCCGACGCTTTTTTAAGTCTTTCTTGATCGACCATGCCATAGACTAAATCGCTCGCTGAAAAGAAAGCGCTTAAGATAGCCATAACGATTACGATGATTAAATATAGTAGCCACTGCATATTACTTCTTCCTCACTTTCGGAGAAGATTCAGCAATATCGCTGACTAATTCTTCTAAAACATCTTCCATCGTCACCATGCCGATGATTTTATCATTATTATCTTTAACTAACGCTAAATGTGTGTGATTCTTTTTAAAGCCATTAAATAAGTCATCGATCATGATGTCTGGTGTGACAAAATATGGCTTTTGCAAAATGGAGTTAATGGAGACATGTGGGTCTTCATATACTTCTTTAAAGTATGTTTTTATGTGCAAAACACCGATAAAATTATCAAAATCCTTTTCATAAATAGGAATTCTTGAATATTTGCAATCGATTAATTTTGCTTTGATTTGTTCATTGGTTAAACCGTGTATATCAATCGCATAAATCTTATTTCTCGGCGTTAAAACTTCTTTGACGTTCGTATCGACAAAGTCTAACGCGGATTGAATGATTTCACTTTGTTCTTCATCTAAAATTCCTTCATCAGAAACTTTCTCAACAATATTCTCAAAGTCTTCTTCAGTGAACTCTTCTTCTTTCTTCACTCTCACCATTTTTTCAAATAACTTAATTAATCCTTCAAATAATAAAGTAAGAGGGATGATATATGTTAATATCCAGTTTAAAGCATAAATGACATGGGCCACTCCAAAGGAGATGGTATCTGGAATAGCTTTAGCGATTGTTTTTGGTAATGCATCGCCTAATAAGTACACAGCAAAAGACATGATGATGGAGGAAATCAAACCAACCCAAGCATCATCAATGATGCCATTAAAATAGCGCAAGAACAAAATAGTCGATAACGTAGATATCGTAATCGCAGCAATATTGTTTCCAATTAATATAGTGGTTAATGAACGATCAAACTTATCACAAATCTTTAAAAGCAACTTGGCAGTTCTACTACCATCATCGGCTTTGATTTGAATTTTGAAACGGTTGCAGCAGGATAATGCTGTTTCACTTGCGGAAAAGAAAAAGTGAAATAACAAACAAATTCCAATAATAATCCACGATATAGGATCAGGAATATCCATTAAGCAACCACTTCCTTTCTGTATTACGAGAAATGAATATATCATATATACATTAGTTTATCAACGTACACATACGTGGAGATAAAGAAAAGGTATGCAATGCATACCTTAACTTTTTTTATCAACTGAGAGAATTATTTCTTTTCAGATTTGCGGGCTTTCATTTCCGCTTTTAATTCTTTGATCCAGTTAACTGTGCCGATTTCACCTTGTTCAAGGCCATCTTTCTCCATGACGTCTTGGATGAGTTGTTTACATCTTCTAACGGATAAAGCAGATTTGACTTTGAAGACTAATGGGATTTCAGCATAGATTGATTTTTCAGAAGCATCTTGAACTGGGATTGGAGAATCACGATAGTCATCTGGATTGAGGGCGAAGTATAACTTCAAGCTCTTACCGGCAACTGTCAATTTGATGTATGTTTTGCGGTGTAAGCGGAATGTATCGCCTGCGGAGCTAACACGTGATTTGACACCCCATGATAAGATTTCATTCTTTAATTCGCTGTATAATTCTTGTAATTCTTTATCAGAATCTAAGAGTCTTTCTTCGAAAGGAATGCGAACTATGGGATTTTTTGGTTGTTTATCAACAACTGGAACTGGTGCTGGTGCTGGTTCTTCAACAACAGGAGCTGGTTCTTCTACGACTGGCTCTGGTTCAGGTTGTGGTTCAGGTTGTGGTTCTTCAGCTGGTGCTGGTTCTTCCTTAGGTTCTTCCTTTGGGGCTGGAGCTGGTTCTTGCTTTGGCTCTTCCTTTGGGGCTGGAGCTGGTGCTGGAACTGCACTTTGGATACCACCATTGAAGTATTGGACGATTAATGGTCCGCCGAATGTCGCACCAACGACACTGTGGTTATCGGTATGGCTATCATCACCAACGACGCCACCTTTACCGACGAGATTATTTCTATCTAATTCATCTCTAACGATTTCTCTGACGATGTCTTTGATAATCGCTGCTAAAGCTGTTGTACTTAAGCCACGTGGATCAACTTGATCATCTTCTGGTTCAGGTTGGAACACTGGTAATTCTTCTGGAACTGCCACTGGTTCTTCAACTGGTTGAGCTTCTTCTTCTGGTTCTGGAAGTTCTTCAGCTTGAACTTCTTCATCTTGAACAAGAGCAGCGCGGGAATATTTGATTCCTTTGAGAATGGCGATGAATGCAAAGACTAAACATAAGACTGTGGTTAAGGCCATGCCTAATGTAAAGACAAAGCTTAAGATGTTCTTGTGGGAACCGATTAGGTAATCGATACATCCTTCGTAATAGACGCTTAATTTGTTGTAAACGACGTCTCTAATTGAAGTCACGAAATAAACATTATGGATTAAAACGGCACCACCGAAATAAGCGATGGCAACACCAAATAATGCTAATAACATGCCTAAAAGTTTTAAGCCGACTTTTTTCTTAATGGCGAATAAAGCGACAAAAATCATGACGAAGAACAATAAACCGAGAATGAGTGAAACGAATAAGGACACAATAAACATAATGTCGATTGGGTATCTTTCAACTCCGGTAATTGGTCTACGGATGAATTCAATTGCTCTAGCGAACATTTCTTTATTGAAATAGACTGTGCTTAAATAATTCCAAATATCAACTTTTAACGCTAACATTGGGAACAAGATCAAAAATGCTGCAAAGACTAATAGCATCACTACCGCCAAAATAGTGAAAACTACAAATCCTTTTTTGTGAGGTTGTTTCATTTTAAAGTTCTCCTTACCTTATTTGATTTTATTCTATCGCACGCATACAGAAAAAAGAAACAAAAAAATGATTTTTTCGAAAAATACTGCAAAAATAGGCTTTTTTGCTGCAAAACCCCGTTATTTTCCACTAGAAACCGGTGATTAGGCAGGTAATATAGCCGGAAATGAGGGCGATTATGAAGCTTATTCCAATAATTAAAAGTACGTTTTTTGCGGTCTTGATGTTTCTTAGTAAGAGCATCATTCCTAGTCCAGAATTGACTAATAATCCAGCGAGAAGAGCTCCAAAAGATAACCCATTTGTGAGATATAATTCAGTAATTAAAAGACTAGATGCACAGTTTGGAATCAAACCGATGATCGACGCGAATAAAGGAGTGAGATATTTGTTCGTTGACAAGAAACTTGTGAAGTTTTCTTGACCGATAAAACCAATCACAAATCCTATCACGAGGTTAATGATTAAGACATATGCAAATATTTGCAATGAGTGAATAAGTGGGTGAATGAAAAACTTATGAAGGTTGTTGTTTTCGTGATGATGAATATGACAGTCATGGTCTTCTTCAACATGTTCTACCTCCACGACTTCTTGCTTTTTATAAATTAAATCGATTAAAAATCCCGCGACAAAACCAATCGCGAATTTTAACCCTATTAACGGAAGTATCATAATTGTCTTGTCGCTACCAGAAACAAGGATGGCAATAAAGGCTTCATCACTGCAACTGAGGAAGACTGCACATAGAGTTCCAATCGTTATATATTTCTTGATATAGAGGTCCGCGCCTATCACGCTGGTACCGCATTGGGGGATTAATCCAAAGAGTGAACCAAATAACGGACCGAGCTTTTTTCTTTTGACAAGGAAGTTAGCTAATTGGTTATCAAAGAAAGCGATGATGACATGAATTAGGAAAACAAACAAAAAAATAAGCGCGCTGTCTTTTAAGGCATCAAGAGTGATATCTAACGCTTGTTCCCAAGTCATTATTTATTTGCCTCCTGACACGCTTTACAGATTCCATATAAATTGACTTTACTGACATCAACAGAAAAACCATGTTCATCCTCAATGTGTTTAACTAGATGATTGACTTCTTCACACTCTAAATGGAATAATCTACCACATTTCGTGCATAACATATGGAAATGAGAATGTTCATTGCCATCTCCAACATATTGAAAACAGGCCGATGAGTTTCGGTCGATAACATATTTCTTCACTAATCCTTCTTCCACTAGTTGATCGACAATACGATAAATTGAGGCAAGAGGAACTTTGCCGTTTAATTCTTTTTCGATTTGTTCAATCGTCATGTGGCCATTTTGATTGGCTTTTAAGCAGTTGATAACTGTTAGTTTATTTTTTGTAATGTACTTCATAATAATTTAAGAACCATTCTCAAATATTATAAATATTATTAAAGATATTGCAAGATTGTTTTTGAGAATTATTCTCATTTTATTTTCTTCATTGATTTTTCTTTGCCTTTATTAAGTTTTACTAGTAAAAATCGCTATAAAATTGCATACTAATATTAACCGATACAAAGAGAGGAAATATTCATGTACAAATTAATTTTAGTGAGACATGGTGAGAGTGAATGGAATAAGCTCAATCTCTTTACTGGTTGGACTGATGTTGAATTATCAGACACCGGTAGACAAGAAGCAAAAGCCGCTGGTAAAGGCTTATTAGAAAAAGGCGTTAAAATCGATGTTTGCTTTACTTCTTATCTCAAAAGAGCCATCCACACATTAAACATCATCTTAGATGAAATGGATTTGGCATATTTACCAGTGACCAAAGCTTGGCAATTAAATGAACGTCATTATGGCGCTCTCCAAGGCTTAAATAAAGCGGAAACTGCTGAGAAATATGGTGAAGCCCAAGTCAAATTATGGAGAAGAAGCTATGATGTTCCACCACCAGAATTAGATCCGGCTGATCCAAGATGCCCAGCTAATCAAGAAACATACAGAACCGTTGATAGAAAAGATTTACCATTAACTGAATCTTTGGCTATCACTGTTGATAGAGTTGTTCCATATTTCAACGAAAAGATCAAACCAGAATTAGAAGCTGGTAAAACAGTCTTAGTCGCTGCTCATGGTAACTCATTAAGAGCCTTAATCATGCACCTTGAACACATGAGTGAAGAAGATGTTATCAATCTCAATCTTCCTACCGGTGTCCCAGTCATTTATGAATTAGATGATAACTATGAAGTATTGTCTAAAGAATATGTTGGTGATCAAGAAGCAATTAAAGCCAAAATGAACGCAGTTGCTAACCAAGGCAAAGTTCAAAAATAATTAAGATTTAAATCTAGAAGCGGCAGTTAATTCTGCCGCTTTTTACATTGCCGTTTAGTGAATAGATGATGTATCAGTTATGAGCCAGCAATTGGCTCGCACCGCTCATCTTTTTTTCTTGCCTTTTTTGTTTCGATTTGTTTTAATAGGTTTGCTGGATGTTATTGTTGCACGTTCATCGTTATGATGTATCTGTGTCCTTCCAGTTTTTTTGATGAAAGAATAGCTTACGTCTATACCATCTTTTAGTTCTATTTCAAACAAACTAAAACGCCCTTTCAACTCTCGTTTTTCTTGTTTGACGATATACATTGGCTCATTATGTCCCTTTATTGGGTTTTTAAGTATCATCCAATTCTTCTTTCCTCCAGATGTTTTGGAATGGGTAACACGATGGAAAACATACATATTTCCTTCTTCATCAACTATGTAAGCAGGGTGGTTGTTTTTGAAATAGATTCTAAAATGTCTTTTATACTTTTTATTATTTTTCATAAAAAAGCCTCCTAATATATATGCGATGAAAAGTGGCTTTTTTTCTCATTTTTTTCAAAAATCTTTCTTTTTTATTGTATTTTCCCTTATTGAAAACAACAAAATACAAAAAGAGAACTATAGTTCTGTTCGATTTTTCCGATATTTCTTGTATCTATTTGTATTATATTGTATATTATTGTCAGGAGGTATTTGAAATGGCAGTTACCTGGATTAAAAAAACTGGACAAACCGGAAATGCAACTTTAACAAATAGTTACATTGTCATCAACCAATCATTCCGAGATAAGTTCACTGATTCGTATCTCGCCTGTGTTGGATTAGATGAAGAAAAAAATATCATCATTAAGCCTCTTAAATTAGATGAGTGTGAATCCCCATTATATAAAGATTCATTATTATTAAAGATTAATATATTTAAGAGCTTCGTCAGATTAGGCAATACTGAATCAGTGAAAGTAATCAAAGACTTAATTAAAGTCGAAATCCCAAAAAAAGGAGTAAAATATATGACAGAGTGGTCGGAACCCGAACACGCCTTAGTCATTAAAACAAAGGAGGGCAAATAATATGGAACAATATATGTGGATTGTTTGGCTAGTCGTATTTGTGCTAGCGGTGATAATCGAAGCCACTACTGCTGAATTAGTTTCTATCTTCTTCGCAGTCGGCAGCGTTATCGCTCTCATCATCTCATTCATTCCAGGCGCAGAATGGTGGGTACAATTGATTGTATTCGTCGTTATCTCTGGAGCCTCATTACTCTCTTTAAGACCTTTGATGAACAAACTTCTTAGTAAAGAAAAGAGAAAGACAAACGTCGATGAGATGATTGGTAAAAAAGGGTTAATGATTAAGGGTTGCGACGAGCTTAATCATGGCGAAATCAAAGTCAACGGTGTCGTTTGGACAGCGATGAATGTTGACGAAGCCGAACCAATTCAAGAAAATGAAAAAGTCGTCATCGTTGCGGTTAAAGGCAACAAATTAGTAGTTAGAAAGGAAGATAAATAATATGCCATTAGGATTAATTATTGCGTTAAGCGTTATCGGAGTTATCGCGATTATCATCGTCATTTGCTCCATTAAAATTGTTAGACAAGCGGAAAAAGTCATCGTTGAAAGATTTGGTGGCTACCGCAAAACATGGGATGTCGGTATCCACATGTTAGTCCCATTCTTTGATAGAATTGCATACCGCGTTTCTATGAAAGAACAAATTAGAGACTTCGCACCTCAACCAGTTATTACAAAAGATAACGTCACCATGATGATTGATACAGTTGTCTTCTATTCCGTGACTGATCCAAAGTTATATGCCTACGGCATTCAAAACCCAGTCTTAGCGATTGAAAACTTATCAGCCACAACATTAAGAAATATCATCGGTGAATTAGACTTAGATGAAACATTAACTTCTAGAGACGTCATTAACACCAAGATGAGAGTCATCTTAGATGAAGCGACAGATCCATGGGGCATCAAAGTCAACCGTGTTGAAGTTAAGAACATTCTCCCACCTCAAGATATCCGTGAAGCTATGGAAAGACAAATGAGAGCGGAACGTGAAAAGAGAGAAAAGATCTTACTCGCTGAAGGTCAAAAACAAGCCGCAATCTTGGAAGCTGAAGGTAGAAAAGAATCTATGATTCTTAACGCCGAAGCGGAAAAGCAAGCCGCGATTAAGAAGGCTGAAGGTGAATCTGAATCCATCAGAAAACTCAGAGCCGCGGAAGCAGAAGGTGTCTTGATGCTTAGAAAAGCTGAAGCAGATGGCTTAAAACTCATCAAAGATGCTGGCGCAGATGAAGCAGTTCTCAAACTCAAATCATATGATGCTTTAGTGGAATTAGGCAAAGGACAAGCCACTAAGATTATCGTTCCAAGCGATATGCAAAACTTAGCGAGCACCGCCACCGCTATCGCAGAAGTTGTTAAAAAATAAATATTAATAACTCAATAAACTAGGCAAGATTTAATTCTTGCCTTTTTTGTTTCATTTCCTTCACATATAATAAGTGAAGAAGGAAACGTATATTATGAAACAATCACTCAATTTCTCCTGGAGTTTTATCCCTGATTATAAGGAGAGTTATTTAAAATCTCTTCCAAAAGAAGCTTTAACTATTAATATTCCTCATACCGTTAATGAAGTACCGTATAACTATTTTTCTGAAAAAACATATCAATTTGTTTCAACTTATGAAAAGAAGTTTGATGTTGAAAACTTCAATAAAAATAGAAGATATTTCATCCGTTTTGATGGGTTCATGGTTAAAGGAAGAATCTATTTTAACGATATTGATTTAGGTGAGCACGCTTCTTTATATATCCCAGTGGAACTTGAAGTAACTCAATATCTAAAAGAAAAAGATAATCGTCTACTGGTTGTTTTAGATAGTAGAGAAGATGAAAACTATCCACCTTTTGGCTTTGCCTTAGATTATCTCACCTTTGGTGGTATTTACCGCGAAGTCTATTTAATCGATGAACCTTCTACTTATCTTAGAGACATTTATGTCCATGGTGATATGAACGGCAAAGTCAGTATCACATATCGTAAAGAAGGGGAAGGAAAATTAGAAATTAACCATTCTTTATATAAAGATGGGAATCTTTTAATCACCACTTCTGTTGATAAATTCGGATGTGATAATCCTTTATTATGGGATTTAGATAATCCTCAACTATATGAACTTCATACCGAGATTAAATTAGGAGAAGAAAAACAAGTTTATATCACCCGTTTTGGTTTTAGAGATATCGAATTTACTAATACTGGTTTTTATTTAAATAAAAGAAAAGTCAAATTAATCGGTTTAAACCGTCATCAAGGTTATCCGATTATCGGTTACGCAGCGAGTAAATCTCTTCAAGAATATGACGCGGATATTTTGAAAAATGAAATCGGTGTCAATATTGTGAGAACTAGCCATTACCCACAAAGTGAACATTTTTTAAATAGATGCGATGAGATTGGTTTATTAGTCTTAAATGAGATTCCAGGTTGGCAACATTTAGGACAATCCGAAACATGGATTAACCAATGCTATAAAAATACGAAAGAAATGGTTATCACCCAAAGAAACCATCCATCTTTAGTCGCTCATGGTGTTCGTATCGATGAATCTGTCGACAATCATGACCTATATACCGAAACAAATAGAATCGCTCATGAATATGATCCATATCGCCCAACAATTGGTGTGAGAAACTTTAAGAATTCTGAATTATTAGAAGATATTTATGGTTTCAACGATTTCTCATGCAATTCAATGAAAATCGGTTTAGCAAATCCAAAGAGCGTCAAACATCAAAATAAACCATTGTTGATCACTGAATATATGGGTCATATGGATCCCGTTAAACCAACAAGCGATAGAGAAAAGAAGTTAGAAGTCGCGTTAAGACATGGAAAAGTCATCGATGACAACCTCAAATATGAGAATACATGCGGTGCGATTGGCTGGTGCTTTGTCGATTATCATAGCCACGCTGACTTTGGAAGTGGCGATTATATTTGTCCACATGGTGTTTATGATTTATATCGTAATCCAAAATACACATCATACATTTATGCTTCTCAACAAGATAAATTCCCGGTCTTAAACTTACTTTCTAACTTAAAACCAGGTGATGTTCCAGAAGCTATCTTCTCCGATATTTATGTCGCGACAAACTGCGACTATATCGAGGTATATAAGAACGGAGAATTCGTCGATAGATTTTATCCTAAAAATGATTTGTATAAATATTTGAAACATCCACCAATTCTTATTAACGATATTGTCGGTGAAACATTTAAAGAAGCGAAATATCCTGCTAAAACCCATCGCAAAATCGCAAAAATGCTTTCTTATGCTGCAATTTACGGTTTTGGCGCATTAAAGTTAAGTCACAAAATGTACTTAGCCTACATGATGATGAGATATAAAACCACTTATACAGAGCTAGTCGGCTACTGGAATAAGTATGTTGGCGCATGGGGTGGCAAGGCCAAAACATATGTTATTAAAGGCTTCAAAGACAATCAATTGGTGAAAGAAATTGAATTTGGTCCATCCACTACTTTTGATCTACATGTTTCCGCTAACAAAACAGAATTGATTAATGAAGATACCTATGACACAACCGCCATCAGAGTTAAATATCTTGACGAACATGGTAATGTCATGGAATACGCAAATAATATTTTAGAAATCTCCACTACTGGACCAATCGAATTAGTCGGACCGAAGACTCAAGCTTTATTAGGTGGCCAATTAACTTTATTTGTTAAATCAAAACAACAAAAAGGCGAAGGAAAAGTTGTTATTAAAACTGGCGCCATGGTTAAAGAAATCTGTTTATCTATTAAATAGTTATTTAAAAATTTCGAATAATCTTTATAATATTTCTCCGAAAGGAAAATTTTAATTATGGATAAAAAGATTATTGGAATTCTCGAAGCAGCGGTAATCATTGCATTAGGTATCTTAATTGCTATCTTCCAAGTTGGCGCGATTGATACATATTTTGGTATCCTCGCAACAGTTATCGGTGCATTATTATTAATCGTTGCTATCGTTACTATTGCTAAAACTAAAGCATTAGACTTAATTTGCACCTTCTTAGGCTCTATCTTACTCACTATAGGCATTGCTTTATTAGCGCATGGCTTATCTTTAGGTGGCGTTGTTGTTTTATTAGTCTATATCGCATTAGGCTTTGGTGCAGGTTTAATCATCATGGGTATCTATACCGCGATTAGAGGAAGCGTTCTCTTAGGCGTTATAGAAATCGTTATTGGTGTTTTAGCTATTACTTTCTGTATCTTATACTTAACTGTCCCAGACTTCCAAGGAGCATTCTGGATTATTATCGGTATCTTGATTGCTTTATATGGTGTCTTATATCTTATCTTTGTTTTGACAGACAAGAAGACAATTACAGTAAAAGCGAAAAAGAAATAGTTTTAACTAAAAACTATGAAAAACTGCGTATTTTGCGCAGTTTTTTATTTACACATCGTGAAATAATACTCGGTTATCTTTTCTGGTGATAAGTCATTCGCGTGTCTTAGATAATACTGTAATAAGGCCACATAACCATTGATATACTGATGAGTTTTGATGTCTTCTGGCACATCGTTTTTTCCAATAATCTTTTCTTTAATCAATTGACCAACAAGTGGTTTTAATCTTTTTCTTAATTGGTTTAAAAAGATTTGTGACCCAGAAGAATTAAGGATTGGTAAGATAATATTTTTATCTTCTAAAAAGTGACAAAACGAATGTTCGACAATATGTTTTAAATCTTGTTGAGTAGAGAAATCATGATGTTGTTCTTTATTTAATTCTTTAGCGAATATGTGATCAAAAATATCATTGCAAATATGAATGAGAATTTGGTCTTTACTTTTAAAGTAAATATAAAACGTGGATCTACTCACTTTTGATTCACGAATAATATCGCTGATAGAAATAGAATCATATTCGTTATTCTTAATTAATTCTAAAGTCGCATCATAGATCTTATTTAGGGCACTGACTGCATAGCTTTTATATCTCATGTCAAACATTATACACGAAATCGAACAACTTGTAGCATTTTTGTTTGATTTTTTCTATTTGCCTAACATTATATATGTTAAGATATCCCCAAATGGAAGAAACCAAAGCCAAGATGAGTTTAAAGAAAAAACGTTTAATCGTCTTGTTTTCTTTATTAGGAACTTTAATCGTTCTTTTCTTTGCGTCTATCTTTATCGGTTCATCACACATGTCTTTTATCGATGGGATTAAAGCCATCTTTGGTCAAGGTGATTCTACTAATCAAACAATTATTTATAACATCCGTATGCCAAGGATATTAGCCGCATTAATCGCGGGTACTGCTTTAGCAATAAGTGGCACGATTATGCAAACGATGTCGAATAATGTGATGGCATCTCCTTCTACACTTGGTGTTACCAATGCCGCGGTGTTAGGAGCTAACATCGCCATTATTATCTTAGGTGGAGGAATTATTCACGCCCAAGGTGGAATAGTCACTATTTCTAATCCTTACTTTGTAAGCGGCATCGCTTTTGTTTTTGCTTTATTATGCACTGTTTTAGTACTTGCTTTAGCAAGATTTAAAAAGTTTAACGCTTCCACGACTGTTTTAATCGGTATCACTTTTGGTATGTTCTGCACTGGTGTCACCACTTTGATTCAGTATTTCGCTAGTGACACTTCTTTATCAAGTGCGATTTATTGGTCATTTGGTGATTTAGGAAGAGCAAGTTATGAAGATGATTTAATTATGTTAGGCGTTACTATTATCGCTGTGACTTTCTTCTTAATCTTCTCTTATCGTTATAACGCAATGCTATTAGGTGATGAAAGTGCAGAAACTCTTGGCATTAAAATCAAATGGTTCCGTTTTATCTCTTTACTGCTCGCTTCATTATTAACCGCGGTCACAGTTTCTTTATTAGGCATCATCGGTTTTATTGGTTTATTAGCACCACAAATAATTAGAAGATTAATTGGTAATGATCACAAACCACTTCTTATTGGTTCAGCGTTATTAGGTGCTTCCGTATTGCTTGCAGCAGATATGTTTGCTCGTGCGGTGATGAACGGCATTTCTTTGCCTGTAGGCGCGGTTACATCCATCTTAGGAGCGCCTGTATTTATCGTTGTTTTACTTAAAGGAAGGAGGGGCATTCATGATTAAAATTAGTGATTTATCTTTCTCCTACAATAAAGGTGAAACAGTACTTAAAAACATCAGCTTTGATATCCAAGATGGAGAGTGTGTTATTCTTTTAGGACCTAACGGTGTTGGCAAGAGCACAATTATCAAATGCATTTTAGGAAATTTGAAAATTCAAGAGGGAAATGTCAGTTTTGACGGGAAAAACATTAAAGAATTAACCGCAAAAGAAAAGTCTTCTCTAGTTTCTTTTGTTCCTCAACTCATTAAAGGAAATGACTTGACAGTCAAAGAGACAATCACGTTAGGAAGATTAC
Organism: Bacilli bacterium; assembly: GCA_045631885.1. GTDB lineage: Bacteria > Bacillota_I > Bacilli_A > RFN20 > CAG-826 > CAJOLV01. The sequence continues at coordinate 43,470 of JAZQVN010000001.1, forward strand.
CCTATTTTAGAATATATCCTAATTCTAAAGATTTAGAGGAAGTGGATAAGATTATCAAAGAGTTTAATCTATCATCAATCGAAGATAGACAAACTAACGAGATATCGGGTGGAGAAAGACAAAAAGTCGCTATTGCAAGAGCGTTAGTCCAAGACGCTAAGACAATCTTATTTGATGAACCAACTAGTAACTTAGATATCAAATCTCAAATCGCAGTTATCGATATCTTAAAACAAATTATTAAAAACAAAGATAAGAGTTTATTAATTTCCATGCACGATATTAATCTTGCCTTTGCTTTAGGAGATAAATTTGTATTTTTAAAAGACGAATCCGTGTATCGGGTTTGCACAAAAGAGGATATTACTGAGGAATTATTATCCGCAGTTTACGAAACAAATATCAAAATTATAGAAAATGGAGGAAGCAAAGTAATTATCTATGAAAACATTCGCTAAGTTTTTAACCGTTATGGCCGTTATCCCATTTATGGCAGGCTGTAACAACCAAGGGGGAGGAGACATTGAAGTCACCGATTTACAAAATCGTAAAGTCACTATCAATACTTCTAAATTAGACCGCGTCATTTGCTTAGGCGCAGGCGCATTAAGAATGTACTCCTATGTTGGAGAAATGAACAAAATCGTTGCTAGTGAGGATATCGATGGCAAGAACACCTTTGGTGTTGGCACTGCTTTAAGACCATATTATCTCGCTAATCAAGACTATTTATCCACCCTTCCAAGTTGTGGTAAAGGTGGTCCAATGAATCAAGCTCCTGATTATGAGTTATTAATCGCCAATAAACCAGACATCATCGTCTCTTTATATAGTGATCCAGCATTAAATGACACCATGTCACAAACATTAGGCGTCCCAGTCATCGCTTTATCTCAAGGCAATGATGGTGTTTATGATGACGCCACTATCGCTTCTTTTAACTTATTAGGTGAAGTCTTTAACAAAAAAGCAAGAGCCAAAGAATTAGCGGATTATATTGCTGCTAGCAAATCAGAATTAGACAAATTATCAATGTCTAGTGAAACTAATTATGCCGGTTGTATTGGTAACTGGGGCAAAACCAACTTATATGGTTCCTATTATCAATTCCCAGTTTTCAAATATGCAAAAGTTCCTAACGCGATTGATAACGTAACTTGGCCAGCAGGCGCTAAACAAGTCACAGTCGATGCAGAAAAATTAGTCGAACTCAATCCAGATAGAATTTATGTCGATGGAGCAGGTTTCTCAGGATTCCTCACAGACTACAAAGCCAATAAAGAAAAATATGATGCTTTAAAAGCTATCCAAAATGGTGAAGTTTATTCATTATTACCATATAATGCTTACTATACCAACTTAGAGATTCAAATGATTTCAACATATTATGTTGCGTCATTATCTCACGCAAGCGATTTCGCTAATTTCAACATTGAAAACAAAGCCAATGAAGTGACAAAGAAATTCTTAGGAAAAGAATTATATGCACAAATGAAAGAAAACGAAACCGCTTTAGGTGGATATCAAAAATTAGATTTAGAGGAACTAAGTAAGTGAGTCAATCAGTTAAAAATTTCTTTAACACAGTAGCGTCAAATTACGATCACGATGATAATCCTCGTATTGACGAGTTGTTATCAACTTTAAACATACGAAAAGGGATGAGAATCCTTGATTTAGCCACAGGCAAAGGAATCATTTCTGAACGTTTGTATCAATTATCTCAAAATGATGTTATCGCTTTAGATATCTCAGAGAAGATGATTGAAGGGGCGAAAGAAAAAATTCAAAATCCTCATATTCATTTCATCGTTGATGACTATTATCAATTTAACGACGAACCATTTGATTTGATTATCTGTTTTGATGCTTATCCTCACTTCTTAAATATTGAAGAATTCGTCAATAAGTCTTTTAGTTTACTAAAGGATAATGGCGTGCTCGCGATCATGCATGACTGCGGTAGATGTGAACTTAATAATCATCACGCCGCTCATGCGATGGGCGTATCTCGTCAGCTAAAAGAACCTAGTGAGGAAATTAAACCATTTTTAACAAAGTTTGAAGTTATTGATTTAGGGGAAAGCGATAATTTTTACAAATTAATCTTAAAAAAATCAAAATAATATTTTAATTTTTCTTCGTTTTTCCGTTATATTGAATACGTGGGGAAATTACATATGAAAATTAAAACATTCTTCGTATCGTTAGTTACGATGCTTTCTTTGTGCTTGGTTGGATGCAATTCTGGAAACACTCCAGTTACACCAGATCCAGCAGTTAGATACGTGACATTAAATAAAACAGAGTTGACTTTAAAAGAAGGTCAAAAAGATAAATTAGAAGCAACCGTTACAGCGGACGAAGGCGCTCAATATACTTTGTCTTGGTCTTCTAGTGATAGCGAGGTTGTTTCTGTTGATTCATCTGGCAATATTTCCGCAATTAAGGCCGGTTTAGCGGTGATTATTGCCGCTGCAGGCGAAAAAAACGCTTCTTGCAATGTCGAAGTCATAGGTAAAGATCCGGAACCAGAAGTAACCAAATACACTATTTCTTTTGATGCTAATGGAGGCACAGGTAAAGTTGCTGACATTGAGATGGAGAAGGGTAAATATATTCTTCCAGAAAACCCTTTTAATCCACCCGAAGGAAAAGAGTTCAAATGCTGGGAAGTTAATGGCCAAGAGATGAATGTTGGAGAAGTTATATTAATCACATCAAATACAGTCATCAAAGCTATTTGGAGAGATATTCCGGTTGTTCTTAAAAATATCGTATTAAGCAATGTTAAAACCAATTATCAACTAAATGACACTTTTGAAAAACCAACAGTTACTGCTTCATACAGTAATAACACATCAAAAGATGTTACTAATAGTGCGACATTTACAGGTTATAATCTTGCTCAAAAAGGAAATCAAACAGTTTCTGTTTCATATACCGAAGGTGAAGTTAGTAAAACTTTAAAATATCAAATCTATGTTAAAGACCCACAAGACGATGTTCAAACATACACCATTTCTTTCAGCCCGAATGGCGGAACAGGTACAATGTCTTCTTTAACAGTTGAAGAAGGTGAAATCGATCAACCTGAATGCTTATTCACTGCACCTAATGGAAAAGTGTTTGATGCATGGAAGATTCAGGGTCAAGAAAATCCATTAGAACAAGATGCCAAAATCAATGTTACCTCCGACATAGTTCTTGTTGCTATTTGGAAAGATAATCCAAAGAATTTAAGTTCAATTGCTATAAGCAACGCTAAAACTGAATACACTCAAAACGATGTGTTTGTCAAACCAACAGTCACCGCTACTTTATTAGATGGAACGACAAAAGATGTATCCTCATCAGCAACATTCACTGGTTATGACACAAGTAAAGTTGGTCAACAAACCGTCACTGTTTCATATACTGAAAACGACATTACCAAAACAACTACTTATACAATAACTATAAAAGCTCCTACTCAACCAAGTCATAGAGATGGAGATACGTATGCGAATACAGAAGTAACCACAAAAGCAGTTCCTAATATGGATGATGAATTCATTTTAGGTATGGATGCATCCGCTGTTCCATCATTAGAAAATAGCGGTGTTAAATATTATGACTTTGATGGACAAGAAGCTGATGTCTTTGAAATCCTTTCCGATAATGGAATTAACTATATTAGAGTGAGAATTTGGAATAATCCATATGATTCAAACGGAAATGGTTATGGAGGTGGAAACTGCGATGTCGATAACGCTATTGCCATAGGCAAAAGAGCCACTCAATACAGCATGAAACTACTTGTCGACTTCCACTACTCTGACTTCTGGGCAGATCCTGCTAAACAAACCGCTCCAAAAGCTTGGTCTAGTTATACTCTTGAACAAAAGAAAACCGCTATCTATGAATTCACTAAAGACACTCTCCAAGAGATGAAAAATGAAAATATAGATGTTGGTATGGTTCAAGTAGGAAATGAAACCAATAATGGCAACATGTGTGGCGAAACAGGGATTAATAATTTTATTGCTATGGCAAAAAAAGGTAGTGCCGCTGTCAGAGAAGTGTTCCCTTCCGCTTTAGTTGCTGTTCATTTTGCCAATCCTCTAAAATACGCAACACACTACGTAAGTTGGGCAAGAAGTCTTAAAAACAACGGGCTTGATTATGATGTATTTGGTACATCTTATTATCCTTATTGGCACGGTACATTAGATAATCTAACAACCGTTATGAACAACATAGCCAGTGAAACAGGTAAAAAAGTTATGGTAATGGAAACTAGCTATGCTTACACGACCGATGACACAGATTTCCACGGTAATTCTTCTCCAAAAGACAATCAATATACCCCGCATGATATTTCTGTGCAAGGACAATATGATCAAATTAATGATGTTATTAGCACAGTAAAGAACAGTATCACCAATGGTATAGGGGTTTGCTATTGGGAAGGAACTTGGATTTCGGTCGGGACCACTTCTTGGGAAATCAATCGCAAATTATGGGAAGCAAACGGATCTGGATGGGCTAGCAGTTATTCCGCGGAATATGATCCAGACGACGCTGGAAAGTATTATGGAGGCTGTGCTGTTGATAATCAAGCTTTCTTCAGCGAAAAAGGCAACGTCTTAAATTCTATTAAAATTTTTAATAGAAATAGTTCAGAAGAAGGTGGAGACACTCCAGAACCAGAACAAACTTATACATTAAACATTTCTTTAACTCTTACCACCACACCAACAAATGCTGTTTCGCTCATTTATAGCATTAATGGAAATACCGATTATATAAATACCGCTGGCCTTTCTTGGCACGAAATGACAAAAAACGGTAACACATACACTTTTGACCTTTCCAATATAAAAGAGGGCGATGTTGTTAGATATTGCTTTGCAACTTGGACCGATAGCGGAAACCTTTACTTAGACGGCAGTAATGATTGGAAAGCCGCCAGTTATACAATGTTAGCGGCAAACAAAACTCTAACTTGTACCGCTACTTCTTTCCCTGCTGATTCCAGCACTTGTGGAGTGTTTGAAGTAGAATAATATTTATTTTATAAATAAAGCCGAGGTTATTCCTCGGCTTTTTCAAATTGAGAAGAATACAATTCGTAATAAAAACCTTTCTTCTTCATTAATTCAAGATGATTTCCCGTTTCAACGATATTACCGTTATTCATAACGATAATTGTATCCGCTGATTTAATGGTGGATAAACGATGAGCAATAACGATAGATGTCTTATCTTTCATCATTTCATCAAAGGCTCTAGTGATAAGTATTTCACTTCTTGTGTCGATATTACTTGTCGCCTCATCTAAAATTACTAAGTTTGGATTTCTTAACATTACTCTAGCGATGGCAATCATTTGTCTTTGGCCTTCAGAAAGACCTTCTTTCGCGTTAATTACTGTATGATAACCTTCTGGTAATGTTTTGATAAAACTATGCGCATGAGCACGTTTACATGCTTGTTTAACTTCTTCTTCAGTCGCAGATACATCTAAATATCTCACGTTATCTAATATGGTTCCATTAAAGATCCACGTATCTTGTAAGACCATACCGATATTCTTTCTTAAAGATGACTTTTCGATATCTGTGGACTTAATATCATTAAATCTAATCTCTCCGGAAATAGGTTCATAGAATCTCATGATTAAATTAATTAATGTTGTTTTACCCGCGCCAGTAGGCCCAACAATCGCGACTTTATGTCCTTTTTTAATTTCTAAAGAGAAATCTTCAATTAAAGGTTTCTTAGGATTATATGAGAAATATAAATTTTTAATAGAAATCGAATTGATATCACTAATTTCAATAGTCCCTTCATTGATATCATTATCTTTATTAAGGAAATCATTTAAACGAGCAAAAGAGGTTTTCGCAGTTTCGTATTCACTAGCAACATTAGAGATATCATTGAATGGTCTAGTATATTGTGTAGTGTAAGATAAGAACGCGGATAATCTACCAATTGACATTACCGCGAAGATTGCCGCGAGCTTTTGATCATACATGAGCATAATAATTCCAACGACACCGATGATAACATAGATTGTGTTATTCACTAAACGTGTACTTGGATTAATCCATGAAGCAGAAAACTGTGCAGTTCTTCCTTCTTTTACGAGTTTTTCATCAATTTTCGTAAATCTATTTAAGGACTCTGCTTCATAGTTCATTGATTGAATTAGTTCACTATTGCCGATGGCTTCTAAGGAGATTGTGTTGATTTGAGCTTGAAGTTCTGCTTGCTTTTTAAAGTGCTTATAATTAAATGAAGCGACGAATTTGCTCATGAGTATACTTAATGGAGATAGGATAATTACACCAAGTGATAAGATCCAGTTAGCCACGAGCATCATAACAATTGTTAAGATGATGGTAAAGATACCTTGGAACAGTGTTTTAAAGATGGCGAACAGGCCGTTCGCCACATTTTCAATATCTCTAATTTCTAATTGGAGTAAGTCGCCATGGGCTCTCTTATCAAATTCTTTGACCGAAATACTATTTAACTTCAAATAGATTTCTTCTCTCATACTCTTGATGATGTTTTGAGAAATCTTTCCACTTATTACTTCAAAGATATAGTAGAAGACCGCTCCCACGATTGATAAAACTGTGCAAATAACTAAATACGCAACGAATAAATTAAAGTTATCATCATTAACTGTGTCTAATGCTCTTCCTAAAAGGAATGGTTGTGAAATCTGACAAACGACAAATAAAAGGCAGAACAAAATTGCGAAAACAATATTTCGTTTTTCTTTAATTAAATAATGTTTCAACCTTTCCTTATTGCTCATATTATTCCTTTGTTAATTGTGAATTCACAATTTCTTTATAAATGTCGCAGGTCTTTAATAACTCTTCGTGTTTACCCATTCCCACGACTTTTCCTTCATCAATGACTAAAATAGCATCGCAATCACTGACGGAAGCGACGCGTTGAGAAACGATAATCTTGGACATATTTTTATTTTGTCTTAATCTTTCTCTAATCTTTTTATCGGTTAACAAATCTAAAGCGCTCATTGAGTCATCTAAGATGAGAAGCTCTGGATTTTTAATTAACGCTCTAGCGATACATAGTCTTTGTCTTTGCCCACCAGAAACATTACTTCCGCCTTCTTTGATGACACGATTGATATTTTTATCGTTTTGATAAACGAAATCATATGCTTCTGCTTGTTTTAAAGCTTCATCAATTTCTTCATCGCTCGCAAATGGATTAGCCATCAAGAAATTATCTTTAATTGTTCCATTAAATAAGAATGATTTTTGATTGACCAAACCGATATCATTACGAAGTGATGGTAAATCATATTCCTTTAAAGGAATATCTTTGTAATAAATTTCGCCAACTGTCGGTTCGATAAATCTTTCAATTAAATTAACAATGCTAGATTTACCACTACCAGTACCACCGATAATTCCTAATGAATTGCCTTTATTTAATGAGAAAGAAATGTTTGAAAGAACGTATCCTTCTTCCAATTCGTTATATGTAAAACCAACATTATCAAATCTTAATAATTCTTCACCACTACTAATGTCCGCAGTTTTTCCTTCTGGATTATTGGTAATTGAGATTTCTTTTTCTAATACTTCATCAATTCTTCTTCTTGCTACTCTGGCCTTAGTGAAATCAATCATAACCGAAGATAGTTGAATGGTGGCAAAGAAGATCTGTGCTAAATAAGCCATCGCAGCGATTAAAGTGGAAATCAAAATCACTCTTGTAGAGGCATCGCTATCACCACTAAACAAAACCGGTGATAAGAAAACAATAATCAAAATCGTGATTAAAGAAGTGATTTCAAAGACAATTGGATTCATCAAAGCATTATTCTTATGCACTCGTAATGATTCTTTATGATAATAGTCGTTATAACCTGAAAACTCTTCGTTTTCATATTCTTGCGAAGCGAAAGCTCTGACCACTCTTGCCCCTTCAATCGTATCTCCTGTTTTATTTGAGATATTATCTAAACCTTTTTGAATAGTGACATAATTCTTACTAGATTTTCTTAAAACGGCGAATAAAGAAATAAAAACCAATGGAACGATGAAGGTAAAGGCCAAACCAATTCTCCAATCTAAAATGAAGCAGAAGATGATAGAACCGATAATGATAAATGGCGCTCTAACGCTTAATCTAGCAAATAATAAAACTCCTCTTTCCACTTGATAAACATCACTATTTAAGATTGTTTGTAATCTTGCATTAGTGAATTCTTCTTTATCTTTTTTTGAGAAACGGAGAATCTTTTCATATAATGAAAGTCTTACTTCACTACCAACTTTAACGGATAAAGACGCAGCGATAAACTGTGAAACCATGGTGACAATAAAACCAATCACACTCATGACGAGGATGATTACTCCACCAATGACTGCATCAGACAATCTTTGATCAGAAAACCATTGACCAAATACACGAATGAAGTGAGCCAAAGGAGAAGAAATAGAATTAGGAATCAAAGAAGGATCACCGTATTGATTTAAATCAATAATTGCCTTCATAAATAAAGGGATAAGCAAATCAAAAACGGCTTCTAAGATTTTGATTGATGGGCCCAATATTAATCCACCGATATGTTTCTTATATGATTGAGTAACTCTTTTAATCATGCTTACTCATTATACATTAATGTACAAATACTAAAAAGATGTTTGAATTTCCAAACATCTCTTCTATATTGCTAGCACTAATGGCTACTTATCAAATTCTCCGTATTCGCAGCAGATATTCTTAACTTCAATGACATCAATTAATTTCTTGCCGCGATATAAAGAAATAGTCCCCACTCCATTACCGCCATTCCATAAACGGTTATGAAGTTTTTTACCATTTGGAGCTTCATAATTGATCCAAAGCATGTCTTCTTTTAAACAATACTAATTCTGGATTTGCACCTTCAACACCATATGTGCAAATCAATATTATTTCGGCATTTGCTACTATTCCAAAGCATCTATTGTTATCTACTTCAAGTTGATTGCCTAAATAAGTCACATTATCATCTAAAAATTTGGCTTTCATACCCGAAGGTAAGCGATATTCGAGATTGACATATGCTCCAACAAGTGCGCTTAGACTTTCTAATTTTGGCATGCCTTCGATGTTTAAACTATTAATTTCTTCGATTAATTGTTTTTTAAATTCTTCGAATTTCCCATTATCACTCAGTTCTTTATGCCTTTTCCAATAGTCAAGATTTGGAAGCATGTTTCTCATATAGGTACGTGCTTGTTCTTCATTAAATCCTTCTTTTACCATATGAGGAATACAAACATTAATTAAATCATCCATATCATTATATGTATAAGTTCCATCTGCATAGCACCACTTGCAATACTCTTCATTCATTGAACCATCTTTATTTCTTCCGATGATTTCATCTTCAAGTGGCATGCCACAACATTGGCATATAAGTTTATTAGGTGATCCTAAAAGTGTATTGATTGATACATTATAAAGATTCGATAACAGTTTTAAAGTTTCTGTATTTGGCATTGTTTCGCCTGCTTCCCAGCGTGACACAGCTTGTCTAGTAACAAAAACCTTTTCCGCTAATTCCTTTTGTGAATAACCATTTTTAATTCTAAGTTCCCGTAGTACTAATCTTGTTTCCATAAAAATCACCTCAAGTCACTATAATAATAACATTTACTGTAAGGAGTTCTAAGCAACACGTTGTTGCGTTAAATCAAATTCAAAGAAAAGTAAAAAACAGCCCTGAATGTATCAGAGCTGTTATAAACGATTGGCAATAAGCTCCAAAATTAATACAAATGTTACAGCTTACCCGAAAATATGTTACAACAGCTTCCAAAAATGTTACAAGAATGAAAAAGAATGTTACAGAAATGAAAAAGCCACTTTTCAGTGACTTAATCATCATTATTTGTTTTCGTATGTTACTTTCCACGATGCGAAGTTTGCTAATGCCTCTTCGGTTCTGGTATACCTTCTTTCACCACTATTGAGTTTAGCGATTTGATTCATATCATCTTGGCTTAATGTGAAATCGAAGATATCGATATTGTCTTTGATGTGGTCGACGTTTTTACTGCCTGGGATGACAATAAATCCCATTTGAACATGCCATTTTAATATGACTTGAGCAGTACTTTTATGATATTTACTAGCGATGTTAGTCACGATCGGGTTGTCTAATAACTCAGCCGTCATACCTTTGCCACCTAAAGGATACCAAGACATTATTTTAATATTTAATGGCTCTACAGCTTTTCTTAAATCAACTTGTGGGAAGAAGGGATGACATTCCACTTGTATCACTTGTGGTAAGACATCAAATTCTTTTAATAAAGCTTCAATATATTCGCCTTCAAAATTAGAAACACCAATGCTTCTAATCTTACCTTCTTTATAGGCTTTGATTAATTGTTTATAACCACTTCTCCAATTGTGCGTTGGCTGATGAAGGAATAATAAATCAATGTAATCTGTACCTAATCTCTCTAATGTTTCTTCTACAGCATGAGGGTTTTCATATTCACTGGGCCATAATTTTGTGGATAAAAAGATATCTTCTCTTTTAACACCACTGGATTTCATACCACGACCCACCGCTCTTTCATTGCGATAGGCATTAGCGGTATCGATGAGGTGATAACCCATTTTAAGAGCTTCTCTCACACTATTTTCAGCATCACTAGGTTCTAATAGGAATGTTCCAATTCCTACGGATGGCATCATAACACCATTATTAAGTTTAAATTCTTTCATTTTTCGTTTCCTCTTTTATTCGTGTGGTAATGCACCCACGATGAAATGTGGATGATAATATTCTTCTAGATGTTTTATTTCTTCTTCGCTTAGTTCAATATCTAAAGCTGCAACAGCATCATCAAAATGTTTGACTTTAGATGAACCAACAATTGGGTTAGCGCCTTGATGGAGCAACCACGCTAAAGCGATTTGCGACATTGATACATTATGTTTATCCGCTATTTCTTTAACGGCTTTAACAATTTCTATATCCCATTCTTTGGCATAATCATATTTTTGATGCATTACTTTATCAGTTGTGCTTCTTAAGGAATCACTATCCCAAGTAGGCCTTGATAAATGGCCACTAGCTAATGGAGAATAAGGAATTAAAGTGACGCCATATTGCTTGCAAACAGGGATCATGTCTCTTTCGTCTTCCCTATATAAAAGGTTGTAATGATTTTGCATGGTGCTAAATAATGTCCAACCATTCTTTTTGGCGATTTCTTGCATATTGTGGAATTGATATCCATACATTGCACTAGCTCCTATTGCTCTCACTTTCCCCGATTTAACAAGTTCATTTAATGCCTCCATTGTTTCTTCCATCGGATGGTCGTAATCGAAACGATGGATCTGATATAAATCAATGTAATCAGTCTCTAATCTTTTAAGTGAGGCATCACATTCTCTTAATATTGCTTCTTTAGATAATTTGCCTTCATTAAAGAACACTTTTGTAGCGATAACCACATCTTCTCTTTTTACACCTAATTCTTTTAATGCACGTCCTAGGTATTCTTCACTTGTTCCATGGGAATAAACATTCGCCGTATCAAAGAAATTAATACCTAAATCAAGAGCGTGCTTAATGATTTCTTTAGAAGTTTCATAATCAAGTGTCCATTCTAAGAAATCTTTAGAAGGAACTCCAAAAGACATGCATCCAACACAAATTCTTGATACTTTAATACCAGTATTTCCTAATTCAACATATTTCATAATTAAAGATTCTCCTTAATCCATCTTTCTAAAGAAGGTTTTGAACTGTTAACATTACTGCCAACAATCGAGAGCCCTGATTTAACTTCTGCATTAGGAGCATATTTTTTAATATCTCTAACGATTGATGCAAGCCCACTACCTTCATGAGTGGAAAATGGCATAATGACTTTGCCTTTAAAATGTAATCTTTCTAATTGAGTAAACATTGGTTGAGGAAGTGTTCCCCAATAAATAGGTCCACCGATAAAAATGACATCATAATCATTAATGTTGTCTAAATATCTTTTAAGCTCTGGTAATTCACCTTTTCTTTGCTCTACTTGAGCTTCTTGGATGCAAGTTCGATAGTCCTTAGCGTAATCAACTTTTCTTTCAACTTTGAATAAGTCCGCTCCAGTGATATTTTGGATGAATTCTGCCACTACTTCAGTATTGCCTTTAGAGATATATCTCATCGCACCACCAAAATAGTTTTCATCCGCTCTTGAGAAATAAATAACTAATGCTTTCATATCTTTTATTACTCCTTAAATTTATTTATATAATTCATAACAATTGGTAATGGATCGATATTACCATCAGTGAAGCACCATAAATTAAGCGCACCATAATAGACACTGATAATTTCAACAGAAGTTTTTTCATCATATAGTTCTTTGACATAACCTAGGTCATATGCGAGTTTAGATTTGCCATAAAAGCTACCTTGCACAGAATGAGAAAACCAGCCTTGCGCCATTCTTAAGCCACCTTCTTTAATGTGCTTTAAAGATTCAGAAAGGAAATGTTCTAATTTTTCATATTTTGAATAATTCCCATCTAATTTCATATCGTCATAGAAGAGATTAATTTGTTGCTCGATTAAATCTTCTTTGGATTTGAAATGAATATAGAATGCTCCTTTCGAC
>JAZQVN010000002.1:0-12699 GCA_045631885.1 Bacilli bacterium
GCTGTATTCAACTGGATCAGCTTTTACTTGTAAATTGCCTAGTTGATTTGTTCCACTTAATGCAAAAGCGGAAATACCGACTAGGAAAACTGCTCCAATAGATGTTAATAATAATGCTTTTTTCTTCATATTTTCTTTAAATCCTTTAAATAAAAAATCAATTAATTTCCTTTTATTTTATAGGAGGAGGAGGAGGAGCAAGCACTTTGAGCTATAGAGTGCCACTTTTTTAATAATTTGATATTCTTACCACATTGCTGGAGGGAATGTAAAATGATTAAGAAAGCTCGGTTATTAGAAGAGAATACGAAGCTAATAAGAAAGATTTTTATCTTTGAACATATTGGAATTGGTTACAATGCTTCAATTCAAGAAAAAGAAGAGGCTACCAAAAGATTTCTTGAATTAAATCCAACTTTTACCGCTTATGAAGTATGTAACACTATTGGTTTATCAAGAGGAACTTTTTATAATTATCTTCATCACAAAGTTGAAGAAACCGTATATGCAAAGAACGAGAAGTTACTCACCAAAGAAATAATTAGAATTTTTAACGAATCCAAAGGACTATATGGGCAAAACAGAATTCGAATAGTGTTAAGGCAAAAAGGAATTAACACTACTACAGTTACAATTTCCAAAATAATGAAAGAGAATAATTTAAAAGTTAAAAGAGTTATTCGAAGACCATCGGCAAAAGAAAACAACAAAAAGAAGAAAGCTAACTATAAAATCAATCTTTTAAAACAGCAGTTTAATCAAACATCTCCAAATAAAATTTGGGTATCGGATTTTTTAGAATTAAAAGTTAATTCTGTAAAGTTTTATATATGTGCAATACTAGACCTATATTCACGAAAAGTTATCGCCTGGAGATTATCACATAAAAGAAGCGAAAAACTAGCGATAAATACATTTAAAGATGCATTTGAGAATAGAAACGAACCAGAAGGATTGATTTTTCACACGGACCAAGGTGGAGAATTCACCTCTAAGGCCTTTATGACTACTTTAAAGATGTTAGGCGTTTCTCAATCCTTTTCTTTTCCTGGTAATCCATACGACAACGCAGTTATGGAAAGCTTTTATTCAACTTTAAGGAAAGAAGAAATCAATATTAATATTGATAAATATGAGAATTCACTCATAATCAAACAATATCTAGAAAAATATATCCACTATTACAACGAACAGAGAATTCATACTGCAATTGGCATGTCGCCAGACCAAAAAGAGGGTCAAAAAAATTATTTATTATATAAATAAAAGAGATTCGTTGGTTCGAATCTCAATAGTGTTCCATATGGTGCCTCCTGCCAGAATCGAACTAGCAATAGATCCTTACCATGGATCCGTTATACCACTTAACTAAGGAGGCATTAGTTAGCGTTATCTATATTAACGAAAACAAATCTACTATACAAGTGATTTTTTTATATTTCGATCATATGGCCAACTAAATCGTAAACAAAGGCGTTATCAATCTTCACTTTTATTTTACTACCTAAAGGTAAGTCGAAGTTTTTATCGACATATATCTTTCCATCAACATCGTCGGGAGCATTCCAATAGCTTCTAAATAGATATTGGTTATCTTCTTCTCCCACGATTAATCCTTCCATCACTTCTCCAATATGCTTTTGGTTATTTTGATAAGAGATTGATTGTTGAAGTTCCATGATTTCATCTAATCTTCTCTTTTTTGTTGCTTCTCTCACTTGATGAGGGAAATCAAATGATTTAGTTCCTTCTTCTTTTGAGTAAGTAAAGGCGCCTAGATGGTCGAATTTAATTTCTTTGATAAATTCCTTTAAACCGTTAAAATCTTTCTCGCTTTCGCCTGGAAAGCCCACCATGACGGTGGTTCTTAACACCGCGTTAGGAATCTTATTTCTAATTTTAGTAAATAGATTTCTTAAAAACTCTTTATCTCCACGACGGTTCATCGCTTTTAAGATATTATCCTCACTATGTTGAATTGGAATATCAAAATATGGAGTTAGTCTCTCTTGGTTATCTCTAATTAAATCAATTAGTTCATCAGTGATTTCATCAGGATATAAATAGAGTAAACGGATATAATCTAACTCTTTTATCGCTAATAAGCCTTTTAATAACATGACTATATTCTCACCGTTATGTAGGTCAATACCGTATTTTGTCGTATCCTGTTCTAAAACGATTAATTCTTTATATCCACGACTTACTAAATCTTTGGCTTCATCAATTATATCGTTATATGGGCGAGAGACAAAATGACCTCTGATTAAAGGGATCGCGCAGTAGGTGCAGCAGTTATCACAGCCCTCTCCAATTTTAAGATAAGCGGAGAAATTACCTGTAGAGACAATGCGATATTTATCATCGAGTCCACCATCTTCTTTTAATTCATCATCGATGGATTGAAGGATGTCATTAATATGTGGATAATCTCTTATCGCGATAAACGCACTAACTTCAGGGATTTCTTTAATTAATTCATTTTTATATCTTTGGACTAAACAACCAGTAACTACGACTTTCTTTCCAAAGGAAAGAGCCTCGAAGATTGTGTCGATTGATTCTTTTTTACTGCTTTCGATAAAGCCACATGTATTGATAAAGATAATATCGGCTTTTTTGATATCGTTAACGATAATGTATTTATCGTGATCAAGTAAGCCTAAAATATTCTCGCTATCGACGAGATTTTTCGCGCAACCTAAAGAAATTAAACCAACTTTTTTCATATATTATTCACTTCTTAAAGCGATAACAGGATCTTGGTGAGATGCTTTCGCCGCTGGGATTAAACCAGAAAGAACATTTAAGAATACTGATAAACCAACCATGATTAACGCGGTCCATAATGGTAAGTTAGCAATCATCGTAATACCGACATTTAAGCTCGTGATGATAATGTTGAGAATTAGTTGTAATACGTAGGTTACTCCGATACCGATTAAACCACTCGCTAAACCGATGATTAAACACTCAGCGATAAATAGTCTCGAGACATCTTTCTTACGACCACCTAGCGATCTAATAACACCGATTTCTTTTACTCTTTCCATCGTTGAAATATAAGTGATAACTGCGATCATAAAGCAAGAGACCACTAAGGCTAATGAGGTAAATGAAATTAACGCAATAGTAATAACATTAATTAATGTATTAATGACGGAAACAATGATTTCCACTGTATCTGTATAAGTTAATTCTTGTCTTTTTTCTGGTCTAAGAGTTTTACCAGATGGTAATAAGATATCTTCTTCTGAATTCCATTTCTTTAAATAAGAAACAACATCCGCTTTTGTGGTGAAGTCTTTTGGATAAATAGAGATAGAATGTGGTAAATCTTCAAAGTTATATCCAATCACTTCATTATTTAAAGTCACTTCTTTCGTGGCTAAACCGCTTAAAGAACGGAGATAAGCTTTATCTAAAGATAAATTACTTGTTCCTCTAATCGATAACATTGAGGCTAAAGAAGATGATAAATCAGTATTTAATGCATTCGCATAACCAAAGACATTTTTCACTGCATTATCACCATCACCCTTTAAATATGATGTGTATGTGTATTTAACATATGCCTCATAAGCACGGTCACTTTCATTAGAACTACCAATATAATTCTTAATTGAGTGGTCACCAGAGACGATGTTGCTATCTTTCGCATCGTTCATCATCTTTTGTGTCATCGCACGTGTGTAATACACTCCACGCGCTAAACAGCCAAATCTAACACCTGGCTTTTTCTTTAAAATCGCAGAAATCTTCACATCTTCTCCGTTTACCCAACTATCTTGAGCGATGCCTTCATACATATAGGCAGTCACTTCATCTGGGTTAATCGTATAAGCATTTGGTAAATCCGCGTGATAAATCATCTCACCATTTCCTTTTAAGGTGAAATTAAGCATATTACTTGTCCATTTACCTAATAATGGATTAGATGGGTCTTTTTCTCCTTCTCTAGAGAGAGATAACGGGAGGAATCCACCTAATAAACCAGTTAATTTATCGGTATCTGGATTATAAGTTAAATCGATGTTATATGTAGTGCCACCATAGGTGAAGTCAAATTTAACGTGTGATTTTTCTTCAATCTTTTCTTCGACATAAGTCATTGGGTTATCAAAATGTAAGATTAAATTTGTATCGGAAATTGTAAATGATAAATCAACACTTCCTAAAACCGTGGAAATCCTACCTTCCCAATTACCGATAAATGGGTTATCCGGATCTTTTGTTTCATCGCTTCTAAAATAATTAGAAGAAATGTTATATCCTTCCGCGGTAATTGTGCCTAATAAATAATCAGTGACAGGGTCATGTCTAAATTTAAATGTTAATGTGTATGTTTGACCTTCAATTGGTAAATCTGTTGTAAATGATAAAACATTATCTGAGATAGTTTGATATTCCCAAATGCTATCATGTGGGTAATATTTTAATTTCTTACCTAAGATTTGATCAAATGTATAACTAGTTGGGTAATCATATTCTTCTAATTCTGATGGGTCAGTCACTCCATCATTTTCTTTCATCGCTTTTCTCGCGATGTTAATGAATTCATCTTCAGTGAAGAATCCCATTTGAGCGTAAATCAAATCGGTTAATGTTTGGTTTTCATCGACGACTAAAACGATATCATTCGCGCTTTCTGGATATTTACCAGCGAGAATATCATATTGTTCTAAGATATAATCTTTTTCTCCAGGAATTTCTTCCATAAAGTCGGTGAATAAGTCGACGAACATCGCGTATTCAGAGAAGCCATCCACTGTGGAGAGTTCAGAAATATACATTTGAGTTAAGCCATTTAATGAGAACATCTCTTCTTCAGATTCACTATCTCTTTTATAAGCGGTAAAGATATTGTTAGTCATATCTAAGCCGTAATTCTTATTAATTGAGGAGACATATTCCTTCGGCATCGATTCGACATATTCGATTAAATCTTTATTGATATCATTAGTTTTTACTGAAGTAAAATCTTGATATTTATCCATTAAATAATTGATTAAGCTATCTAAACCGACTTCATAATCTTTCGCGAATTCAACAATCTTTCTTTGGTCATCATTACTTAAACCAGTTAATAAAGATGTGTAGTCCACCGCGGTCTCTTGAATGGATAAAGGATATTGGCTAATCATATCGTTTTGCATTTCATCGATAAAATTATGAACACCCGTTGAAACTGCAAGAACCGCAGAAACACCGATGATGCCAATACTACCCGCGATAGCGATTAAAACAGTTCTTTTTAATTTACTAACTAAGTTAGAGAAAGATAATCCAGTCGCGGTGACGAAGCTCATTGATGAGTTCTTCTTACTGCCTTTATTTTTCTTATCAGTATCTGGATATTTAATCTTTACTCCACAGACAGGGCAAACATCTGGTTTTTGGAATAAATATGTTTTACATTTTGGACAGCAAAATGATGTCTTTTTATCTTTGATAACTTCTTTTCCATCATATGGATTAGAGTCGCTAGTTAATAAGCCATCTTTCATACGGATAATTCTATTCGCATAGGCATCCGCGAGATCTGGGTTATGGGTAACCATGATAACTAAACAATCTTTCGCCACTTCTTTTAATAAATCCATGACTTGGACAGAAGTTTCACTATCTAACGCACCGGTTGGTTCATCCGCTAATAAGATTTCGGGTTCGTTGATAAGAGCTCTAGCGATAGCCACTCTTTGCATTTGACCACCACTTAATTGATTTGGTCTTTTTCTTTCTAATCCTTTTAGACCAACTCTTTCAAGAGCTTTTAAAGCTCTTTGTTTTCTCTCTTCTTTATCAACACCACCAATGGTAAGGGCAAGTTCAACATTCTTAATGATGCTTTGATGGGCAATTAAATTATAAGATTGGAAAACAAAACCAACGGAATGGTTACGATATGTATCCCAATCTCTATCGTTATAATTCTTTGTCGATTTATTTAAGATGATTAAATCACCAGAAGTATATCTATCTAAACCTCCGATGATGTTTAATAATGTCGTCTTTCCACATCCTGAAGGACCAAGTATCGCGACAAATTCGTTTTTTCTAAAGCTGACTGTGAGACCTTTTAACGCATGAACAGGTTCCTGATCTTTCATCTCATAGTCTTTCACAATGTTGACTAATTTAAGCATAGGACTGCCCCTTTCCTTTTACTTATGTAAATACATAATATCATTATGCAAATGAAAATAATAAAAAAATGACTCAGTGAGCCATTATTTTTATATTTTTGTCTTTTATTTATCGAGGTTATCGATTAGTTTTTGATACTTTTGATATTTCTCTTCTTTATGATTGATGTGATTTGACATCTGTTTAGTTCTTAAATATGAGAGGAAGACATTGAGCAATAGCAAGATTCCAGTTGGAATGGCTAATATAACGACAAATACTGTTTTTTCAACATTAATAACTTTTGTTAACCAAAGGATTGCCATGATGGAGACATAAACTAAAGTTAACGCGATTAAAGAATAGAAAATCCAAGAAGGGATTGAATAAACTCTATTAAACTTATCCTCTAACTTCACTATTTCATGATAGTGAGGCACATTATCATCTCTTTCAAATGTTAATGTCGTTTCTTTTAAATCATTTTTTTCATCCACGAGCTTCCATTTGAAGAGTTCATAATTTCTCTTCGCGTCTTCTTTGACGTTATTTAAAACTTTTACTTCTGTCTTTTCCATATACCCCATCATACTAGTTATGATGATTTCCCGCAAGTAGACAAATAACTTTACACGTGTTAAATAAGTCATTAAACTGAAAATATGAAACAGATAGAAAGACAAAATAGAACGAAAAAGAATATTTCGTTAGCCCTTTATGCACTTCTATTAAAAACACCATACGATGAGATAACTGTCGAAGATATCTGTAAGAAAGCGGGGATTTCCCGTGTTTCATTTTATCATTATTATGATAAAAAAGATGATGTTTTAGTCCAGTTCTCCGATGAGAGATTCGCGGAGTTCTTTGATGAATTCACAAAGATGGGTGCGATGACTTTTGAAGATCTTATCTTAGAAATGTTCCGCTTCTTAAAAAAGAATTCTCGTCAATTAGCTATTTTAAGATATGCGAAGAAAGAAGAGATTTTAATGGAACAATTCTATTCTTATTGTCGTTATCTATTTTCTAATAACCTCACTTCCGACATCTTAGGTGGAAAAGATAATCCTTCCAAAATTCCCTTTTTAGTGGGTGGCCTATTCCAAGTCATTATGAGATGGTTAGATGAAGGAATGGTTACTCCTCCAGAAACACTCGCTCAAAACGTCATAAACATTGTCGTTAAACCCTAGCAAATATTTGATACAATCTTAATTTTTTTTGAAACAGGTCTTGTTTTTTTATTAATAAGATAATATGATATTTGCCATCCAAATATTGACCATTCATTTGGTGATGGATTCTTGAAAAGAAACGCTATCTCTTCTTCCATCGCGAAACACCCCCCTATACCTTTCGCCAGTATTTGGACTTAAAAAGCGATTCACCGCTATAGTGAACCGCTTTTTTAATACTTATAAACTAAATTATTTAGCAATATCAGTGGAAATATAGAAGATCGCTAATGATCTTGGACCGATATGGGCACCAGAAATCAAATCATAATCATAGATTTCAATTTTGTTATTAAGACCTTCTTCTCTTAATAATTGTTCAATCTTTTGAGCGTCTTCAATGACATCGCAGTGAGTGACATAAATTGTTTGTTCGATATTACGATTAATCTTTTCAGAGACTAATTTGACTAATTTCTTGATCGAGTTCTTTCTACCGAGAACACTACCAGCGAAAGCAATCTTAGATTCATCGTTATGTTTTAATAAAATCTTAATTTTCATTAAGTTAATGAATCTCGCTAAAGTTTTAGCAACTCTACCAGTTTTGATAAGGTATTTGATGTTATCAACGGTGAAATCACTACGAACGTGTAATTTGAACTTTTCACATTCTTCAACGATCTCTTCAAAGTTTTTACCTTCTTTAACTAACTTATCCGCGTTAATAACTTGTAAACCTTCACCTAAACCCGCGGTCATCGTATCAACGACATGAACAACTTTCTTACCTTGTTCTTCGTTAATCTCATTAGCCGCCATATTCGCGGAATCATTCGTGCCGGAGATACCTTTAGCCATTGTAAAACAAATGACTTGGTTACCTTTTTTCACTTCTTCATTAAAAACTTCTAAGTAATCTCCGGGACTAATTAAAGATGTGGAGACTTTTTCTCCTTCTTCAATTAATTTGAAATATGTTTTGGAAAACTCAGAGATATTGAGTTCATCGTTATAACAATTATATTCTTTATCACCTATGGTAAGGTGCATATTCATCACTTTGACATCGAGAGATTTCTCTTCAATAATTTCTTTGAAGAGATTACTTACTGCATCGCAGACTATTCTTACTGCCATAAAATTAATCCTCCCTCTTGCTTAATAATATTATAATATTTTTGAAAAAAAGGAAGATTTTTCTTCCCTTTTTTAATCTCATATTACGCTTTTTCTTTAATGTGTCCGCTTCGTAAAGCGTTAAGAACGCATAATAATGCGACACCCACATCACCGAATATCGCTAACCAAATCGAGGCTAAACCAAATATCGATAAGAAAAGGATTGCAAACTTAACAGTTAACGCAAATATGATATTCATAATAACGATTGCCATTGTCTTTTTGGCAATCTTTTTTGCTAACAATAAGCTCTTTAAATCGTCATGCATCAAGACGATATCACTTGCTTCAATGGCGGCGTCAGAACCAACCCCACCCATCGAGATACCAATATCACTTCTCGCAAGTACCGGAGCGTCGTTGATACCATCCCCAACATAAGCCACTAATTCGCCTTTATTTTTATTCGTTAAAATATTATCTAATTCTTGGACTTTATCTTGCGGTAATAAACCCGCTTTATAATCGGTTAATCCTAATTCACTAGCGATATTTTCCGCGACTTTATCATTATCTCCAGTGAGCATAATTGTCTTAATATTATTCTTATTAAAGTAGGATATTAATTCCTTGCTTTCTTCTTTGGCCTCATCTTTAATAACAATTAAGCCTAAATATTCACTATTCTTTCCGACATAGATGACTGTTCCAACTTCATCAGTCTCATTCACATCTATGCCGTTTTCTTTTAATAACAAAACATTACCAGTATAGATTTTATCTTTCCCGTTTGAGGCAATGACGCCTTTTCCAGGAACATTAGTAATCAAATAGGAATTATCAATTTCCTCATTAACAATTTGTCTAATTGATAAAGCGATTGGGTGAGATGATTGGCTTTCGCAAATAAAAGCGTTTTTCAAGATTTCATCTCTATTATCTTCCGGGATGACTTTACTAACTACAAAGTTACCTTTGGTTAATGTGCCAGTTTTGTCAAAGACAAACGTTTTTGCTTTATTGAAATTCTCTAAATATAATGAACCTTTAATCAAGATTCCTAGCTTCGCCGCTTTACCAATACTTGTAAAGAAACTTAATGGGACCGATATCACTATCGCACATGGACAAGAGACGACTAAGAAGTTAAGCGATCGAGATATCCAAGTAATCCAATCTCCAGATATTAAAGAACCAATAAGGACTACTAGTAAAGCGGAGATAACTACGATTGGTGTGTACCACTTCGCAAACTTAGAAATAAAGTTCTCTTGTTTAGATTTCACATTAGAGGAATTTTCCACTAGTTCTAGGATTTTATTAACCGCACTATCGGAGTAATTTTTCTTTACTTTAATATCAATAGAGGAGGTTAAATTAATCGTGCCGGAAATTACTTCGCTTCCCTCAATAACTTCAACTGGTAAACTCTCACCAGTTAATGCCTTCGCATCAATAGAGCTTGCCCCTGAAACAATCACTCCATCAAGAGGGATTTTTTCTCCTGGTTCGACTCTAACAATGTTATCGATTTCCACTAATTCGGGATCGACTATTTCAATACTTCCATCTTCTTTTAATAGATTCGCGTATTCTGGTCTAATATCCATCAAAGAAGCAATTTCTTTTCTTGATTTCCCCACTGCCAAATTCTGGAAGAATTCACCAATTTGATATAAGAGCATGACTGCAACTGCTTCTGGAAATTCTTGAATCGCAAACGCGCCAATCGAGGCCACGATCATCAAGAAGTTTTCATCGAAAACTTGCCCGTGGCTAATATTCTTAACCGCTTTAATTAATATGTCATAAGAAATAATTAGATAGATAGCTAGATAAATACCTAATGGTAATAAGAAACCTAAATCAGAATTAATAACGGTTTTTAAGTCAAAGATTTTGTCCAAGACAAAAGTCGGTATAAATAATACCGACGTGATAATAATTCTAATTAAGATTTTCTTTAATTTCTTACTCATTATAATATCTCAAAATCCGGTTCAACTTTTTTCGCCGTTTTCACGACTTTTTTAAATGTTTCATCATATTGGTCGTCATTGATATCAATAATCATTTTTTGGGTCATAAAATTCACGGAGACACTATTGACTCCAGGAATCTTACTCACCGCATCTTGAATCTTATTCGCGCAAACCGCGCAATCAACTTCAATTTTATATACTTTCTTCATAACCACTATTCCTTTACGTGAGCTAATGCACAAGAGAAGATTTGAGAGACATGTTCATCATCAAGAGAATAAAACACTTCTTTACCCGCTTTACGAGGTTTGATGAGTTTAGCTTGTCTTAATACTCTTAATTGATGAGATATCGCTGAAATTGGTAGACCAACTAATTGAGAGATACCAGAAACATTTAATTCACCTTTTTCTAACGCAGCGAGAATTTTTGTCCTCGTCACATCACCAAGGATTTTAAATAGATCCGCCATATCTTCAATGTAATCATCAATTTCAATTTCTCGATTTAGTTTTTCTTCCATAATTAGCTCCTGTAATTATTATATTGAATAGTTGAACAATTATTCAAGTGTTTATTAAATAAAAAGAAGTATTAGCAAACGACTTCATTAATGAAGTCAATCATCGCATCGTTAACAACTTTAGATTCATCATATTGAGGGAAAACGATGTTATGAACGTGAGAAACATAACTCTTATATGTATGAATATCGACGAATTTGAATTTAATCTTTTCTGGGTCGACCATTGATTTAATCATCAAGGACTCTTTTCTTAAGAAATCATGATTACATGTTGAAACGAATAAAGGCATATTTAATTGATGTAAATGCTCTTTTGGAGAGATTAATCTATTCATTTCTACATTGCTATGGTTAGGTCCAAACATCTTGATTTTACTATTCGTGGATAATGAATCAGAAATGTGTTCAAAATCAAAGACAGGACAATTAATTAAAACCGCTTCGACTTTGATACCTTCAAAATCATATCCTAACTCTTTCGCGTATTCTGGATTAGACATTGCGATTGCCATCGTTAAGGCTAAATGACCACCCGCACTATCTCCAGTGATGACAAATCGATCGTTTTCTAATTTATGTTCTTTTAAATGTGCAAATAAGAATTTTATATTCTTATAAGCATCATCTAATAAATCTTTTGTGTCTCTTTTGCCATTATTAGGGACATAATCCATCGCCGCGAAGTCTAGTCCGTGATCAAATAAATAATGCCCAAAATTAAAATTATCGATACTTTCACCAAAGAGATAGCTCCCTCCGTGAATATCGATAACGCATATATTTTTACGCTTCTGTGTCGCTCTAAAAACATCATATTTATGGTTGATATTATCATCATCCATATACGGGACGTTTAAATCGCAATCAAACTGGTCAAAAGAAGGGAATTTCTTTCTTCTTTTCATATTTCCCCTGACTAGCTGTTTCTTCAGCCATCCGACCATGAAACTGCGTACTTTCATACTTTTATATTAGAGCAGTTTATTTGATATTGTCATTATTTTCTTTATAGATAAGAAAAACTTTGACAATTTCTCGCCAAAGTTATTTTTCTTTTTATGGTGGCTCAGGCCGGGAGCGCGCCGGCGACACTCAGATTTTCAGTCTGATGCTCTACTAACTGAGCTACCGAGCCACGTAATTAATTAAAAAGCGCTAGAAATGGCGGACCTGACGGGAATCGAACCCGCGGTCTTCTCCGTGACAGGGAGACATGTTAACCACTACACCACAAGACCATCTGCTCAATTATAGAGCAGCTATTTTATCGGAAAGAACTTTAGAAAATCTATCTCTAGTAATAGGTTCAAGTTCTCCGTGTTCAACAAATGAAATACGACCAGTTTCTTCGCTTACTACAATAATTAATGCATCAGTAACTTCACTAATACCAACTGCAGCACGATGTCTAGCACCATAATGTCCTTGAAGAGCTCTTGTAGTAGGAGTAACAAAGACATGTGCGGCTTCTATTGTTGTACCTCTAATTATTAAAGCCCCATCATGAAGAGGAGTTCCTTCATAGAAAATTGTGTTAAGTACTTCAAATTTAACTGGACAATTAACTGAGATGCCATCATCAATATAATTTTGAAGATTAACATCACGTTCGATAACAATTATAGCACCAGTTTTAGTTTCTGACAACTCTAAAATTGATTTGTTTAATTCGTTAAATAAAATATTTTCATCTTTTTCTTTTAATGATGCAGATCTCTTAACTAAAATATTACTTGCAAAACCAGAATTCAACATTTTATGAAGT
>JAZQVN010000003.1:0-39165 GCA_045631885.1 Bacilli bacterium
TGAAGTGCTAAGGTAAAAGTGGACAAGGGTAAAAAACACCCATCCACTTTTTTCTTTGGTATGATGTTGAAAAGGAGGCAAAAAATGAGCAGAGCAAAAGGAACAAAGAATAATATGCGTTCCCCAGAAGAAAAAGAAACAATTGTTCTAGAGTATATGAACAATGATCATCCTAATTACAAAAAAGTCGCGGATAAATATGGAATTAGTCGTAAGCGATTCCATACTTGGATTAAACAGTATCGTGAATTTGGAATTGAAGGACTTAGAAGCAGAACTGGAAAAGCAAAACATCCTGGTAAGGGCAATCATCTTAGTGGATTACAGCGTAAGAAAAATAAAACTAGAGAAGAAGAACTTGAGTTAGAAAATCTTAGGTTGAAAATTGAGGTAGCTCGATTAAAAAAAGGGTACCTAGTGAAAGGAGTTGGTTCAAAAAAGGAATACGTTACTATCAAAGACTTGAATATGAAGTCTTAGAAGAATTATCAAAACAATATCCTGTTTCATTACTTTGTAATGTTATGGATGTAAATCGAAGTGGATATTATAAATGGAAATATCGAAAAGCCCATCCATCAGCAAGACATGTCCAAAGAATGAAAGACGTTGATTTTATTAAGGAAGAATCATTGAAACATAAAGCTCATGGTTATCGTTGGTTAGCGGCGTTTTTGAGAAAAAACCAAGGTGTAATTATGTCTCCTGAATACATATACCGATGTAGAAAATATGCAGGAGTTATATGTCAATCGAAACATTATAAATGGAAGAAACCTGGAGAAAGCAACTATATATATGACAATCTAATTTGGAACAATTGGAATGCATCTAAGCCGTTAGAAATTATCGTATCAGACATGACAGCGTTCTATTCCAAAGGAATCTATTATGAACTCACATTATATTTTGACACGTTCAATCGAGAAATTGTGGGATTTGGATTAACTGATCGAAGAGGCGATGTGAAACCATACTTTGAAGGACTGGAACAAGTTATGAGTCTTATAAAAGAAAAAGAACAAACCAGCTTATCTACTTTGCATACAGATCAAGGCGCGGTTTATTCTTCTGAAGCCTTTAATAAGCTTCTATCTAATAATAACATTATTCATTCAATGTCTCGAGCGGGAACTCCGACAGACAATCCAATAGACGAATCTTTAAATGGGTGGATCAAGGATGAACTTTTTATCGACTTCAATCTAAAGAAGTGCGATGATGTTTTATCTTTGATAAAAGATTACATTTATTATTACAATTATGAACGTCCAATGTACTGTCTTAAATACAAAACCCCACATCAGTATAAATCTGACATGGGGTATTGAGTCTTTTTTGGACTGTCTACTTTTTGTTGACTAGTTCATGATGGGTGTATTTTTGTTTCTAGTTTGGTTTAGAGATTTTAGTCACGAAGTTCTGTGGTTCTTCTGTTACTCTTAGACCCAATTTATTTAATGTCTTTAAATCAGAGGCGGCGAGGATAGAAGATGAATGAGCTTCTAAACCATCTAAATCTTTTAATTTAGATAAGGCTAATTCCGCGAGAGGATTTGTGATAGCTTGAATCGCTAGAGCGATTAAGATTTCTTCTGCACGGATCTTTGGATTAGCGTTCTTTAATGATTCCACTTTTAATGTTTGAATTGGTTCAATAACGCCTCTAGATAATAATGGAATCTTATCATCGATATTAGCCATCTTCTTTAAAGCATTTAAGATAGCCGCGCTGGTCGCGGATAATAATTCACTTCTTTTACCAGTGACAATTGTCCCGTCCTCTAATTGAATGGCGAGAACTGGGGCTTTGACTTTATCAGAATAGCTATTTGCTTTAGCAATAACTGGTCTTTCCGCTATTTCGGTTCCCACTCTTTGCATTAATAATTGAGATTTAGTAACCATTTCATCGGAATATGAACCTAATAAGTTGTTTTTTAAAGATTCATAATATCTTCTGATGATTTCTTGTTTACTCGCTTCTCTGACCGCTTCATCATCTTTAATCGCGTACCCGACCATATTTACGCCCATATGTGTTGGGGAATGATATGGTGATTCACCATAAATTCTTTCAAATATCGCTTTTAATAATGGGAAGGCTTCAACATCTCGATTGTAATTGACCGCGACTTCATTAGTTTTTTCTAAATAATATGGGTCAATCATATTGACATCATCAAGATCAACAGTCGCCGCTTCATAAGCGATATTGACTGGATGGTTAAGAGGCAAATTCCAAACTGGGAATGTTTCATATTTCGCATAACCAGATTTAATGCCTCTTCTATGGTCGTGATAAAGCTGAGATAAACATGTCGCTAATTTGCCGCTTCCAGGACCTGGCGCGGTAACCACGACTAATGGCCTTTCGGTTTTAATATATTCATTTTTCCCTAATCCTTGTTCAGAGACGATTAAGGAAATGTTTTCTGGATAACCTTTGATTTTATAATGGTGATAAACAGGAACTTTTAATGACTTCATGTGTTTAGTAAACACTAAAGTGTTTGTGTTATCTTCATATAAAGATAAAACGACACCGGCAATCTTAAAACCATGAGCTTTATATGTGAGAATTAATCTCTCCACTTCAACATCATATGTGATTCCCGTATCACTTCTAATCTTTCTTTTGGTGATGTCTTCACTATTAACCGCGATAACGATTTCTAGTTGGTCTTTTAAAGAGAGAAGGATTTGGAATTTGTCATCTTTGGCGAAGCCAGGAAGGACTCTTGAAGCGTGATTATCATCGAAGAGTTTTCCCCCTACTTCGAGATAAAGCTTGTTTTCAAATTGTTCAATTCTCTTTAAGATGTTTTCTCTTTGAATTTTTAAATAGTATTCGTTATCAAATGCGTTTTTATTCATATTCATCACCAACAATAGAATTATTTTACATAACTAATTTCTTCAATTAAATAATTAATTGATAAAAATGAAAAAAGGTGACATCGACATATCGACATCACCTCTTATTAATGTTTTTTTACTTATTCTTCTTGATTTGGATTGATTGGGTTTTCTAAGTGATAGGCAATCTTTAAGCAGATTGACATCGCTAATAAAACGACTGGAATTAACAAGATCGGAACAATCATATCGGTTATTTGAGTATAAGTGCCACCTAAGAATTGGGCCACGCCAACTAAACCAAAGAAGACGAGGAGAAGAATAGAACTAAGTAAATTCTTCTTTTGTAATAAGCCATATTTAATCTTCTTTCCAATATCATTATGTGGGAAATAATAGGCAGTCTTTGTGATAATATTTGTCCCAAATATTGTTCCGACAATACCAAATGATAAGGCCACACCTGGATAAATGAATACTTTTACATCGACTTGACTGCCACTAGTGTTTGAGGCAGTATTGATGCCATCAATGAATGGGGTTAATAATTCGAAACGTGATAAATAAATACCGGCTAAAACACCCATAAAGGCATATAAACCAATATTTATTAATTCAGTAATTAATATTGATAAGCTGAAACTGCCGTTTCTATTAAATGATTCATATAACCAGTAATTGATTGAACTAAGACCAAACATTGAAGCGAGGACGATAACATCAACAATATACGCTGGTGGTAAGCCTGCGCCAATGATGATGAATAAGAAGTCTATCAAAAGATAGAATCCAGCGACTTTCGCTACTTGTCTCATCGCTTTACGGAATTTGAAATGTAATAATTCTCTTTCTTTTGGAAGTTTTAAGAAGGAGAAGAAGGTAATTAATAAGATTATAAATCTTACAATGAAGATAATTGTCGCTGCAGCTGTTAAAACTAACATTGCCATTGCAAACATCGCTTGTATACCGGTTTGCATACCACTACTAAACCAAGTACTGAAGTTTTGCGCAAACGACGTTGTTCCATCGACATCAAATGTCCATTGGAAGACTGTGATGATTGAGTGATTTGCTTGTACTGCAAACATCGCACCTAATAACAATAATGTGAGGACAAAATATATCCAACGGCAAGCATTGTCTGATACTTTATGTGGTTTTCCATTTGGATTATTAGGAACTTCAAATTTAGGAGCGACAACTTCCTTTGGAGTTTCATTTTCGCCACCATCTTTAGTTAGTTCATTTAAATCTAAGTTAGGAGCAGCATCTTTATTTGACTTCACTGTCTGAACAGTTTCTTTTTCTTTGTCTACCATAATATGCCCCTCCTTAGTTCATGGACTTCTTGAGATAGTTAGTGATTGCATCACCAAATAAATCAACAAAGTCGCCTTGTCCATTTTCAATAATGTTTACTTTTGTATTATTGATATGACATACAGTAATGTCTTGATGTTGTTTTTCTTTTGAGCTGGTTGGAGAATCAAGAACAACTACTGGTTGAGTAGCGTTATTTAAATTAACCGCAGCATTTAAATTTGAATTAGAAATTCTATAAATCTTGCCATTTTGTTCTGCGCTTGATTTCGCGGAATTAATAATTTGTGCTAATTCAAGAATTTGACCATTATTTGTTTCAACAACATTTAAGAATTGTGATTGATATTGTGTAGCGACCATCGCACAAGTGGTAATAACCATAGATCTAATATAATCAGATGTTTCGGCAGCTTCTTTCATGTGCGCTTCGCTGATATCAACTTTGAACCATTTACCACGGTTATTATTCATCCCCGCGGATAAATCTCTTTGTAGTTCATCAACTTCTTCACCATCTTGATTTGCAATAGCGTGGCTATTGTATTTAACGAACATGCCATGTCTACTCACAGCAACAAGATAGTCTAGTGTTGTTTTGGTCCCACTAACTAATTGCCATCCATCATAACGGTAATTTAAACCTTTTTCATTTTGGGCGATGATTAGTTCACGGTCATAACTAGTTCCGGTTAGTTCATAATTATAATTTCCGACAACATGAACACCGATAGAATTGCCTTCTGGGAGAGGTTC
Organism: Bacilli bacterium; assembly: GCA_045631885.1. Taxonomy (GTDB): domain Bacteria; phylum Bacillota_I; class Bacilli_A; order RFN20; family CAG-826; genus CAJOLV01. The sequence continues at coordinate 4,939 of JAZQVN010000003.1, forward strand.
TGGATCTTCTTCCATCAACATTAATGATTGATAGTAAGCCGCTCCTCTAGATAAAGCAGGAACAGAAAATGCTTCAATAGCACCATCTAAATCCTCAACTTTAGTATCTGTACCGCCATCTCCTTCGAGAGTAATTGTCTCAGGAACGTAAGTACCAACAGAATAAACAATAACACCAGTTAACCCAAAAACAGCGGCAATCGCCATTGGGATAATTGCTTTTCTCATATGTTTTCCATCCTTTTTCTTTAATTTAATTTATTTATATATAAAAAACAAGACCTTATCAAAGAAAAAAGGCACCCTACATTATTTTAGAAGCGCCTATCTTTCTTGATAATTAACTTTTGCGATAAATGAATGAACATCATCGACATCGCCCACTATTGTTTCTGGGACGGAATTACTGGAATACAAATTCACAATTTGATTATCGTTAATCTCTTTTTCGTAGTTAATGCATATTTCTTTAAATTTATATTTTTTATAGAAATTTGAATCGTGAGCGTCAACGATATAATCAATATATTTGGTGTTATTTAGATGACCATTTAAATCAGTGTCTGAATATCTCACTTTACGCGATTCTAATAAAGAAGTTTCCGCGATTTCAACTTTTTCTGGTAAAGGGAGGTCTTTCTCATCTTTTTCACCTTTAAAGGTGAAGTTATCTCCAAATGGTTTCATTTTTGCCTTGTGGGTAATACTATCTAATAGCACCCAAACCGCAGAGGCTTCAACGAGAAGTTCACCACTTTCAGAATAGATTTGATAAAATCTAGGAAATAAAAACATAATCATATCACCTGGATGTGTGCACACATTAATTGTTTCATGCATTTTAGGCATACAATGAATGACCACTTTCATTCTTGTAATAACCCAAAACATCCCTTTATCAACAGTGTCTTTTTTTCCTAATCCAATTAATTCAGCGTGATTAGTACTCACTTGTTGTAAATAACGGAAAATCGCTCCTAATTTAGTGTCTAAATAGGAATCGACATCATTACTAGTGACATAAATCTTTTCTTGATACATACAAGAAATTATAAACCAAATTGACTATTTATTGTCAATCTATGAAATTCATTTCATATATTGTTTATTTTTCCTCTCGTTTCGTTTTATAATTAGAATTGATTATAAAAGGAGATATTTCATGGCTAAAATTTGTAAAGTTCATGGTCGCGAAGTTCTTGATTCACGTGGCAATCCTACCGTTGAAGTAGAAGTCTGGTTAGAAGATGGAACTAGAGCAAGCGCAATCGTTCCTTCTGGTGCCTCCACTGGTGAAAGTGAAGCATTAGAATTAAGAGATGGCGATAAAGGTAGATATTTAGGAAAAGGCGTTTTAAAAGCCGTTGCTAATGTCAATGAAAAAATCGCTCCAGCAGTCGTTGGTTTAGATGCCTTCGATCAAGTTGGTGTTGATCAAGTGATGTTAGACTTAGATGGTACACCATTTAAGAAAAATTTAGGCGCAAACGCTATCTTAGGTGTTTCCTTAGCAGTTGCAAGAGCTGCTGCAGCATCATTACACATGCCATTATACCGCTACATCGGTGGTACAAACGGCAAAGTTATTCCAACTCCATGTATGAACGTTATCAATGGTGGCGCTCACGCACAAAGTTCAGTTGACTTCCAAGAATTCTTCATCATTCCTGCTGGATTCCCAACATTCAGAGAATCCTTAAGAGCGGGTGCTGAAATCTTCCACGCTTTAAAGAAAGTCACCAAAGACAGAGGTTATGAAACCGGTGTCGGTGATGAAGGTGGATTTGCTCCAAGCTGCCGTAAAGGCAACGAAGAACCATTAGAATTAATCGCTGAAGCAGTTGAAAAAGCTGGCTATAAATTAGGCGAACAAATCTTCTTAGGTATGGACGTTGCTTCTTCTGAATTCTATGAAGGAAATGGTATGTATAACTTAGTCAAATCTGGCGAAGGTAAGAAGACCACAGAAGAAATGATCCAATTCTTAGAAAAATTAGTCAAAGACTATCCAGCCATTGTTACCATCGAAGATGGTTTAGCAGAATCTGACTGGGAAGGCTGGGCTGAATTAACAAGAAGACTTGGTAAGAAGATTCAACTCGTCGGTGATGACTTATTCGTCACAAATCCAGAATTCGTTAAGAAAGGTATCATCAATAACGTCGCTAACAGCGTCTTAATCAAAGTTAACCAAATCGGTACATTAACCGAAACATTAGACGCCATCCGCTTAGCACAATCCAATGGTTACACCTGCATGGTCTCCCACAGATCTGGTGAAACAGAAGATACCACCATTGCTGACTTAGCAGTCGCCGTTAATGCTGGTCAAATCAAGACCGGTTCTGCTTCTAGAACAGACAGAATGGCCAAATACAATCAATTATTAAGAATTGAAGAAGAATTAGGTGAAAACGCTGTTTACCTCGGTGTCAAAGCCTTTGCAAATAGAAAATTCTAATTATTGAGAATATATTGAAAAGCTTCCATTTCGATGGAAGCTTTTTTTATCAAAAAAGGCGAATCAATTGACTCGCCTATTTTGAATGATTTATAAGGCAACAAATGTTGTTTTATATACCATTTCAACGTCTTTGTACATTAAGCCACCTTCTTCGTCATAACCATTTTCCACGACTTTACGACAAGTGAATGCCAAATCATATTCTTGTCCACTCTTGAGATCTGGAACACGCATTTCATAAATGACTTGTTTAGAATATGTTTCTGTTTCATGATCGAAGTTTGGTGAGCCGATGAATTCATCAATAATCGGCTGATTTCCTTGATATAGAGCAAATGAGAAAGATGGATACATATTGAAATCGGATTTGATATCGAAGATAAATTGTCTTTTTCTTCCCACTATTTTTTGAGAAAAGTCACATTCTAATTCTTCTGGAACAACAATAATTTCTGGTTCGACATATTCTTTATAATAGCTAAATGATTCAGTATCAACAAACTCATCATCATAATATAAACTGACATGGAACGTCTTTGATTGACCTTCTTCTAAATCAATACCATCAACGACAATTTTGCCGTTATTCATCTCAAGTCTTACCTCTTCTTCACCATCTTCAGTTTGAATATAGTATTTAAGTTCCATTTTATCGTATACGCCATCATCTGTTGTGGCTTCGATTTCAAATTTGCCATCAACTTCTTTGACTGTTATATCAGTAATGCTAGCTAGTTTTTCATATTCAGGGATGGCAATGACCCTAGAAGCATAAGCATCTTTATATTCATGATTTTCATCATAAGCGAGGACTTCCACTCTTAAAGAGTGACCTCCGTATTTTCGAATATCGAAAGCGCCCTCTCCTTCGTCATTATCAGTATAAGAGATATGATCGAGAACCTGTTCGGTTTCATTATCAACTAGATTGATATAAGTGTGAGTTACTGGATTTTGTATTTGATAAATAAAATGAATATAAGCGGAAGTTTTAGTTGATTTGATTTCCGTACCTAAAATGATGTAATTATCACCTTTTGGATAATCATAATTACCACCGATAATGAATGTATATGATAAGGTGTTAGAGTTTTCGTAATACTTAGGATCACCATGAGCATATACTTTAATAGTATATGTTTCCCCAACTTCTAATTGGTCCATATCAAGTCTATGATACCAAGTGGTTTCATCTTTTTCGTAAACGAGTTGGTTATTCTTATCTAATAATCTAACTTTATAAGACACATTTTCTTGATAGCATGGGTCCCAAGACGCTATTTTGTTATGGTCGACATTTAAATCACTAATACGAAGAGTCTCAATAATTGGATCAGGCTCTCTTTCTGGCATGTGTTCAACATGGAAAGTCTCTTCAATAGCGATAATTTCAGAATTTAAATAGTCAACTTTATCGATGAAGTCTCTATCAACAAGAGATCTTCCTTTAATTTGGATGGTGAAATGATAGGTACCAGTTGCTAAGTTACCCATATTAAACTTTTGCCCATTAGGAGCATTAAATGTTTGAACTAATTTATCATTTTCATCAAATAAATAGATAAATGGTACAGAATGTCCAGTTACTTCATCGAAGCTGACTGAGGTGTAATATCCTCTATCGACATATTCTTTTTCTTTAGTGCCTTCTGACCAAGTTACTTCACCTAATTTAACGTTAGTTAAATTGATTTGTTCTTCTCTCACTGGATGATTAATAACTAGTTTTTCTTTGAATCTATATTCATCGCCCCAGGAATAATCAGGTGATAAAGATGTGGCCATTAAAATGATTTCGTATTCACCATCATATAAGCCATCTTCTTTATTACCAAGGAAAATAGCCTTTCCACTTTGATAAGGGCTTACTTCAAGATGATTAGAGCCGTACAGTCTAAGAGATGTTTCCACTTCCGTGGTTTGTAAAGTATAAAAGACTTTTAATATGTCTTTTTCTTGATCATAAGTAAAACTTGTATCGCTAAATTTTAATGCTTCTAGTTCTGATGGTGGCTCACTTCCGCCTCCGCCTTGGCTACCACCACCTCCGGATGGATTGGTATTACCGCAAGCGGCTACACCAAAAGATAATAAAGCTATTAATGGAATGAATAATTTTGTTTTCATATGCTTCCCCTATATCTAACACTATTATAATTCTTCCCTTTTATCATTCAATAATAAAAAGGCTCCGAAGAGCCTTGATATTATAAGTTACCGACCATGTCAGTGAACTCTTTAATGGTTAATTGACCGTACTTTGTTTTGCCTGCTGGGGCATATGGTAATAAGGATGCAGCGATATCATTTCCTAAGAATGTATCATCTAAATCAAGGATTCCATCGTCATCTAATTCTTGTAAGGACGCTTGTTCCATCATCGTGGACATATTATCAATCATTTGACCCATAGAGGAACCGATTGTATAGCCATTACATTTTGGAATATAATCCTTGCCTGAACCTGTTTCAGCATTTGTACCATCATATGCTTCTCTATTGAACGGATCAAATGGATGATCTTCATCATAAGGAGCGACATATGTTTCTAAATATGTGATACGGGCATTCAAATTATCTTTTTCAGTTTTACTTTCTAAAAGTAAATATTTCCATGTGGAATTAATAGAATCATAGAATCCATCAGAATCAGTATCTTCAAAGATTTCATCTTCGAATGCATCTATGATGCTAATATTGTTAATCGCACCACCGATATCAGTGATGTAAGTATCTTCTGGGATGAGTTTTAAGAATTTACCTTCGTTTCTATCTGATTCACTTAAGGCATCGCCAATAGTTAAATATTTGATTCTATTGGCCATATCGTTAATTTCCACTCCTTCTCCGATAAAGGTTTGGAGAATTTGTGGTAATTCTTCTGTGCACTCTGGATCTTTGTAATATTTGCCATCAGATGGAGATTTTTCATAATTTTCAACGACATCACCAAACTTTAAATCATTGACTGCATCACTAATTCCATCTAACTTAATGTCTTTTTGAATAAATGTGCAAACAATCATTGGTAATTTATAAGCTGGATCGCCGATGTGGTCTGGATCTGAGTAATAAATACCTTCGTGATCTGGATCTTCATAATGGTCGATGACATCACCGATAGATAAATCTTCTTTAATAACATTAAATAAGTTATCCGCGTCACCGATACCGGCGTTTTTAATTCTTGGTTTATTAAGTGGAGAGTCTTCATCGATGTTCATAACATCTTTGAGTTTTAAATCGCTGACGACATCACCAAAGTCATTAACTTTGGTTGGCTTGTTACAAATATTGACATAGTGAGTTCCTGTCCATTCGCTTGGCCAAGCGATTTCAATTTCAAAGCTTGTCGCATATTCGTCTCTCGCAGGAGAAGCTGCGCCACTTCCCGCGGCAACCCAACTCACCACTTCTTCTTCATCGACGATATCGACATGTTTACTGACTGTAATTAAAGTGTTTTGTAAGAAATCATCGATTTTATAATAGTCACTGACTTTATAATCTTCTCCGTTCTTATCGACAAATCTAATATATTCATAGTCTCTTCCATCGATTTCACGATTAATCGTGTATGTTGATGTAGTGACTTGATAACCTGGATATTCATGACCAAATGGTTCATTACCGATTAATTTAACTAAAACTGGGGCTAATTCTTTATCTTTAGAAGTATTGGTCCAGTATTTACCTGTTGATTCTTCGTAATAATAATCCATAACATCAGAAATCATTAATTCATCAATAGATTCAGATAATTGATCAATTCTCTTATGTCTTAATGTTTTGATGATTTTGCTATCGGTATCATCGCAATCGATAACATCTTCGAGTAATAATTCATTAACTCTTTCACCAATATCGCCAACTTTACATCCGTATTCAGGCGCGGATGGATTCATAATATGTTCTGGATTTGGTAAATTATTTAAAGCTTTTAAGACTCTTGAGTCATTGATTTCATCAGTGGTGAAAATATCACTGATATACATATCATTGACTAAATCATCATCTTTTAATTCGCCAATGGATTTATCTTTTAAATATTTAAGGATTGGGGATGAATCATCATCAATGGTGATGACTTTATCTAATTTGACATCATCAAAAGCGTCTGAACTATCTAAATCATTAATAGTTTTTTCTTTAATCGCGTCTAATAATGTTCCTTCACTAGTCTCAACTAATTCACCAATCTTTAAAGTTTTAAGATTGTCTCCATCGGATAAATCAGCGATTGTCCAATCTTTATCAGAGATAGTTTTTAATAAAGCATTATCCGCTTTTTCTTCATCAGAGAATAAATCGCCTAATTTAATGCCGTATATCTTATCTTTAGACTGTAAATCTTCAATGGTGAATTCACCGATTGATTTCATCAATAAGTTATCATCATCCGCGGTCATTAAGTCATTAATCTTCGCACCGGTAACTAATTTATTTAAGAAATCAGGATCATCCATATAATTCGCTAATGGATATGGATTTTCGGTGTTATATGAACCATCTTCATTCTTTGGGAAAGCTAAATATTGTAAGATAGCTTCGGAATTTTCATCAATCTTCATCGCTCCCGCAAGAGTGACTTCATTTTTTAATGAATTAACTAAATAATCTGGGATTTCTGCAAATCCTAATGTGTGCATTTGTTCAATATTAACCTTGTATGAGAGTTCGGCTTCTAATGTTTCGTTAATTCCAGCAATAACGTTATCCACCATTGGGGTAATTTTAGCAACATCACCTAATGTTTGAATTTGTGTACTGCCATCAATAAAGCCCATGGCAATTTGAAGTAATGTTTTACTTTGATATTCCGCAGTTAAAATTGCATCAGCGTTTTCTCCCAATAATGTTCCGGCTTGAATTTGTGTACCGACAATCGCTGCACCACCGAGAACTGCACCAATAGTAAACAAAATACCACCGAAGAACGCTAAAAGGCATTTCCACCACGTTCCACCTTTTTTCTGAACGATAACCATAAGAGAACCTCCAAGATTAATTTATAGATTGAAATATCTCAATATAATTGTAATTATAACGCTGCTTTTTTACAAACATTAAAAAGATTTAATTATGAATTATCTTTTTACAAATAAGGCAAAAGAAAAGCGGATCCGAAGACCCGCTTAAGTTGTTTTTATTTAATTATGCAACTGCAAACACAACTGTAGCATCTGTACTTGTTGGGAACGCATCAGCAGAACAACTCAATGTAAGGTTAGCGCCATTGACTGTTACGCTTGCTGGCTTCCAATCAGCACTTCCACTTAAGAAGTAATTCTTATAGCCTTCTTCCCATGTTGCAAATTGGAATCTAACCACTGCACCATCAGATAAATTACCAAGTCTGAAAGTATATGTGTTTCCATTCTTGCTCATTTGATGCCAAGCAGCTGAGCTGTTAATCCAATCATTGTCAATTGAATGATCAATGTCGTAAAGGACAGATACTGGATTTGTTGGGGTTGTTGTAAGAGTTAAGCTGAATGTAATTGAATAAACTTGAGGAATGACATCTGTGATATCACCTGTGATATCAATCTTACCAGTTGATATATTTAATGAGATTGTATAGTCACCGCCGTAATAAACAGCGATATTACCATCGTCACCATCGCCAAAGGCAGCAGCTATATCTTCATCTTGAATATCTAATGCAGAAGCACCAAAGTTTTCATCCCATTTAGCATCGACACGAATCTTGAATTCATCGCCCGCTGCTAATGATAGAGCAACAGAGGCAACGCCTTCATTGACTGTCATGGCGTGATCAACTGTCCAGTTTTCTTCACCAATCTTACCAATGACTGAATATGCTTTAACGACGACTGGAGCAACATAACCTGTTAACCAAACGGCTGCGCCACCATCTTCGTAAATCTTTAAGTATAATTCTGCATCTTCTTTAGCAGTGAGAACTTCTAATAAGTGAGTGGTTTCGTTATATTTAACGTTATTATTTGGAGAATACTCTCCACCATCACCTGGGAAGTAATCTTCTGTATCTTTCTTGAATGTTAAGACATCATCTTTAGCAACTGTGACTGTACCTTTGAATTGTTTAACCCAAGTATCTTCTTCACCTTTTGTATCAGTGACATCTGTGAGTGTAATTTCTGTATCGCCTTTGAAAGCTTTGTAAACAACTTCTGTTTCGCCGCCTTCACCTTGGCCGCCTTCGCCTTCGCCGCCTTCACCACCAGCGACATAGCCTGTTAACCAAATAGAGGCTCCGCCATCGGCATATATCTTAAGATATAAATCAGCGTTTTGAGCATCATTATGAACTGTTAATGCGTGTGTTGATTCATTTTCAACAGCGTTATTGCCTTCGCCTGGAGCACCTGGTTGAAGGACTGAACCATCAGCTTTTAAGAAGCTGAGTGTCGCACCGGCTGTAACATTGGCTGTACCTTTATATTGTTCAACCCATGTATCTTGACCTTTATCAGATGTACTTGTGACATCTGTTAATGTGATTTCGGTTTCACCCATGAAAGCTTTGTAAGCGATTTGTGTTTGACCACCTTGACCTTCGCCTTCGCCACCTTCACCTTGGCCACCTTCGCCTTGGCCACCTTCGCCTTCACCACCGGAAGCGGCAGTAACTGTTACGACACATGTCGCTTCAGCGGATTCGCTGCCTTTTCTAGCTGTGACTTTGAAGTTGACTGTACCAGCGGTTTTACCGGTTAATAACCAAGCACCTGGAGTATTGGCGTCTCTAACTTCGATTTCGCCATCACCAGATTCGGTATGTGTGTATGTAACACCTGTAGAATCATTCATATCAAGAATGCTAACAGAGTGTCCAACTTCGATTTCTGCTGTTGTTTGATTGAGTTTGACTGTTAATTTGTCAGCCTCACCACCACCATCTTTTGCGGAAACTGTGACTGTACATTTAGCGTTTACATCGCCGGCTTTTGCAGTAATTGTTGCTGTACCGACTTTGAGCGCTTTAACTTTACCGGCTGTAACAGAGGCAACTGTTGCATCACTTGATGACCAAGTGACTGTCTTGTCTGTCGCGTTGTCTGGTAAAACAGTAGCTGTCAATTGAGCTTCTTGTTCAACTTTGAGGTTTAAGGAGCTTTGGCTTAATTTAACTTGTAAAACAGGAATTGTTTCACCTTGTCGACCGCCGCCATCGCCTTCACCTTCACCTTGTTGACATCCTGCTAAGGACATAGCAAAAAGAAGGAATGGTAGTAAAAATAGTTTTTTTACTTTCATATTATTTTCCTTTCTTGTGCATTCCAAAAGGTTTGCATATTATTACCTATATTATATTTTATATATAAATAAAAGCAAAGAAAAATATAGGGATATCTAAGATATCCCCACATTCGCATAATCGCCATAAAGAAAAGCGGATCCGAAGACCCGCTTATTCGTATATTTTTTTACGGATTATATGAAACCCATTCTGGAGATGCATAAGAATATGTAGCAGCAATGCAAGTTACATCGTTAATCTTGTTATAGATTCTACCTGCAACATCACCACTTTCACTCCAGTTAGGTTCTGTTGTTCCTGCAATACATCTAACCATTAAGAATTTTGAGATGTTATTTGGAGCAGAGAATGTGCCAGTTGTTTCGTCAATGTCAACTTCAACCCAGACCCATGAACCATCACTTGCTTTTTGATAACAAGCGTAGATAACGGCGCCATCATTTGTCAACCAGTTTGGTAGACTTGTAACTGTGAATGTTTGTGCTGGGCCGTCTTCAGGGAGCAATCCAAAGTAAACTTGACTTGCTTTGACATAAAGGTCAGCTCTGAAACTCTTGACAACTGTATAAACGCCAGTTGATTCATTGTAGGAAAGATATTCTTTCCAGTTTTCAGCATCAGCAGCGGCACCACCGAATGACCAACCTTCTGGACCACGTTTAGCGACTTCATTATTTTTGTCTAAGAATGTGAATGTTTCATCTTTTTCAAAGGAAGCAGCTAAAGATTTCCATTGATCATTGTGTTTTTCTAAAATAATTAATCCTGAAGCGGAACGATTAAGTTTGAAGACTGGAGCATCGAGCCATAAATCATAACCTGGGGTTCCGGCGTTATCGAACACTTTTAAGTATAAGCTCAAAGCTTTACCGCCATCTTTAACAGTTAATCCTGCAGCAGCGAGATTGTTATTCTCTCCTGATGCGCCAGGAGCAATCGCTTCGTTTCCATATGTGAATGTTAATACATCGTTTGTAGCAACATCAATTGTGGCTTTGTATTGTGCAACAGCTCCATCTGGTTTATGTTCGCTATCATCGACAAATACGATGTCATCTGTACCGTTAATTTTTCCAGCATAGACTTTGTTTTGCCATATGGCAACAATTGTTGTGTTCTTGCTAATTTCGATTTCAGCACCAACCGCGTATTCGACATCTTCAACAGACCAGCATTTGAATACTTTGCCATCTGGAGCGGTGAATCCACAGGCTGGAAGTTCATAATCGCAAGCGACCATATATTCGTTAGCCATTGAGCCAGTACCACCATTCTTATCGAATGAGACTGTGTAAATGTTTTCCCAAACAGCTTCAACCGTTGTGTCATCACTAATTGTGACATAAGAACCAGCAGCGTGTTCCGCACCACCGATTGACCAGCATTTGAATTGTTTTCCGGCTGGAGCGGTGAATGGATTTGCTCTTAATTGGTATGATCCAGCGATGTCGTTATCAACAACATTAGCACCAGTACCACCATTTGCTGTATAAGTAACTGTGTATGTAACAACTGGGATGTCTTCCCAAATTGCTTTAACCGTAACGTTTGCGCTAACAGTAATTTCATCTGTTGGTTGATATTCAACTTCGTTGACTTCCCAACATTTGAATTGTTTTCCATCTGGAGCGGTGAAACCATTGGCTGGTAAATTATATTTACCGGCGGTCATGTGTTCATCATCCATGGAGCCTGAACCACCGTTTTTATTGAAGGTGATTGTATAAACATCTTCCCAAACCGCGGTAACTTCTGTATCGGCATAAACGGAAATTTGATCTCCGACTGCTTTATCGATACCGCCAACTCTCCAACATTTGAATTGTTTGTTTGCTGGTTGAGTAAATGTACACGCTGGTAAGGTGTATGAACCTCTCACGTTTTCAATACTAGCCATGGAGCCTGTTCCACCGTTTGGAACAAAGCTGACTGTGTATCTTGGGGCTTTGGCAATAGTAATTTTGCCTTGAACGATATCAAGAGCGATAACGTAATCATCAGCAGTTAAAACTTTAATGTTATGATCATTGCCATCAGCATCTTCGAAAGCACCATCTGGAGATGAAACGATGGCATCAAATCCATAATTCTTGTCCCATGCATGGTCAACACGAATCTTGAATTTATCATTAACAGCAAGGGAAAGTGCAACGCTTGCGATATCACCTTCAATTACCATATTTTCATCGTGGTTCCAGTTATGTCCACCATATTCACCGATGACACTATAATCTGAATCGTAAATTGGGTTGGTCTTCCATTGAGCAATAAGTTCAATGTTAGCAACTAAATCGATTGTTTCGCCCGCGGCTTTCTTTTCAGCAGCAACCATCCAACCATCAAAGACTTTTCCGGCTGGAGCGGTGAATGTGCATTCTGGTAAGGTGTATTCGCCTTCTGGAGCTTCGACTGGATCCATGGAGCCAGTACCTTCACCGTGGTTGAATGAAACTGTATGTTTTACGACTGGGAGACCAGCGTAGATCTTACCAGCAGTAATCTTATAATAAATCTCGTATGTGCCAGCGGCATCATTTTTAACAATGATGTTACCGTCATCATCTGTATTGAACTTGGCTTTGACTGAATCATCTTCTAAATCACCAAAGTGTTTCCAAACGCCATCAATACATAAGACGAATTTATCACCTGCGCTTAAAGCAACACCACCTTCAACATATAATTCATCAGCGTTACCTGGATTGACGATTAATTCAGCGACATTCCAAGTTTCGCCTAAACTATATTGAACGTAATTTGTGTATTGAACTGGAGCAGCATTAACATGTAAATTAAAGTGTGCTTTTAAGTTGTTATAAACAACATAAACTACAATATCCATGCCAGCAAGTTGTTCTGGGAAAATGAAATTTTGTGGAACTTCATCTTCTTCTTCGCAAGCTTCATCAGAATAATATTTCGCACTTTCAGCAACATTTTCTTGATCTAATGAGTCATCATCATAAACGAGATTGACACTCATTTTTGCTAAATCAAGAGCATTGCCTACTGTGACAACACCACCTTCATATGTGGCGGATAAGCCTTTAACGGCTTTAACTCTTTGTACCCAAATTGTCTTGCCTGGATATTGCTCTGGGTTGTCTGGAGTTGGAGCGACGTAAATATCATATTTACCTGTTTCTCTAACTGTCTCGATATTGTCATCAACATCACCTTGCTTGAAGTTAGCAGCGGTTTCTTCTGATAACTTGAGATCTCCATAACCTCTCCAATCTTCACCTTCTAAGTGAAGTTTGAATAAGTCACCTTTATTTAATGTTACGTCTTTAACGTAATATTCTTTAACTGATTGATCGTCGTTAAGAGCAACTTGTAATGTTGTTGGGGTCCAAGAATCATTGACACCAACAAACAAGACAAAGTCTTGAACTGGTGTATCGGCCCAAACTGCTTTGATTGTAACATCAGCTGTAACGTTGATTTTCGCACCAACAGCTTTTTCTTCTTCACCGACTAACCAAGCTTTAAATTGTTTGCCTTCTGGAGCGGTGAATGTGCATTCTGGTAAGATGTATTCGCCAGCTTCCATTTCTACTGGGTTCATTGTGCCTGAACCACCATTGGCGTTGAATGTGATTGTGAATTTTTCTGGATCTTCTTCGCCACCGCCACCTTGGCCGCCACCATTTTCTGTCCACTTAGCATAAAGTGTGACATTGGCGTTAATCGCGCTATTGAAATCGAAAGCGGTTGTTAAGGCTTCATCAGAATACCAACCACCAAAGGTATAGCCTTCTTTAGTTGGATCAGCTGGTTTACTAGCTTTTTGGCCTTCATTGATGGTTTGAGCAGCAACTGCAGAACCACCATTGGAATTGAATGTCACTGTGTATGTGGTTGGTTGTTCTTCGCCGCCACCGCCACCTTGAGCATCTTTCCATAAGGCTTTAACGGTTACGTTTGCTGTAACTGTAATCTTTGCACCAACGGCTTTTTCAGCTCCGGCAACTTCCCATGCTTTGAATTCTTTGCCACTTGGAGCGGTAAATCCACATTGTGGTAATGTGTATTCCGAACCGGAATTGACTTGAACACTAGCCATGGAGCCTGAGCCACCATTAGAGTCAAATGATACTGTAAATTTTTGGACTTCTTTCGCTTTGACAGTGACAGAACATCTTGCAGTGATGTCTCCCGCTTTTGCGGTAATGGTTGTTGAGCCAACTTTTAAGGCTTTAACTTTACCGGCAGCGACTGATGCCACTGATGCATCTAATGATGCCCATGTAACAGTTTTGTCTGTCGCGTTATCTGGCTTAACTGTCGCTACTAATTGAGCTTCAGCGCCAACTTCGAGGTTTAAAGAACTCTGATTAAGAGAAACTGTTAATACAGCAATTGTCTCTTGTTCTGGAGGAGTTTCTTGTTCCTCTCCGCCATGTTGACATCCTGTAATGGACATAGCAAAAAGAAGAAATGGTAATAGAAATAGTTTTCTTACTTTCATATTATTCCCTTTCCTTTATGTCGCGTATCTACTTACGAGCATACGCATTGATAGTTTCATTATATTTTATATAAAAGAAAAAGCATAGTTTTAATTTATTAAAATAAGGAGAGCAAAAGAAAAAAGTACATTTTAATGTACTTCCGTTCTTTTTTGAGCAATAACGATTACTTCTTTTCTTCTTCTTTGTTATCGTCTTTATTGTCGTTTTGTTTACCTTCTGAAGCAGAAGCTAAATCTGAAGCGAGTAAGATATGACCTTTGGTGCATAAGAAGACAACATCGACGACAAGTGGAATCCAAAACCAACCTAATAAGATAAAGATAATCATTAAGACTAAATCCATATTGTCTTTGCTACGTAAGTAAGCAGAGATACGAATAAGAATTTCCATGACCCAGCCTACGAAAGGTAAGACGATGAGAATGATCTTAAGGACTAAGCTTTGCTCTTCAAACCATTTATCAAAATTCATAGTTTTTTTCTCCTTTTGTCTCACAATTATAAACTTATTTTCATGTTTGTAAATACAAAGTAAAAAGCAGGCCACCGAAGTGACCCGCTCAAAGAAAGGACTGGATTAATTAAGCGGCGAGTTGGAAATAGATTTGATCGTCGTTCATTTTTAATTTGATATAGATGTCCGCGGTGAAATCTTGAACAACTGTATATGCACCTTCACCCTTTGTGACATATTCAGCAACTTTAGAAGCATCGCCATTCGCGCCGAATGAGTATGAATCAATCGCGATGACCCATGTCGCACCATTACTTGCATCATATAATGCAAATGTTTGACCAGCTGTGAAAGCTTGAGCAGTAATCTTATATTGTTTTCTGCCTTGAGTATCTGGATCTCCGAATTCTTCGGCTAAAACTGGTGTATCACCAATTTTTAAACCATAACCGGATTGTGTTTGGCCACCTTGGCCTTCACCACCGGAGCCACCACCTTTTGTTCCGTGTTCAGCACTGGAGCCACCTTCTAAGAAGAATGTAATCCATTCTTCGCCTTGATCATTGGCTTTCCATAAGTTGACATAGAAGTTATTTTCAGCAGCGACATCTGCTTGGATTTCAAATCCACCTTCAGAACCATAAACGAAGTTGTTATAGACTGGAGGTTGTGCAGCGGTGTTATCACCAGCAGCGTCAACAAATGAATATGCTTCACCGTCTTTATAGAAGACGATCTTGTCACCAGCGTGAACGTTGCCAACAGAATTCTTATAACCTTGTTTTCTATTTGCAAATGCGCCTTCGTTTTGGGCGGCTGGATCTTCTGTCAATGTAATAACTTGGCTACCGATTTTTGCAGCGTAACCTGCGGTTGGGATTTGTTCTCCTTCGCCACCATCACCTTCGCCACCAGAAGCGGCAGTAACTGTTACGACACATGTCGCGTTAGCGGTTTCTGTGCCTTTTGTCGCGGTAACTTTGAAATTAACTGTACCAGCTTTTTTACCTGTTAATAACCAAGCACCTGGAGTATTGGCGTCTTTAACTTCGATTTCACCATCACCGGTTTCAGCGTGGGTATAAGTGACACCTGTGGAATCATTCATATCCATAAGACTAACGGAATGACCAACTTCAACTGTCGCGGTTGAGGAATTGAGTTTAACGGTTAGTTTTTCTGTGCTACCACCGGAGCCTCCACCACTTGGTTCGCTTCCGCCACCACCACTTGGCTCGGAACCACCACCTGGTTCACCTTCGCCGCCTTCACCGCCACCTTGTTGACAAGCGGCTAATGAAAACACCAAAAGAAACATCGGTAATAAAAACAATTTCTTTTTCATTATTTGTTCTCCTTTATATTTGGCGTACTTAAGAACTAATGCACGCCTTGCATACTATTATTATATTTTTTATGTGTGAGAAAATTAAACACTTTTTTGTTTTATTTAAAAATAAAAGCCAACTTTTTCAGTTGGCAGTTATTTATTTTATTGCTTTACACTACAATGGTAAATCTTTCTTCACGAATCTTCTCGCTCCAATATAAGCGAAGATAACACCGATTGCGAGTAAGATTGCGATTTCCCAAATCCAGTTAAATGAGAAAGCGGATAAGTCTGTTTTGTCTGTAAATAAAGCATCGCAGAAGTTATTCATACTCTTTGTATCAATTAATGTGAAGATTGATAAAAAAGAGAAGAAATACATTGTTTTCACACCAATACCAACGGCAACAAATGCTTCATTACCAAATAAGCCTAAGATACAGCAGATAAATGAAACGACGCAGATACCTCCACCAGCGGCGATGGAATTATTTTGTTTATTAAAGAAACAAGAGGCACCAAAACAAATTCCAGTGATACCAAACATCGCGACAAATGAGCCGACGCAGGCTAATACTGTTTTAAGTGGAATCCAGTTAGAGACTTTGGCGTCCACTCTTCGCATAGCAATCGCTGTGGATATACCTTCACTACCCACCGCAGCAATTGTGATGATCGCATACATGACAGTGACACTTAATAATAAGAAAATATACTGAGTTCTCACGACTGTTTTTCGATTTGTTGGAGTGGACAAAACATAGGCCATTGAACCATCGGTCACTTGGGCAGCCACTAGTTTATTCGAGGCAATAATGACATAAATCATCGGTAATAAAACACCGGATATCTTATAGATAAGTTCACCTAAAATACTATTTAAGTCCATTTGTGACATAGCTTGAATTCTCGCTAAAGAGAAGCCCATTGTTTCTAATAATCCTAGAACTTGTAACCAAGACATTTTTTCATCGGTAACGTATTTAGAGACGTTATTCATATCAATATTAGTGAAGATGTTCTTTGAACCAATCGCTAAGTTGATAGCAAAGAAGATTAAAGCCGCTCCAACGGTTAAGATGATGAAGATGAGCTTTAATGATTTAAATGATTGAATGAATAATGGTTTTGAGATAAAGGGTTGTTTTTGTTTAGTTTCCATCTTTGTCTCCTCCTTCCACATGGGCGATGAAATATTGTTCTAGGGTGTATTGTTTTTCGTTAATTGATTTGATGTTATGTTTCTTTAATTCCCGAATCATGCCATCAGTTTTATATAAGTCTAGACGAATCGTAATTGATAAGTTACGCTCATCTTTTTCAAGTAATTCTACTTGCGAAGTATCCGCGCTATCGAAGTCTTCTTTAGTGGCGAAGACAATTTGATATTCTCTAAATGGTCGATTATGTATTTCTCTCATATCGACTATGTCGATAATCTTGCCGTCTTTAATGAAGGCGACATAATCACATGTCTCTTCTAACTCATCAAACATATGGTTAGACATGAAGATTGTTGTCCCCTTAGTTTTTTCTTCTTTGATTAAATCGATAAAAGCTTTTCTCATCAAAGGATCAAGTCCTGTCGTTGGTTCATCTAAAATCAAGATGTCAGGAGAATTCATAAACGCCGCGGCTAAAGCGGTTTTTTGTTTCATACCTTTTGACATCCTTTTTAAATTCGCAGTCGGATCAAGTTGTAACATATTAATAACTTTTTCCGCGCGAGACATATCAGTTAAACCAAGCATTTTCGCTTGAATTTCTAAAAATACCGAACCGTTCTCCACTTCTGGGAAAGCGATTTCTCCAGGAACATAACCGATATATTTTTTAATCTTTTCCGCATCTTTCCATGCATCAAAGCCATTGACTGTCACGGTGCCACTATCGGGTTTAATAAAGCCCATGATATGTCTAATGGTTGTGGTCTTACCACTACCATTGGTCCCACAATATCCAAAAGTGGATCCACGAGGAACATCAAAAGAAATATCAAAGACACCACGGCCTTTGCCATAGTCTTTCGTTAAATTTTTCACGCTAATAATGATGTCATCCATTATTTCTTATTCCCCTTTACACCCGCTAAACCAGTGAATTCTTTATCTTCTTTATAGAAGGACATGAAATAATCCTGTAAAGTAAACACTTTTTCTTCAAATTCTTTAATCTTTATGCCAAATAATGAATCGAAGAATAATTTGTAATCTTTTTTATTGAATTCAATAACCGCGGTTAATTGACTTTCATCTTTATCCACTAAAGTGAAGGTGTTCTTTTCATTTAAATATTTATCCATGTTCTCTTTATCTAAGAAATGAAGGATATATTGTTGGTTTTCTTTATTCTTTAATGATTCCGCGGCAAATGTGGAAACGTGTTTGCCGTCTTTAATGATAGAAATTCTGTCACATGTCGCATCAACTTCAGAGAAGATATGACTACTTAATAAGATGGTCTTTCCTCTTTTCTTTTCTTCAATGATAAAATCAATGAAGACTTTTTGCATAACTGGGTCTAAACCAGAAGTTGGTTCATCTAAAATCAAAACGTCTGGGTCATTCATAAAAGCGGACACTACTGCGAGCTTTCTTTTATCCCCTAATGACATTGATTTGATGGATAATGATGGATCTAATTTAAAGATTTCTAATAAGTGATTGAGCATCTCTTGATTAGCGCCACCTCTTAAATCTTCCATCATTTTAAGGAACTCAGTTCCATTCATATATAATGGTAAAGCTGGCTCACCTGGTAAATAACCCACATTTGCTAATATTTTGTCGGTATTTCCAAATGTATCTTCACCAAAGATTTGCACTTTTCCAACGCTCGGTTTTGAAAAGCCCATAATATGTCTGATGGTTGTGGATTTACCTGCACCATTAGGACCTAAATAACCAAAGCATTCACCTTTATGGACTTGAATGGAGACATCAAAAACTCCACGACCATAACCGTAGTCTTTAGTTAAATTCTCAACATTTATGATAATTGGATTTTCTTCGCTCATTGTTTTAATAACCCCATTGATAAGGTGTGATAATCTCTAAATTTCTTGCCTTCGTGTGTATCTGGATAAGTCTCATTAATCTTGTCAACTTGCTCTTGTGTTGGATGAGATCCAACCGCGTGAATAGCGTCGTAATTGATAATTTTTGACATATCAATGTCATCACCAGCAGCGGTGGCTTCTCCAATCTTTTCCATCGTGATATCAAAGCCATACCAATATAATTGGTAATTCAAATCTTCAATACTAACTGGAACGATAAAATTCACTTGTTTTTGATTGATTGTCGCTGCAAAGATATATGTTGTTAATTCGGCAGGAATTTCAATATCACCTAAGAAGTCGATACCGATAGATAAAACTGTATCGCCTCTAATATGTCTTTTGTCTTTTATTGAATAATAGCCTTCGACAGTGAAATCATTGAGCATCGATAAAATAGAGGATTGGCTTTCACCATCTGTCGTCATATCGATTTGTAAGGTGTATTTATTTCCTTTATCTGGTTCTGTTTCACTAAACAATGTATTAGTTAATTCTAAATAAATACCAATATGGGTTTCTTTGTCTTTACCTAATTGGAAGATGTATTTCCCAGAGTAATCAGCCGCGCCACAGGCGGTTAATAATGGGAACAATAATGTTAACGGGAGGATTCTTTTTTTCATAATTTCACCTGGCCTTCTTTATAAGCTACTCAATAGAGTAGGAATATCAAAATATTTATCGTAATCAATTAATTTATCAGCTTTTGCAGTTTCTTCACTACCAATCCATCTATCATAATCGTTTTCCACAAAACCAATATGATATAAGGAAGAGTGAACGAAATATTCTCCGCTTGGTAAATAAGCTTCGGCCACTGCGCATTCTCCACCACCGGAGTTTTGTCCGATGATTGTGGCGATGTTTTGCTTTTGCGCTAAGAATGGCAAGGCGTTACCACAAGAATATGAATAACAGCTTGTTAATAAATAAATCTTAAAATCATCACCATAGACATCGTCTAAATTATAATCACCATCTAAATTGGAGTCTACTTTAGCGATATATCTAACGATATCGTTTGATTTATCAGTTTTCATAAATGTTTTTGAACTATTATTCTTTGATAATAAAGACAAAATCTTCATCATGACACCTAATGTGCCACCACCATTGACAGAGATATCAATGACGACTTTTTTAACTCCACCATGATCTTTGATATCTTTTAAGTTTTTCGCAACTCTGAAGTAAGAATCGAGGTCTGCAATATCTTCTCTGACTGAGCCATCTTCGTTATAAGCGTTTTCTACAAATGTAAAACCATCAAATGGGAAATACGCTACTTCGTCGCTTAAATACACAACACTATCAAGTGTTTGATCAATTGATTTATAGAAAGCAACTCTTGAAGTGTATAACAAAGCGGCGGTTTGAATCATATTTGTTAAAGTTGGTCCTAATGAGTTTTGTGTTCCTGTGCTCCATGGATATTCAAATTTATCCGCTGGTTGAGAATGGCCTTCATCTAAAAAGGCAAACACACTCGCGTAGGCTTTATTTCTCGCATCATCATCTCCGCTCATGAAATCATTTAATAAATTATTTTCTTTAAATAATTCAGTCATTGAATCGATTTTTCTAGTTGACTTTAAACCATATAAGTTTTCAAGGATAAATAAGAAAGCGTTATATCTATCTTCTCTTAAATATTCAGGCATTTTGACTAAATCATTTTTAATGATGTCGTTAGCTTCACCATAAGCGGAAGTTAATTCATTGCCGCTATAAAATAAGACATTTTTAAGTTCTTCATTTGTTAAATATTGGTAAATATTCTTATAAGAATAATAATGATGAATACCGGTATTTGGAGCGATAACTGCATCCAATAAAGATAATGGTAGATAAGTTAAATTATCGTGAACAAAGACGCGATAAGTTGTATTATCCCAAGAATAAGTGACTGGTTTACCACTAGAAGCGGTCATAGAAGCATCTATTTTTCCTCCTACATATAATGAGGAGTTAGTGTAATCTTTGTTTGTTGTTAATGATGAAGCGGGATCTCCAGAAAGGGAAATGGTTTTCTCTAATTGGTTAAACTCCACTGCAAATAAATAAGAACTACCAGAAGTGACCATGAACATCGTTGAACCACCGACATCAGACACTCGATAATCAAAACCAGCCTTCTTATAAGGAAGAAGCATAGAGGTATATGTTTCTAAAGTCATATAAGGAACGTGCTCTTGTTTATCAACAATTAAAGAGGAAATATCACCTTTTTTATAATTAGAAATATCTTTCCATTCTTCTCCTTGGTTAATTAGTGAATAATAAGAGATATCTTTTTTATCGACAGTAAAGACATTGATGTTACAGCCCGTTAAAGATAAAGCGAAGGCACTGACTAATAGACAAATTGGGGTTTTAATAGTTCTTTTCATAAGCTACTCCAATAATTCTTTTATAAAAGAATAATATCACATTTATTCTTTGTAATTAAAGAAAAAACTCACATTTTATAGTGAGTTATCTTTTTCTTATTCGATTGGGTTATCCATGAACTCTTGAATGAGTGGATAGAGGTCTAAATATTTATCATCAATAAGGCCAACATTTTCTCCTAATTCCATGACCTTATCATGGTCGTTATTATAGGTTGGCCAGTTTTCTAAACCTGATTGATTTGGATTACCGTTTTTGGCGAAGTTAGCCCAATATGAGAGCATCTTTTCGGATAAGTCTCTATCACTATCGTTATAACGATAACCATAAGGAGAACGTTTGACATTACCATATGCATAAATCATCTCTCCGGAATGGAATGTGCCATGATATCCATTTTCTTTTGTAAATTGATAACGATAAACAGTTACTCCATTATCTAACGCCATATTGCTCCAATAGTGATGTGGGGCTATGAACCAATAAACAGAGATGATTTCATTAAATGCGCTGAAGGCATCTACTTTAATCTTATCAGCGTATAAATCGTAAATCTTCGTACCTACTTCTTTTCCAAAATATGTAGTCAATCTTTCTTTGATATTTCCCGCATTTGTAGGGCTTAATAAATAAATTGGAATAACGAATGCATCCGCTTCTAAGATGTTATAACCATTTAATAAAGCTTCTTCGTTGTTTTCGTGATCTTGATATACTTCATAAGGGTTTTTGGTTAAAGCGTATCCATCTAAAGTCATTGATGAATTAGAGAAACTTGTATTCACTAATTTTTCTGCAGGGATTTTTCTTAATTCTTCAATAGAAGAACAATTAAATTCTTTCATGATATCTTGGCCAGTTTTTAACGCGTCATCCATCTTACGATAAGTATGAGGAGGAGTTGTTAAAACTAGTGAAGAAGATTCACCAATCGCTCTTTTGAATAAACCTTTGGCTAATGGAGAAGTACAAATCGCGGAAACACTGCTACTACCTGCGGATTCTCCCGCGACAGTAATGTTATTTTTATCTCCACCAAAATAGGAGGCATTATCATTAATCCATTGAAGAGCTTTGATTTGATCTAATAAACCATAGTTACCAGTTGTGTGGTTACCTGATTCTTTAGCTAAATCTTCATGAGCAAAATAACCAAAGACATTTAAACGATATTGAATGGTGATCATAATGACATCCTTTTTCGCCATTTCTTCACCGTTATAATCTTCATACGCTGATGAACCACTAGTAAGAGAACCACCATGGATAAAGACTAAAATTGGTAAATTAGTCTCATCATTATTCGGTCTCCAAATGTTTAAGTATAAGGAGTCTTCTGACATATTTTGTAATGGATGCATATTCCAATCTGGATGCCATCCTTTAGAGGCATAAATATCAGCGATTGTGCTTGTCACATCATTGTCCGCAGGTTGCATACTTCTCGCCGCAAAATGGGTGCAATCTTTGACTCCTTCCCAAGGGATAACATCTTGTGGTTCTTTCCATCTTAATTCACCAACAGGTGCTTGAGCGTAGGGTATGCCAGCGTAAATCTGTACAGTTTTATCTTCGTTATAAACTCCGACAATATCTCCGTCTTTTAAAGACATTTTTTCTGTTTTTACTGGATTTGCGTAATATGCAGCGCTTTTAATTTCAACCGATGGTTTTGCAGCAGGAAGGATAAATACATTTGATACGACAACCGCTAAAAAAGGTATCATCCTAATGATGAATTTCTTATTTCTTAAAACGATTCTCATCACTATTGCAGAGATTAAAATAATCACTTCAATAATGAATAATACTAATGGGCCGTTCGCTAAATCTAAATAGAAAACTAATATTCCTGAAATGAGAATACTGATAATCGGAAAGAATATCCAAAATAAAACTTTTTTGACCATAAGATGAACCTCTACTAGAAATATTTTATATTTCATATGTAGATATATGCAATCAAAACTATTTATCTCATTAAATAATGAGTATATACTATTACGCGAGGTAAAATTATGAGCAAAGTAATACTTATCGGCGGTGGTTCCGCTAGCGGAAAGACCTACACATTAAATAAAGTTTTAGAAAAGATTCCTAGTGACAGAGTGTGTCATATTTCTTTAGATGACTACTATAAAGACTTCTCTATTCTTCCTTTTGAAGAAAGAGCGAAAATCAATTTTGATCATCCTAAATCATTTGACTGGAAATTAATCAATCAACAATTAAGAGATTTGAAAAATGGTAAAGCCATTGAAAAACCAATTTATGACTTCACTATTCACGGAAGAAAACCTGAAACCGAATTAGTGGAACCAAAAGAATTAATCATCATCGAAGGTATTATGGCTTTAGTTAATAAAGATTTAAGAGAATTAGGTGATTTATCTGTTTATATCTCCGCTTCTAGAGAAAGAAGACTAGTGAGAAGAATCGAAAGAGATATGAAAGAAAGAGGTAGAACTTACGAAAGTATTATTGAACAATACTTCGCGACAGTCCTACCAATGTATGAAGAAATCATCGCACCAAGTCAATATTATGCTGACCTCATCATTAATAATGATGGTTACAGCAGAAAATCAATCGATGTTCTCGTATCGGTCATTAAAAATATGTTATTAGGAGACTAATGTCTTCTCATTAAAATAAATGTTGTAATGGTTGGGATAAAGGATATTACCATTATCACTAAACCAATAAACCAAACATAGAACGCAAAAGAGAAAAGAGAGGCAATGAATATCCCTGTTCCATAAAGGAAGAGAGGTAAGAAACTCTCTTTTTTCATTGCAATAAAGACAATTATGCTAATGCATAAAGCAACGATAGAAAGGAAGAATAATCCTCTAAATAAATACGCTGCTCCGCCTAAAGTAGGGTTTTCAAATAAATGATGATCTCCGGCGAGTAAACTTCTAAATTCAACAAAGGAAAACACCATTGAAACCACTATCGCAATTGCTAAACCAAAGAAGGCAAAAATTAATCCAACTGTGCGTCTCATATATTTTTTCCTCCTTCGAAGAAAACATCCATATGAGCACTGGTGACAAAATCGTACAAAACAATGCCAACATCACTATATTTAGAAATAACATCATCAATCCATGAATTCACTTCTTTTGCTGCGCTTGGTGCATATGTTGGTGGGAATCCGCTTGTCTTATAAGCACTTAAAAAATTGATTTTTAATGCATGACCTTGGGTATTTAAACAAGAAACAACTTCATTTTTCTTTTCATCAATTGTTCTTATCTTGTATGTGTCTTGCACATAAATATCACTACTTTCCATGACAAAAGAGCAACTATCTTTCCATTCGTTATAAGCCTCTATTCCAATCGTGGAATTTGGATAACGAGATAAAATTGATACTTTTCCTCTCACATCTTCTAGGCGTTCTGGTATTTCTCTATCTTTTAGATAGACATCTTTATCTAAATATTTTAATAAAGCTTCTTCAAAACCAATTGAGGAACTACTCGCATCCGCTTCTTCTTTGATAGACATAATGATATATTCACCAGAATGGGCGGCTAAGAATGATTCCACTGTTCCACAGATATCTCTAAAAGTGGCTTTTTCATCAACGATTCCGTGCACCGCTTTTAATTCATTGTGGTCAAGTTTTAATCTAATATCTAAAAATCTCACTCCAACATTAAGTTGGTCTTCTAAAGTTAAAGATTGACATTGGCCAGATAAATCACCGATAGAATATAACGCCATCGTGTCATGGCTTCCAGGCATAGCAATATTTCTAATTGCGTAATTACCAGGTAATTGGCTCATCCAATCAGTATGGGTGTGGCCACCTCTTCTTTGACTTAATGCACCAGTAAAACCAAGAATTGAACAAGTCAAACCAAAAATAGATAAACCAATAGGAAGTATTAGTTTCTTAAAGTGACCACTCATTAAAAAACATTTTACACCATATTTTATTTTGTAAAAACTATATTTTTATCAGTGATTATGGCGTAAAGAAAAGGGATTTAAATCCCTTTCTTTCTGTTCTTTTGTTATACGCTACACCGCACCTTAATAATTTGACATTAATTAAATGCCTTTACATTGATCGTTTTTTTAATGATTCATCCTTTTAAGGAAAGAGATGATTCTCTCTTTTTCTGGGTGTTCAAAGAAATCATCTGCGGGTTTATCTTCTAGCACTTTTCCTTCATCGATAAAGATAACTCGATTTGATACTTCTTTAGCAAAGTGCATTTCGTGAGTGACAATAATCATCGTTAAACCGGTTGAGGCTAATTTTCTCATAACATCGAGAACTTCAGAAACCATTTCCGGATCTAACGCAGAAGTTGGTTCATCAAACAACAAACACTCTGGTTCCATCGCTAAAGCACGAGCAATCGCCACTCTTTGTTTTTGCCCGCCTGATAATTGACTTGGACGAGCGTTGATGTATTGTTCCATGCCCACTGCTTTTAAATATTGAAGAGCTTTTGTTTTTGCTTCCGCTTTATCTCTTTTTAAAACTGTGAGCTGACCAATCATACAATTCTTCAAAACAGACATATTTTCAAATAGGTTAAATGATTGAAAGACCATACCAACTTTCATAGAGAGTCTTTCTTTGGATAATTGACCAGCAATCGCGCTTTCTCCATCAATGAGAATATCTCCACCAGTTGGTTCTTCTAACAAATTGATGCATCTTAACAAAGTGGACTTTCCAGAACCACTAGAACCGATGATAGATATGACTTCACCTTTATTGATATCTAAAGATATACCTCTTAAAACATCATGGTCACCGAAAGTTTTTGATAAATTAGTGATTTTAATAAACGCTTCGCTCATATTATTCACCACTTTCCACTAATGGACCAATCGCATCTGATCCGTATAAAGAGTAATGCTGCTTACCAGCAAATTTCTTTTCGATTAATTTGATAATTCTTGTCACAGTAAATGTGAGGATAAAATAGATGACGCATCCAACTAGGTATACTGGGAAGTTTTTATAGGTCATTTTAACCGTCACTGTCATCACAAAATATAATTCAGTAACACCGATAACATTTAAGACAGATGTGTCTTTGATATTGATCACAAACTCATTAGAAACCGCAGGTAAGATGGTTTTCATCACTTGAGGAATGATTACGTGAAACATCGTTTGGAAATGATTCATTCCTAAAGCATGTGCGGCTTCAAATTGACCTTTATCAATGCCGATAATGCCACCTCTAACTATTTCCGCGATATATGCACCTGTATTGATGGAAACAATAACAATTGCTGAAGGAATTAAAGGGAGAGTTTCTCCACCCATCATGAAAGCATATCCCCAATAAATAACCACTGCTTGCACCATCATTGGGGTGCCTCTAAAGATTTCAATATAAGCGGTTAATAGGAAATTAATCCCTTTTTGAATGACAAATAAAACTTTGTTTTTGCTATATGGAATAGTGCGAATAATACCAATAATTAAGCCAAAGACTAAACCAATTAATGTTGCGATTAATGATATCACTAGTGTCCATACAACACCTAATAAGAAGTCTTGCCAGTAATTTGATATGATATACCAAACATCATTAAAGAAACTCATAAACTAACTACAGAATGTTAACGCGGTTGGTTCTTCGGCAATATATCCATCAATACTACCGGCTTCTAAAGCAATTCTCATCGCCACAAAGTCATTTAAGTTTTCAACAACGGTGAGGTTTTTAGTTTGTGCTTTTAAAGCATCTAAATGGAAAGTGCCTGGTTGAGCGGCAATTTTTACACCAGCTTGATCGATATCGCTTAATGATTTAGCTTCTAATAATTTATTTCCCTTACGGGTAATAACCACTAAATTTGATTGATAATAATTTACGGAAAAATCAATTTCTTCTAATCTTTCTTCTGTTGGTGACATACCGGCGACAATACCGGTAATCGCTCCACTATTAACCGCAGGAAGTAAAGCATCCCATTCATATTGATAGATTTCTAGTTTCATATGTAACGCACTAGCCACTTGTGCAGCAATTTGTACATCGTATCCATTAGCAAATTTTCCAGAAATATTACTAATTGGATATGCACCGTTCTTATCATCGTTTTGTGTCCAGTTAAATGGGTCGTATGCACATTCCATGCCGACCTTGAATGTTCCCGCAGAAACATCATCAAATGTCGCTTCAGAAGTATATGTTGCGTTTTCATCGTTTTTTAACGCGACCATATCACCCATTAATTCGGTCCAATATTGAGGAGTAAGTGTGGATAAATAGGTATCGATTCCCACTTTCAAAGAGGAACCTTTCTTTAATCCGATTGCAATGGCTGTATCACCATCATCTGTGACAAAGCCATTTACATTATTTTGTAAGTGGACATAATCAAACTCGACTTGATTAGATCCACTACACGCAGGTAATGCTAGTAATGTAGCTGCTAGCAAGCTAATTCGCTTAATAATTCTCATTTTTTGTTCGCTCCTTTCGCTATTAATGAAAAATAAGCGCAGAGCGCTCATTATTCTTACTTTTGAAAAAGCAAACGTAATAGCGCCTCTACCTATGTAGGAGTGTTATAAGTATTTCCTATAACCCCACGATATCAATATGCCTATCAATATCGTTCGGCGGCGATTGCCTTTCGTGTGGTCTCATGACGAATGCCTTCTGGACCGCACTACTATTCTGCGCCGCAACCTCTATTTCTTCCCTATTGGAAAGATGCCTTAATTATATAAAAAGCACCGAAATTGTCAACAAATCGACACTATTTTTTGTAAAATAATCTATTTTTTATCTTTTTTGTCTAATAAAAAGTTTTTAATTTATTCAACTTCTAACTTTATCGTGGTAAGCCAATGGGCATCTACTTTTGCTACGATAAAATAATTGTGCTCAAACTCATCAGCTTCTAAGACTTCTTTAAATGAATTTGTTTTCTGTCTTTTAATACCCTATTTAATAATTTCGATAATTTCACCAATATACATAGTGTGAGGAGCTTGTGTGGAATAATGGTTATTGATTTCTGCTTCTGGAATGTTATTGATATCTAAATCATTTTGATAAATCTTTTTACAAATAAAAGTCATCGACGCTTCTTTATAGATAACCACCTCACCGTGTTGAATAGGAGTTAGTTTAGAAGCTTCATCTTTATTAATATCTCTTCCAGATTTACTCCCCATCACTGCGAGATTTTGACGATATTCATCGGAAAAGAAAGATAAAACGAAATAGTCATTACTTTCCATAAACTCATGAGTATATCGACAAGGTTTAACATAAACTGTTGCAACCGCTTTCCCCCAAAGAGTTCCTATTCCACCCCAACTGATGGTCATAGAATTATGTTTTTCTAAAGTTCCCGCGGTTAAAAGTGACCACTGTTTATCAAATAATTCAAAAGGTTTTAATTCTAGATTCTTTTCCATGCTAATTCCTCAACTTAAAATCATTATCTCATATAGAAAAAAGGAAAGATAACAAAAATGCACCGTTACCAGTGCATCTTTACTATTTCTTTTTTAAGACAAATAGGCGTCTAGTTTCTTTTTCTTCTCCTGGCCAAGCGAAGTAAGATAAGGATATTGTTTCAAAATAATCTTTAAATGTATCTAGCCACTCTTGATCAGTTAAAGAAGTGAGGCGAAGAACTCCGTTTATATAGACTTGCCTACCTTCAACTATATAACCTCTTTCTTCCATCTTCTTTGGATCGATATAGTAATTTAATCCAAACACCGCTAAAGAGTTTTTAGATATGACTTTCGCAGCGTTTTTTATAATGTCTTTCGCCATTTCTAATGGAACAACATCTATGACATTTGAGCAGAAAAAGCCATCAAATACCCCTTCTTTTTGTGAATTTAGCCATTTTTCATCAATCGGAGTTGGGTGAATATTGTTTTCAACACCAAATGCTTTCGCATAGCATTTTAACATTTCTAAAGATTCATGAGCCACTTCTGCGGAAGTTATATTTTTAACCCCCATTTTTGCCATGATAACAGAGGCCCAACCACTGCCACAGCCATAATCTAAGACGGTATCACATTCTTGAAATAACCCAAGAACATCGTATAGTTTTTGACTTGGAGCGAGCTTTTTATAATCCTCTTCATCAAGGTTTTTGAGTTCTTTTTTATCTTCTTCAGTTAAAGTGAAATTGCTATTCCAAAACTCAACAAGTTTTTGATAATCGTCTTTCATAGTGCCTAATTGTTACTAATGTAGATATCAACATCTCCAGTTGTGGTCTTAATTTCGCAAAGTCCACCTGTCGTTGAATGTGGGACATTAATATGACCTGTTTTTGATTCGACATAGAAAACTTTATCAGATAATAAAGATCCTTTAACATCACCAGTTGTTGTGGTGATATTAATTGTTTCTGCATCACTACCATCAATCTTTACATCACCAGTTGAAGTTTCAATCTTAATGTTTTTATTTAAAATTGTTTGCTTTAATGTCACATCACCAGTCGATGTATTTACTATTAAATTATCACCCGTAACTTCTTTTAAAGTTATATGACCAGTGGAGGCTTTTAAAGCGATGTCTTTTTCTACAGACACCTCATTAACATAAATACTTCCTGTGGAAGTTTCAATGTTTAAAGTTTTAGTTTCTGTTGCAGTAACACTGATATTTCCAGTGCTAGCTTTTAATTTTAGTGAGTCATTAACATCCGCTTTAAAAGTGACATTACCGGTGCTAAGTTCAACATCAACTGTATTGAAAGATAAGCTTTCTGTTACATCGACATTACCCGTTGATGAACGGAGAGTTAAACTATCATATTCTCCTGAAGGAATATAAATATCGACTGAGTATTTAACATAGTTAAAGTTAAAAATATTCTCGTACCACTTCTTCTCATCTTTAAAGCCAATGCTAAGTGTGTTATCCGCTAACGAAACAGTGTGATACATCTTTTCTGATTCTTTACAAACGACTTTTTGTTTTCCATCTTGTGCAATCATGAAAGAAACATTGCTAACCGCATTATCAATTTTGAAGTTACTAATCGTGCCTTCTAATTCATGAGTGTTTGTCACTTGTTTTTCTTTAGAAGAGTTAGCCACTCCAACTGCGAACACTACTGCTCCTGTAAGTAATAAAGCAGATCCAACTATAATTGTGATTAATAAACCCTTTTTCATTGTTTTTTCTCCTTTTTCATAATGGATGTTTTAATTCCAATAAATATTGATTTTGATAATTTTAATGTTATTTTTGTCGCGTAAATACAGACGAAGACGAATAATACCGCTCCACCAGCGCATAATAATGCAGACCCTAAACTTGTTGCATTAAATTCTCCGTTAAATAGATAACCGAAGAATCCAACTAATGAACCAACTGAAGAAACCGCCAAACCGATTTCAATACTATAAGTGACAATAACTAATACCCAAATTAGTAAATATGCCACCAAACATAAGATTATTGCGACTAAAGCTAATGGGAACCAAAGTGGGAAACCAAGAACTAATAAGACGATAACCCAAGCTTTAATTGGTTCTTTCGGTTTAGCTCTTTCTTTCACTAATGTTACTAACGGAGTTTCACTAGCAATTTGTCTCACCACTTCATCAACACTACCGATATCCATTACCGCTTCTTCTTCGCTTTTGCCTTCATCCATTCTGTCGTCAATCATTTCAGAATAGAAACTGAGGCGGTTATCTAAATCTTCTTTTGGTAAACCAGTTAATCTTTTACTTAGTTCTTTTAAAAACTCTTTTTTGTTCATTTTAATTTTCCTCCACGATAAAGGAATAAACTCCCATCAACTCTTTCCATTCATTTTTGAAATCTTCAATGCGTTTAAGACCTAATGGGGTGATGTGATAATATTTTCTTAATCTTCCCTCAAACTCTGTTGAACGAACGATTAACATTTTGTTTTCTTCTAATCTTTTTAAGATGGTATATAAAGTGGATTCGGATAATTCTAAAACAGGTTTTAAGTCTTTAATAATCTTATAACCGTATGAATCTTCGTTTTTGATCGCTGCGAGAACGCAAACGTCTAATAAGCCTCTTCTTAATTGAGCATCCATACAATACCACCTTTCACGATATACATCATATCACGAGGTATCATATTGTCAATTACATTTTTTAAGAAAAATAAAAAGGGATTGTTAACAATCCCAATTTAATAAGTTTTCGTTTTAATATTTTATATCTTCGCGTGTAGTTTTCTAAATCTTGGAGATTTCGCATCGAGTTCTTTGAAATCTGCTTCGCTTGGAATTTCTTTCTTTCCCGCTTCCATGAAGTTACGTAAAACACCGACTAAAATGAATGGGCGAATAAGAACGCTATGAATGATTGACCATAAGACAATCGCGAGAATTCCAGCGATGAATAACATTAAGATTGTTGGATCTTTAAGGAATTCTGGGAAATCAGTCCAGTCATTTCTCACTGCCATTTCACCAATTTCATTAGCTAATGTGACAAACATTTGAGGCATTGAGGAAAAAATCAAATAGAATAAACCGAAGAATGCTCCACCGATAAGGGCTAATGAAGCTAAACCCATACCGAAGATTCTTCCGATATTTCTAATTAAAGTTTTACCGTGTTTGAAGAAGATAACTGCGCCTTCACAACCCGCTCTAAAGGAATTGACTTCTTGACGATATAAAATCCAGCCTAAACAGCAATCGCATAAATAACCGATTAAGACTTGAATCGCACTATCAATCGCAGATGTAACTGTGTCACCAACTTGACCACCAACTGCGGTGCCAAGGCGATTAATTGCTCTACCTAATTGTCTAAAGATGTTTTTAATCGCATTTGTGATAAAGAAGAAAACGGTAATTTTACCAAATCTACCTCTAATTTCGACAAAACCTTCTTTGAAGGTGTGGTCTGGAAGTTGACCTTCGTTGACACCTTTAGTCATCATCGAAATCTGCGCAGCTTTGATGCGGTTAGTGATAAAGATATTGACTAAGGAAGCTAAAATAGCACCAATAATTAGTCCTAAAACTAAACCGACAATTGCCATATCATTAAAATTATTCGCGATGAAGAAACCCGCGGTGGCACTTCCTGCCACGATAAATAATCCTAATAAACTAGCAAGAAATTCAACAAATGAGAAAGATAATGTTTTTCTATATACTTGAAAATTTGTCATAATCTACCCTCCTGACAATACTATACAGTAATTATTCACTCCATTCAATTGAGAATGAGACTTCTACTTCGTTATTATTAAAGATAAGAAAAAAGCGGACGATTGCTCGTCCACTTTACGGGGTATATTACTTGTCAGAATAACTTTTATGGTATTCTTTCAGTAATTTCTTTTTGTTTTTATGGCAGCACGCGCATTCTCCAGTTGGAAGATGATGCACTTTTTTATAAATATAAACTCCCACAATAATCGCGACAAACGCTACTGCCATAGAAAGGACTAATATCTCCGCCCAAATAGTATTAGGATTAGTAAACATATTAGGCCACCATTTCTTTCTTTTTATTGTAGAATCTGATGAAGAACACTAGGCCAATCGCTAAAGCGATTAATCCAATTGTGACTGGTAATGCCCAAGCAATTGATTCTAATGAGAATATGGATAAGAAACAATATACGAATCCTGCACCGATAAAGGAAGCAACGATCCAGAATAACAATGTGTATTTGAATGTGCCTTTCTTTAATTCACCTTTCGCGGTCGCACAGGCGGCAAAGCAAGGAATCGTTAACATATTGAAGGCAATAAAGGAGATACAGCCTTGCCAAGTGATTCCGGTCGCCGCAATCATGTATGTGACTGCTTCAACGCCTTCTTCATCGGCTTCAATAGCTTCGATAATGGCTGGATCAACTGACCCACTATTGATATAAGCAACAGCGACTGCACCTAAAGTGATGAATGTCGCGATAACATTTTCCTTTGCGATTAAGCCAGTAATTGCTGCGACAGCGAACACCCAACCAATCGCGGTGAGTTGTGCGCCAAAACCTAATGGGGTGAATAATGGTTGAATTAATTGACCTAAGCTAGCAAGAATTGAATCTTGCATATCTTCGACCATATGCCAGTTCCAACCGAAGTTAGATAAGAACCAAATTACAATTGTGGAGGCCAAGATGATGGTAAAAGCTTTCTTCACAAAGTGTTTAGCTTTGTCCCACAAGTGAATCATCAAAGATTTAAATTGAGGCCAGTGATATTGTGGTAACTCCATTATAAATGGAGCGGCTTCGCCTTTTAATGATGTATGTCTTAATAATAAGACAGCGATAATCGCAGTGATAATTCCAACCAAATACATTGAGTATGTGATTAAATCCACATTATTGAAACCAAAGGCTTCACATATACCACCCGCGATAGCGACAAGGATTGGTAACTTCGCTCCACAAGAGAAGAATGGAATAACTCTAATCGTGGAAATCTTTTCATTTTCATCAGCGAGAGTTCTGGTGTTGATCATCGCTGGGACAGAGCAGCCAAATCCCATAATCATTGGGATAAAGGCTCTTCCTGATAAACCGAATTTTCTAAAGATTCTATCTAAGATAAAGGCAACACGCGCCATATAACCTGTATCTTCCATGATGGAGAAGAAGAGGAATAACACTAAGATTTGTGGTAAGAATCCTAAGATGGCGAATAAGCCAGTAAGGACACCATCACAAATAAAACCAGTTAACCAGTGTGCTTCGCCTAGTGCTGCTTCCATTGCGCCTTTGACCGCATCAATAATCGCGGCAAATGACATATCAAAGAAATTAAATAAGATAACGCCAGGAGAATTGATGCCAGCATCTGTCCAGAA
>JAZQVN010000004.1:0-50532 GCA_045631885.1 Bacilli bacterium
GACCGCTTGGCCTCCGACTTACTAACGTTTAGTAATCAAAAAACAACATAGTAAGATTTACTTTTAATTATGTCCACGGAGGTAATATTGGACCCTCCAATAGTGGAGACATATATTAAAAGGATATATAAGTCTTACTAACATTGTTCATAACACCCACTAGAATAGAGCTAGGGGTTAAAAGAAAGGAAATTTTTATTATGAACAAATTATTTACAAAGATTGCTGCAGCATTCGTTGGTATTGCTATGGCAATCGGAGTTGGAATTGCTGTTGGAAACAGCGGTGTAAGAGAAGCGAAAGCTACTGAAACAGTTGCGTATACATTAGATGGTACTTCAACATCTGGCGGTTCAAGCGCTTATGCTTCTGGCACTTTAACACAAGGAGCGATAACTTGGACTGCACAGGGCAACACAACATATAACCCTTGGAGAATTGGTGGAAATAGCTTGTCATCCGTGGATCGTCTTTTCTATTCTCAAAACGCTATGTCTCAGACAATTACGAAAATCAAGATGAGTTTTGGAGCATCTAGTGGTTCGATTACAGTAAACAGCATTACTTTGCGCGTCTATTCAACTGCAGCAGCTGCTGCAACACCAGATGCTAATTATTTGATTGACACAAAAACATTCACATATTCGGCGTCAGGTAATTCAACGGTAACACCTAGTGCTGGAAAAAGTTGGGCAGGCAGATTCTATCGCTTTGAATTTAATGTAACTGTTTCCGGAAATAACAATAAATATATTAGCTTATCCAGCATTCAGTTTTATCATGAATCTGAAGACCCTGCTGTTAATAGCGTTACCCTCGACATACATTCTGCCAAAATGATTGTCGGAAACACCGTTGAATTAAAAGAAACTGTCAATGTTTCAAATGGAGCTGCGAAAACAGTGACGTGGTCTTCAAGCAATAATGAGATTGCTACTGTTAGTGAAGGCGTGGTAACTGGCGTAGCGGCAGGAACTGCGACGATCACTTGTGCATCCAGTGTTCAGGGTTTTACGAATGTAAAGGATACATGTTCTGTCACAGTGTTTGCTGCCGATTCAGAAACTGAAATGACTTTTGAAAAATATGATTGTACTGCTTCTGATGACACAATTACAGTCAACAATGGAACATTTACAACTGTTTTTGCTAAAACTGGCGTGGATAAAGAAACCGCCCCGGTTTATAACGATACAGGAAAAGCAGTTAGAGCTTACAGATATAACACTGTCACAGTATCGATGAATTCCAATTCTGCCAAATTAACATCAATAAGTTTTACATTCGCTTCTGGCGAAAACGATAATGTAATCACTTCTGATGTTGGCACATACAACGATGGTGTTTGGAATGGTAATTCTAAAACGGTTGTATTTACTATTGGCGCAAAAACTGATGAATCTACCGGTGGTCATAGACGTTTTCAAAAGATTGACATTGCTTTTGATGATGGAACCCCAAGAGTCAATAGCGTTACTTTAGATAAACATCTTGCAACTATTTATAGAACTGGTACCACAACCGTCACTCTTACACCAACAGTTGAAGTGACCAACGAAGCTGCTCAAACGGTTTCTTGGGGTTCAAGCGAGGAAGGTGTTGCAACCGTATCTAATGGTGTTGTTACTGCTGTAGGTGTTGGAACAACGACAATTACTTGCGCCTCTTCTGTTAGTGGATTTGAGAATATTAAAGATACTTGCGTTGTAAGAGTATTTGCTGCTGCAGATGGTGATGATGAAATTACTTTTGCAAAACAAAACTATGCAAATGAAGAAGTTTTATCAGGAAAAACATTGGAAAAAACAAACTTCTCTTTACAATTCGTTAAGAATTCTGGTAGCGATGCAAAATATTACCTTAGCAACACAACCGCAAGAGTTTATACAAATAATACAATGGTTTTATCATCTGCAACTAAAACGATTAAAAAAATAAGTTTCACGATTGCTTCAGGTGAAGATAAGTTGTCAGCCGATGTTGGCTATTACGATTCAGAAAATGCTCGTTGGACAGGAGCCTCTACTTCAGTTACCTTTACATTATCTGGAACCACTCAATTAAGTAGTCTTTCGGTTGAATATGTTAGTTCTGACGCGATTCTTGGTTGGATTGATACCTATTTGTATATGGAAGATGCTAGATTTAGTGGCCAAGGAAGTGGATTATGTTCTAGTAATGGATTATATCTCGCTGCAAAATCTGCACTTAATGATTTAACTCCAGCACAAATCAATTCTTTCAAAACAAATGAAGGTGGATTGTACACAGATGCATTAGCTAGATACAACGCTTGGGCTGTTTATTGCAATGATGGCGAACCATTTGATGGCAATGACACAATCGAAACGCCATTAAGAGCTTCTTTAAGTTTCGGTGCTGTTGCTCAACAATCATCATCTACAACCACAATTGTTATTATCATCTCTATCATTGGTATCTCCGCTGTTGGAGCGTTCTTCATGATTAGAAGAAGAAAAGAACTATAATAGATAATTAAATATCTTTTATAAAAGATTAACCCAGACTTGACCAATCTGGGTTTTTCTTATGCTTTGATGTTACTTATGTTAAGATAAAGGTATCTATTGGAGTTACATATATATGAAGTTAGGTGTAGATTTATCAATCATGGATGAGCTTAATAAGTTAGATCCTCATTTTTATTATGAAGGCAAAGAAGTTGAACCATTTAATTTCTTTGCTAAGCATTCAAATATATCTGTTGTAAGAATTAGATTATGGAATAATCCGTATGATAAAGAAGGCCACCCTTATGGAGGGGGAACTAATGATTTAGATTGTTTTATTAGATTAGCTAAGAAAGCCATTAAAGAAGGAATGAAAGTGATGCTTGATTTCCATTATTCAGATTTCTGGGTTGATCCAAGTAGACAGAGATTACCAAAAGATTGGGAAAACTGTAAATCATATAATGAAGTAGTGGATGCTTTATATCAATTTACATATAAAACATTAAAAACAATTAAAGATAATAATATAGATTTATACGCGATACAGGTAGGTAATGAGATAACTCATGGCATGGTTTGGCCATATGGAGATATTGAAAAAGAGTTTAATGATATCAACGGTGGTGGTTTTAAAGGTCATACAGGCCTATTAAAAGCGGGTATCCGCGCTTGTAGGGAATTATATCCAAATGCTTATATCGCTTTACATCTAGAGCATTCTGGCTCATTAGAAATGCAAGATTGGTATTTTACTAATATCAATAAATATGATGTTGATTATGATGTGATAGGGGAATCATATTATCCATATTGGCATGGTAACTTCTCTAGATTTAAAAATTGTATTTCTAAATTAAAAGAAAAATTTCATAAAGAAATATGGATATTAGAATTAGGATATCAATTTATTCCTACGGAAAATCCTGATTATTCAGAAGTCACTGATGCAGAAGAAGGAGACTTTATTACCGGTAATGTTAATGGAAGAATTCCATTTGAACAAACTAAAGAGGGACAAGCTAACTATATTGGGATGATGCTTAAAATCTGTAAAGACTTAGGAGTTGGTTTAATCTGTTATTGGGAACCGACTTGGATGCATGAACCAATGCTCCCTTGGGCGGACCTTCCTGGTCAAGAATATTGTGGGCTTAACCCCGCTCCCGCAGGAAATGCATGGGAAGTAGAAACTTTCTTTGATTTTGAAGGTAACGCTAATCCGGTTGTGGATATATTTACTCAACAATATGTTGATAAACTTTAATAAAGAGGTATTTTTATGAAATCAAAAGTCTATTTTACTAAAGTAATTACTCCAGAAAGAGTGATTGATATGTATAAAGCACTTAATCATCCTTTAAAAGGGAGAATTGGTGTGAAAGTCCATTCAGGAGAAGAAGGTAATCAAAACTTCTTAAGACCAGAATTTCTTAAACCGATGATTGATTATGTTGATGGAACAGTGATTGAATGTAATACAGCTTATGGGGGTAGTAGAAATACTAGTGAAAAGCATAGAAGATTATTTGAAAAACATGGTTGGACTAAATATTTTCCTGTTGATTTAATGGATGAAAATGATAATGATGTGATCATTGATATACCTAATGGTGTGGTCATTAAAAAAGACTATTTAGGTGAACATATTAATAACTATGATTCCATATTAGTCTTATCACATTTTAAAGGACACCCAATGGGTGGCTTTGGAGGAGCGTTAAAGCAATTATCCATTGGTTTTGCTTCTAGTAGAGGTAAAGCATATATTCATTCTGCAGGCAGAACAACTGACCAATATAATTTATGGAATGATTTACCAAAACAAGAATTATTCCTCGCTTCAATGGCGGACGCGGCAGGTGCGGTACATAATAAATTTAAAGGAAATATATTATATATATCATTAATGGTGAATATGTCTGTTGACTGCGATTGCTGCGCGGTGGCAGAAGACCCATGTTTAAAAGATATTGGTATATTAGCGAGTGAAGACCCAGTCGCATTAGATCAAGCTTGTGTTGATTTAGTGAATAAGAGTAAAGATATCGGTAGAGATCACTTTATGGAAAGAGTGAATTCAAGACACGGTACATATATATTAGAAGTCGCAGGTAAAGAGGGGTATGGTTCTAGAGATTATGAATTAATCGATATAGACCAATAATTATTTATGAAATTAATCGAGTTAGAAAAGATACATGAGGGGAAGTTTCTTTCCTATTATATCGCCACTTATGTTAATGATTTAGGTCATATCAAAAAATATGAATTTACTTCTAGAGATAATTCATTAACTAAAGATTCTTTTGGAAGCGGTTTACCTCAAGGCGTGGGAATGGTCACATTCTCCGTTGATAAAGATAAAATCTTATTATTAAAAGAATTTAGATTAGCCTGTAATAGCTGGGTATATAACTTCCCAGGTGGTTTATCTGATGGAGATGAACTTCCTGAAGAAACCGCGAAAAGAGAATTAAAAGAAGAAACAGGATTAGATTTAGTTAAAGTAGAAGCAGTACTTAAACCAAGCTATGCTTCTCCGGCGACAAGTGATGAATTAATGCAAATAGTGATTTGTCGATGTGAAGGTGAGATTAAAGAATCTTGTTTTGAAGATGAAGAGATAATTACTAGATGGTTCACTAAAGATGAAGTAAGACAATTACTCGATGAAGGAGCGTTTATGTCAGTAAGAACACAGATGTTCCTTTATATGTGGGTAAATGAAAAGTAAAAACCTCCACGGTGAGTTTTTATAATATTAAATAATATTATAACAATTGGAAATCAGAATAATAATATTCATATATAATATAGATAGGGATGAGAAAGGGATAAGAACTATATAGTAGTCCTTTTCTTTTTTGTTTATCATGGAGGTTTTTTATATGAATAATTATGAAGAAGTATTGTTTGATGGAGGTACCGCTCCAGTTAAAGTATTGGTTTCAAGAGCAGAAGAAACCATTTGGCTATCATTAAACGAAATAAGTTCATTGTATGAGAGAGACAAATCGAGTATTTCTCGCCGCATTAATAAAATCTTGGCGAACGAAGAGTTAACCTCAAATTCAGTTGTTTCTCAAAATGGTTCAGTTGTTGCAAAAAATGATTCAGTATGTGACGAAAACTCGCGTTTTGCTAAAAAAATAGAAGTAACTGCTGCAGACGGGAAGGTGTATAAAACAATACATTATGCCTTTGATATCGTTGTTTTGATTGGCCATAAAATTGGATCTTCAATCACAACATTATTTCAAAACTGGTGTCTCGATGTTTTGAATAAAAATACAGAGACGAGTAATGGAGATATTGTAATATACAATAACAATGGATTGAACTTGTCCGTTAACGTTGATCCTAAAGAAGAGACAGTTTGGTTAAACGAGAACCAAATAGCGTTATTGTTTGATACAACTAGACAAAATGTAAATCTCCATATAAATAACATCACAAAAGAGAATGAATTGAATTATAATTCAGTTAGCAAGGAATCCTTGCACACTGCCCGAGACGGAAAGCAATATTCTGTAACCTACTATAACTTAGATATGATACTCGCGGTTGGTTATAGAATAAAAAGTGATAGGGCGATAGTGTTCAGAAGATGGGTAAGCGATAAACTAAAACAATATTTATTTAAAGGATATGTTATAGATGAACAAAGAGTTAAGGTGGCAACTTGTGATGAATCTTGTCGAGAAGAACTAATGATGAGAATTCAACAAATAGAAACCCCTGAAATCATATTTTCAATCATTGATTTGGCAATACATAAAGAAAACGAATTTATTTCATAATAAGAACAAGAGATTATTCTCTTTTTCTTTTTATATCGGTATAATTAAAACATCGGGAGTAGCTAAGCCAATTTCTCGTCAACACGATAGCAATATCCGGGAATTGGCCATACATACGTGATGCGCGAGACGATAATTACATGAACTTTTTTGTGGAAAGGGGCTTTTTATGTTTGAAAACAAAAGTGCACAAGAAACGCTGAATGAGTTAAAAGTCGATAGCAAAGTCGGATTAAGTGAAGAAGAAGCTAACAAACGTCATATCGAATATGGCTATAACAAATTAGAAGAGAAGAAAAAGACTCCTCTTATTTTAGTATTCTTATCTCAATTTAATGATCCGATGATTTTCATCCTTTTAGCCGCGGCGGTATTAAGTATCGGTATTTCTTTATATCAGTTATTCTCACCGAGTATCACTGATAAACCAGATGTCTTAGAAATCATCTCTGATCCAATTATCATCTTAGCGGTCTGCGTATTAAATGCGATTATTGGTACCGTTCAAGAAAATAAAGCGGAAAAATCATTAGAGGCTTTAAAGAAAATGTCTTCTCCAACTTGTATTGTCAGAAGAGAAGGAAAAGTCGTTGAAATTAAAGCGGAAGAATTGGTTCCTGGAGATATTGTTATCTTAGAAGAAGGTAGAACTGTTCCAGCGGACTTAAGATTAATTGAAACTTATAACTTAAAAACTGATGAATCATCATTAACTGGTGAATCTTTACCAGTGGAAAAAGATTCTAATATCGTCTTTAGCGATGAAGTTGGTGTGGGTGATAGAGTTAACGAAGCTTATATGTCCACACCTGTCGTTTATGGACGTGGTGAAGGTGTTGTTATCAAAATCGGTATGGAAACCGAAACTGGTAAGATTGCCAAGATGTTATCAGATGATAGCGATAGCCAAACTCCACTTCAAAAGAAACTTGCTGAATTATCTAAATTCTTAGGTATTTTAACAATTGTTATTGTTGTCGTTTTATTTGGTATCCAAATGCTTCAACTATTTGTCATTAATCCAGTTGCTGGAGATAAGATCGCTCCAAGTATTGTTAATGACTTCATGTTCGCTATCTCTTTAGCGGTCGCCGCAGTTCCTGAAGGTTTACCAGCGGTTGTCACGATTGTTTTAGCCTTAGGTGTACAAAGAATGGTCAAAGCCAATACAATCGTTAGAAAATTACCATCTGTTGAAACTTTAGGTGCTACTCAAGTTGTCTGCTCTGATAAGACTGGTACATTAACACAAAATAAGATGACAGTCATGAGAGCCTACACAAATGGCAGAGTTTATTTAGAAGAAGATTTATTAAATGAAGATTTACATTTCTTATCAATGGGTATGTCTTTATGTAGTAACGCGACAGTTGATGAAGGTATCTTTGGTGATCCAACTGAAGTAGCCTTAGTCGTCTTTGCTAATAGACATAATCAAAATAAGAAAGATTTAGAAACCAAACACCCAAGAGTGGATGAATATCCATTTGACTCTGTGAGAAAAATGATGTCCACGAAACACACTTATGGGGATAAAGAAATCGTCTTCACTAAAGGTGCGATTGATCAAATTTTAAAACACACCACAAAGATTAATATTAACGGAAAAGTAAGAGCTATTACTGAAGAAGATAAAGCAGAAATCATGAAAGCGTCCGATGAGATGTCTAAAGACGCTTTGCGTGTTCTTGGTTTAGCCTACAAAGAAAGTAAAGATTTAACCGAAGAAGATTTGGTCTTCTCTGGTATCGTCGGTATGATTGACCCAGCTAGACCAGAAGCTAAACAAGCCGTTGAAATCTTTAAACAAGCGGGAATTACGACGATTATGATTACTGGTGACCATCGTGTGACCGCGTTAGCTATTGCCAAACATTTAGGAATCGCAGAAGGCGAAGAACAAGTTATGTCTGGTGATGAAATCGATAAATTAACCTTAGAAGAGTTACAAGAAAAAGTGAAAACAGTGAGGGTTTTCGCTCGTGTTTCTCCAGAAAATAAAGTCAACATTGTTAAAGCCATTAGAGCAAACGGCAATATCGCTGCGATGACAGGTGATGGCGTGAATGACGCGCCAAGTCTTAAACAAGCGGATATTGGTATTGCGATGGGTATCACAGGTACAGATGTCGCTAAAGGCGCTGCCGATATGGTCTTAACTGATGATAACTTCGCTTCTATTGAAAAAGCTGTTGAAGAAGGTCGTGGTATTTACGCGAATATTAAGAAAACAGTCTTATTCTTATTAGGTAGTAATATCGCTGAAGTCTTAGTTATGTTCATCGTTGTTATCTTATCAATGTTCACATTTGCTAATGCTTTAAGTGATGTCACTCCATTAGTTTCTGTCCACATCTTATTCGTTAACTTAGTGACTGACTCTTTACCAGCGGTTGCTTTAGGTGCTGATGAAAAAGAAAAAGATGTCATGGAACAAAAACCAAGAGATCCAAAAGAGAGCTTATTCGCTCGTGGTGGAATGCAATTAATGGTGGGCTACGGTGTCTTAATTACTATCGCCACATTATTAGGCTTCTTCCTCGCTCCGTTATTAAGTGGTGTACAAGTTGATAGCTTCTCTGATTTATGTATGTATATCTCTGGCCAACAAGGTGAATACTACCGTATGCAAGCTCAAACAGTGGCCTTCTGTGTCCTCTCTATGGCGGAACTCTTCCACATGTTAGGTATGACCTCTATCCGTAAATCAGTTGTTCATAACTTCAAAACAAAGAACAAATTATTATGGTTATCATTCGTTGTGGGTATCGCCTTACAAGTTGGTGTCGTGATGATTCCTGGTATCAACACATTCTTCAAATGTGGTCAATTAGATTGGAGTCATTGGTTATTAGTCTTCGGCTTAGCCTTATTACCAGTTATCGTTCACGAAATCATCGTCTTAATCTTATTTATCAAAGATAAAGTGAACGCGAAAAAGGCGTAATACAAAGCATTAGAAAATATAAAAATGGCACTTCAAGTTTGAAGTGCCTTATTTATGAAATGGATCGTATTCGTCTTTTGCTGAAGTATTAAATTTCGTATTGGTCATATCAATTTTCCATATATACGATGAATACGGTTTTTTAAATTCTATCCAATCACTATTGTCTCTTCTTATTCTTATTGAAGCGGTTGAATCAGGGACTTGGAACGTAACTTCGTTTGTGCAAAGGTGATTATACAACATATAACCAGTATATTTTCCTCTATATTGGACAACGTGAGTGCAATTTTGTAAGGCAAAAGTACTTGTGGATAATTTGACGTCTATCATTTTTGTTTCTTCTGGATATTCGTCTCCTATCACCCCAACATTTTTAACGTGTCTACTTGAAATCACCCCATCTTTGCAAACAATTCTTTCGGCGATATGGGCGATTCTATTATCATAGACATCTTGTCTAGTTCCTGGATAATATAGTGTTTCAATTCTCGCTCCGGGATATAGACCACCATCAGTCATAGTGATTATTTCAGTGAGAAAACTATTAATGACGAGTTCCCTGACTGAATCATAATTAAAGGCGACATCTTTTGCAATGTATTCGTCTCCTTTTCCTCCTAAAACAACTCTTTTTACTGAGGAAGGAATTACTAATCTACCAATGGAACAGTTATAGAATATAAATGGCTTCTTGTAATCGTAAAAATCGCTAATCTTTAATTCACCGATAGAAGTACTACATAATTTACTACAATTCTTTGGAGTGGTGAATTTATGAATATAACATTTACTCAAAGCATACATATCTAAATCAATGTCTTTTGAAATGTTAGTCTCATAAAAGCACAATCCTTCAAATACCCCGTTATACTTGTTTGTGGTATTAGCAATACGCTTAACTGTAGAGGGAATTTCAAGAACACAATTAGTTTTAAAATCTTTATATGCGTCGACTGTTCTAAAATAGAAAATATTGGGATCGGTCTCAATTTGTTTTATTAGTTTATAAAGTGAATGGTCGTAAGAAACCGCTCTTGTGTGTAGTTCTTTGATGCAAATCGGGCTCTCTAAATTGCATTTAAATAAAACACCATCTTTTATTTCAAAAGGAGGAGGAGCGATTGGCTTATCATCGACTATTTTGATATTATTAGATCCACAGTGACGGCAAAACTTATCCCCAATATCTAGTTCTTTACCACATTTTTCACAAAAACATTTTTTCATTTTTTCTATTTCTTTCTATCCATTT
The DNA here is from genome assembly GCA_045631885.1 of Bacilli bacterium. Lineage (GTDB taxonomy): Bacteria > Bacillota_I > Bacilli_A > RFN20 > CAG-826 > CAJOLV01. The sequence goes on from JAZQVN010000004.1 coordinate 10,477, forward strand.
CAGTATATCAATCATTTCTATTTTTATGTAAATAATAAAATTATTGTTGCATATTTTTTCGTACTTATAATATTATATTAAGGCGGTTTAGTTGCCGACTTAGCTCAATCTGGCAGAGCAACTGAATCGTAATCAGTAGGTTGTTGGTTCAATTCCGATAGTCGGCACCACACTGGGTATTTAGCTCAGCTGGGAGAGCATCTGTTTGACGTACAGAAGGTCGGCGGTTCGATCCCGTCAGTACCCACCAGTTAAAAAGAAATAGTCCCATCAGGGACTTTTTTCAAACAAAAGCACGCGTAGTTCAGTGGTAGAACGTTAGCTTCCCAAGCTGAATATGCGGGTCCGATTCCCGTCGCGTGCTCCATTTGATTGAAAAATATCCTCTATTTTTGTCTCAAAAGGCAGAATGAAATAGAGGATTTTTTACTTATTGTGATACAATATTTTTAATTAATTGAGGAGATAATAATATGTTAGACGCGATAAAAAATAGAAGAACTTGTCGTAATTTTGATATCAACAAAGAAGTAGAACAAGGAAAGATTGACGAAATCATTAATGCTGGCTTATTAGCCCCAAGTGGGATGAATCGTCAAACACCAGCGGCGATTGTCATTAAAGATAGAGAATTAAGAAATAGATTAATGAAATTAAACGGCCAAGGTAGAGAAGGAGATCCTTTCTATGGTGCGCCTGTCATTATCTTAGTTATTGCTCATAAAGATGGACTATCTATGCATGATGGGGCGGCGATGATGGAAAATATGTTATTAGAGGCCGTAAATCAAGGTTTATGCTGCGGCTGGATTCATCGCGCTGAAGATGAGATTAGAAGTGAAGAAGGAAAAGATATCCTTTCTTTCACCGGATTAGATTTAGATAACTATCTTGGTATTGGTCACGTTATCCTTGGATATCCATTAGGAGAACCAATTTATCGCGAAAAACAAATAAAAGAAGGAAGAGTATTCATCAAATAGTATCTATTTGTGATAATATATACTATATGAGCAAAATTGTTATTTCATATTTTGAACCTTTTGGTGGTAAAAAGACTAATGCTTCTAAAGAAGTAGTCGCAGAATTAAAGATCAATGCGAATAGAGTTTGTTTACCAGTTAATTGGGATTCTGTTGAAAAAGAATTGGATAAAATCTTGTCTTCTGAACCAAGATATTTATTTATGCTTGGAGAAGCGGAAAGTTATCCATCTGTTCAATTAGAAAGATACGCTCATAATATCGCTACAGGCGTTGATAATGCAGATAATAAGAGAAGTAATGATTTAATCATTAAAGATGGTCCAAAAGAATTAGAAACAAATATGGATTTATCAAGCATCACCAAATATGAGATTTCTCATGATGCTGGTAAATACTTATGTAATTATTCTTATTATTTATGTCTATCAAAAACTGTTATTACTAAAGTGGTCTTTATTCATGTTCCTTTATTACATAGTAAAGGTAGTAGAAGCAAAGTCAGAGTCGTGCAAGACGTCACAAACATCATCAACACAATTGTGAAAAATGATAAAGGCTTCTTAGTTAAATTAAGTAATCAAATTATTGAAGTCACAGAAAATAACGCTTTAGAACTATATCCACGTTTACAAGCTGAATATCGTTATCCAAATATCCTTTATGGAATAGAACAAAATGAAGATGAAACTCTCACCATGCATATGCGCGCGGATGGGCTGTCCGGCGTTTGGAAGATGAATATTGATGAACAAAACGATAAAGACATAGTTAAAAGAAAATTGTTCTATCAAGTCATTAACTTCTTAGATGGTGTGTTCCATGATGGAAGAAGCTCTTCATATAACGAAAAAACTCCTCGCTTTACAGTCGAAGAATATTTCGCGATGAGTGAATCGGAAAAGAAATATATGACTTACTTTATCTGCCAAGCGAATTACACGAATGAATTAGAATTCTATCGTTCACTCGATGAAATTGAAGAGTACTTAATTGAGACTGTTGATAATGAACCAGCAGTAAATAGCATCAAACAAGCGAAAGATTATATCGTTCGATTAGGGTTTGAAAGAAGTAAGCAAATATTATTCAAAATTGCAAAGTAAAAGCCAGTTTTGCTGGCTTTTTTCATATATTTAGCGAGAAAAACTTAATTATTTTTCTTCTTCTTTTGCAAATCTTTCAGCGGTTCTAACACCGATTTCAACCATCTTGTATAATCCAGTCATTCTTTCTTCAGGAGTGGCTTTTCTATCGGTCTTGATAAAGCTATCAGTGACTGTTAATAAGCAAAGAGCTTTCTTCTTTAATTTAGCAGCATTTGTGTATAAGGCATATGATTCCATCTCAACACCCATAACACCGAGCTCCGCCCATTTCTTCCACATATTTGGATCGTTATCATAGAAGACATCCGCGGATAAAATGTTACCACCTCTAAAAGGGATTTTGGCTTTTTCCGCTTCTTCTTTAGCGGCGAGAATTAAATCTAAGTCTGCGCTTGGGGAGTAGTGGCCGTTTAAATTATATTGTCCGTTCCAGTTACTATCTGTACTCGCGGATAAACAAATAAGAACATCAAATAAGTTGATATCTGGTTGATAAGAACCACATGTTCCAACACGGATGATGATTTCCACTCCATAATGGGAGAATAATTCGTAAGAATAAATACCGATTGATGGTTGACCCATACCAGAGGCCATAACGGACACTCTTTTTCCATTACTGGTATAACCAGTAAAACCTAACATACCACGAACATTTGTTACTTCTTTATAATCGTGGAGGAATGTTTCTGTAATCCATTTTGCTCTTAATGGATCTCCTGGCATTAAGACGACATTCGCAAAATCGCCAACTTCAGCATTAATATGTGGTGTTCCCATAAAAATAACTCCTTATTTAAAATTACCAAAATTATTTTACAATAAATGCCCTTTTGAATAAAGCAGTAATGTTTTGACACTTCCTAAAAGGAAAGATACACTAGATACATGAAAGAGTTAGAGCTTTGCCTGACACATTATAAAATACTAGACACGATTAAATGGTTAAATGATAACCATCTATACGCGACCGCTTTAGGTGTGTATAAGATTATCCATGGCGATTTAGATGAAGATACAGTCAATCTACAAGAATGCCCAACTTTCAGTGTTATTACTTCTTACGGAAGTAAGAAAGTATGTAGATATCTATTAGCCTTATATCGATATGGATATATTATTAAGGTGTTTGATAAGAAAAGTAATACTTTGTATTATTCAGTTACTTTAAAAGGGAGAAATGCTTTAGAACAATTCCATAAAAAGCATCCTCAACCATACAAAAAGATGAAAAAGAGATTTACTCCCCAAATAGTGGAGATTATCAAATAAAAATAGTTATGTTAGAATAACATAGATATAGAGGTAGTTAACGATGAAAAAATTCTTTAGAAATTTATTTTCCGGATACTTATTAATCCTTATTCTTTTACTTATTGAAATAGGCGCGATATTAGCTCTTCAATATATTTCTGAAAACGCAGCGGATATCTTTAATTTAGGAAGCGAAAATACAATTATTCCTGCACTTATTTATTTGGGCGTTAAATTTATTGAATTCATTGTCGCCTTCTTTATCTTCTTTAGAATCGTTAATAAAGCTGAAGATCCAGAATTTAAAATTCCTTGGATTGTCGGTATGTTACTCTTACCATTATTCGTTTCTTTGATTTTCTTAATCTTTGGTAATCATGGTTTAAGAAGAAGAGATAGAGTGGTTATTCAAGCCACGAAAAGTGCCTATAATATCCACTTCAAACACACAAAAGAGATTGAAGAAGAATACACTACAGAACTAGGAAATGCGATCGGCACATTTAAATATATTAAGAACACAACTTTATTAGGTGCGCACACAAATAATAGAGTCACATATTATAAGACAGGCGAAGAATTCTTCCCTGAATTAGTCGAATCTTTAAAGCTTGCTAAAGAGTTTATCTTTATCGAATTCTTCATCATTACAGATGGTAAATGGTGGTCGCAAGTTAAAGAGATTTTAATCCAAAAAGCTCAAGAGGGTGTTGATGTCAGAATGGTCTATGATGATATGGGTTGTTCCGGTACAATTTCCGCGAGAACTCCAAAAATTCTCGGCAAATATGGCATTAAATGTTATAAATTCCATCCATTTAGACCGATCCTTTCCGGTGTCTATAACAACAGAGATCACCGCAAAATCGTCGTCATCGATCATCAAATGGCCTTTACTGGCGGTATGAATTTAGCCGACGAATACGCGAATGATATTAAGAGATTTGGTTATTGGAAAGATACAATGGTTAAAATCGAAGGTAGCGCGATTAATAACTTAATTACTACCTTCTTACAAAACTATAATTTAGCCGTTGGATTCATCAGTGACTACAATCGTTTCTTAACCTACGAATATCCTAAATATGAAGATAGTGGTTTCGTGATGCCGTTCGGTGATGGCCCTGGCGGAATTGATGATGCTTTAATTGGTGAACAAACATATATCAACATTTTGAATTATGCGAAAAAAGAAGTATTTATCTCCACTCCATATTTAGTTCCAACATATCAACTATTAGATGCTTTAAGAAATGCATCATTAAGAGGGGTGAAAGTGCATCTTATTCTTCCTGGCATTCCAGATAAGCCTGCAGTTTATACAGTTGCTAAATCTCACTTTAGATATTTATTAGATGCTGGAGTCAATATTTATCTCTATACTCCTGGCTTCAACCATATGAAAACCGCTTTAGCGGATGATGAATTAGCTTTCGTTGGCACGATCAACTTTGACTTTAGAAGTTTAGTCCATCACTTTGAATGTGGAACACTTTTATACAAAAACAACTGTATGAAGGATATCCGTGAAGACTTTGAACAGATGATTTCTGTCAGTGAAAAAGTACCAAACAATTTCAAACTTGGACTCGGCGCTCGTTGCTTCTGTTCAATCGTTAAACTTTTCACCCCATTACTTTAATAAGTAGGTAAATAACATATTTAATTGAAAAAGTGCCTCTTTTAATCTATCATATATAGGATAGATAAAAGGGGTATTTTATTATGACATTTAGATTTGGATGGGAAACTGAGACACTAGGAAACTTCTTCATAGATTTATTATTTATACTTTTAGTATATTCACTCTTCTTAGTGTGTGTTATTAGAGTTGTTAGAAGAAAAAGCGGCATTATCATTACCGCGATTGCTTTCGCTTCTACTTTAGTAGCCTTCTTATTAAATTCCATCATTGGTATTGTCATTATCTCCGTTATCTTCGCCGCAATTATCTCTGTTTATGGATTCGCTAATTTAGGTGACTTACGTTACTTCATCGCTAATCCATTCCGTAAAACCACTGCCAAAAGTGCAAACTTTGGTATTGAAAGAATTTACGATAGAGATACTTTAAATAAACAACTAGAAGCAGCGGTTATCCAATTATCTAACACCAGAACTGGTGCGATTATTACTTTTGAAAAGAATACTTCTTTAAAAGACATCATGAAAAACGGTGTTCCAGTGCACGCGCCTTTATCCGCGGAATTGTTATTAACAATTTTCTATCCTGGCACAAGATTACATGATGGCGCTGTTGTGGTTCATGGTAATGAAATTGTCGCAGCTAGCGTTTTCTTCACTCCATCAACCGCTCCATTCGCTGGTAAATATGGATCTAGACATAGAGCCGCTATCGGTGTTAGTGAAGTTAGTGATGCTGTTACAGTTGTTGTTTCAGAAGAAACAGGCCGTATTTCTATCGCTGCAAATGGTGAATTACAAATGGTCGATCAGACTAAGTTCTTGATGACATTTGAAACATATATGTCAGTGTCCACTGATAATAAGAATTAATCATGGATTCCAAATATATTTATGATTTTGTCTTAAAGGTCCAATCGATTGCAAAGATTGGACTAATTTATAGTACTGACCCTTACGCTATTTCTAACTATAAAGAAATTAACGAATTGACCGTCAAATTCCTAGAGGATTTTATGGAGGTTAAATTCGATAGACCTAATTATTTTAAAAGAGATATTTATCCAACGCCAAATGTTTCTGTTAGAACTGTCATCCTAAATAGTGATAGAAGTAAAGTAATTATGGTTAGAGAAGCCAAAACTCATAACTATTCTTTACCGGGAGGATGGGCGGATTTATACGATTCTCCTAGCAAAACTGCGGTAAATGAATGCAAACAAGAAGCAGGAGCGGAAATTGAAATCATCCGTTTAGTGGGTATCACAAATAGAACTCCATTTAAGAATCCGACCTCTGTTCCTGAATATGTTGTCATCTTTGAAGCCAAACTCAAAGGCGAACTACACGAACACGAATATGAGACTGATGATGTAGGGTGGTTCGATGTGAGGAATTTACCTGAATTATCACCAAAAGTAACTCGTGAAGAAGTGCAAAGAATGATTGACGCGGCGGTCAATAACGAAACAATATTTGATTAATTGATAAAAAAATTATAAATGACCTTAATATTGAGGTCATTTTTTGTTAGAATAATTAAACATATGGTACTAGCAGATCTCAACTATTTACAAATTATCTTCTTAATCGCCGCTCCTGTAGTGCTTATTTTGATTGTGGTGATCTTCATTGTCATACCAGTAAATAAGAGACACATTAAGAAGAATTTTAAAGATTATTGTTATAAAGCCATTTATAAAATTGCCTTTGATGAGGACTACTATTTAGTGAATAATTTCTACTTCAGAGTGGATTCTACTAAAGTAGCGAAGATTGACCATATGTTGTTTGGTAATAAATACATCTACGCAATTATTGATGTTTATTACGAAGGTAACTTAACAGGTAAAGAAAACGATAAGTCACTTATCTTAGTGAATAATAAATTCCAACGTTTTTATACCGAGAACCAATATGATGTATCTAAAAAGTTAGTGGACTGTTTAGTCCGTTCCACTGGTCTAGATGAAGGATTATTTATTGGTGTAGTCGTTGTTAACAATGAATGTAAATTAAGTATTGAAACAAACAACAAACAATATTACATCATCCAAAGAAATAAATTAAAGAAACTAGTGAGAGCGATTGAATCCCGTAATGTTGGTAAGATTAACGCCGCTCAATTAGAATCTTTAGTTAAAGGTATTGATAAATTAAATAGGAAAAAGAAAAAGAAATGACAATCAGAGAAGTGAGACATAACGCTTTTGAGAGATATAAGAAACACGCAGTAAATTCGTGGATTTTAGCTATTATCTGCGGTTTATTTATCGCGGCTTTACTTCTCGCTGGAATGTTAAGCGAAATCTTTTTGCTTATTATTGTCCCCTTTATCGCTCTTCCATTTTTATTCGCATGTATCGTTTCTCATTTTGGTTTACAAGCAAGAGATGAATTATCTGGAAAAGGTTTATTCAAATTATATGGTTTATATTTCCAACAACCTTTCTTCCATTCATTTGGTGTTTTACGTTCATTCTTTAAAGCGATATTAATTGAATTAGTGACTAGCATCATTGTCAGCGGTATTTGTTATACCATTTATTCAAATAGCCCAACATTTATTGACTCAATAAATGAATTTATTACATTGTTTAGAACTAATGGTTTAACAACAGAAAATATGCAAGCTCTATTAGAGGCTAATGATGGAGAGTTATCTAACTTTGTTAATTTAACAAATGGTATATCTTTCTTAATTGCCTCTTTAGCGTTTATTGTCTTTATTTCTCGCGAAGCAATTACTATTTATACAAGATTAAGCTTAAGAAATATTCCTTTAGCTAATCAAATCGCTAGAGCGACATTAAAAGTTAATTATAAACATTTCAATATGGCTTTCTTTGCTTTAAACTGGCCATTATTTATCTTAATTATTGTTGGCATGTTAGTAGGAATGTTAATCTCCATTTTTGGATTAAATAACTATATTATTGCCCCTTCAGTTGGTTTATCCGTTGGAGTGGCTTTATCAACATTATATTTACCTTTCTATTTCGCTAATCTAGAAGCGATATTCGATTATCTAGCAATCGATATAGAAACGTTAAATGATGAATATGTTAAAGAAGTGTTTATGAAGTACGGAGTTAACATTGAAGTGAAGGAAGAGAAGATAGAAGAAAATAAAAACGATCCTTCTAACGAGGATCGTAATGAGTAACTGGAGCAAGTGACGGGAATCGAACCCGCATATTAACCTTGGCAAGGTTACGTTCTACCACTGAACTACACCTGCAATGAGATGCTTTTCTCAAAGCGCCATATTATTATAGCAAACTCGAGTTAAGTTGCAATATAGAAATTTAAAAAAGGAGAACAAAAGAAAATGATTACTAGTAAAGAGATAGCGGAACTAATCTTCCCTGACATTAATGAGACTATTGAAGATTTAGAAAAACGTTTTCCCAAAAGAGATTTACCTTCAGGAGCGGAAGTGACTAGATTTGCTCCAAGTCCAACGGGATTTTTACATACCGGTTCTTTATTTACCGCATTAGTTTGTCGTAAAGTCGCGACCCAAAGTGGTGGAGTTTTCTTCGTGAGATTAGAAGATACAGATACAAAAAGAGGTATTGAAGGATCTGGAGAACAATTATTAGAACAATTAAAGATATTTGATGTCTATCCAGATGAAGGCTATAAAGGTGACCATCAAGATGGTCAATATGGTCCATACATCCAATCTCAACGCGCGGATATCTATCGTACAGTTATCAAACAATTATTAATTGAAGATAAAGCATATCCATGTTTCTGTTCTCAAGAAGAATTAGATGCAATTAGAGAAGAACAAGAAAAACAAAAACTCACTCCTGGATATTATGGTGAATTCGCTAAATATCGTTTCATCGATAACGATGAAAGAGCGAGAAGAGTTAAAAATGGTGATCCTTATGTCATCAGATTTAAATCAAGTGGTAATCATTTAAATAAAATACAAGTTAACGATTTAGTGAGAGGCAGTTTTGAAATCGCGCAAAATGACCAAGACATCGTTATCTATAAGAGCGATGGTTTACCAACATATCACTTCGCACATGCGTGTGACGACCACTTCATGAGAACCACAACGGTTATCCGTGGAGAAGAATGGATTCCATCTCTACCAATCCATATTGAATTATTTGAAACTCTTGGTTGGGAAGCGCCTAAATACGCTCACTTACCAGTCATTATGAAGCTAGATGAAAACGGTCATAAACGTAAATTATCTAAACGTTTAGATAGCGAGGCTGCGGTTAGCTATTTCATCGAAGATGGTTATCCTACTCAAGCGCTTATTATGTATTTAATGACAATCGCTAATTCCAACTTTGAAGAATGGATCTTCCAAGAACACTTTGAACATATGGAAAAGTTCACTTTCTCCTTTGATAAAATGTCTCTTGACGGAGCCTTATTTGATATGGGTAAACTCAACTTCTTCGCGAGAGAAATTTTAGGTAAGAAAACTAAAGAAGAAATCTTAGAAATGGCGAGAGAATACGCCCTGAATCATAATCCTCAATTATTAGAGTTAATAGACAGAGATCATAACTACTTTATGAGCATTATGAACATTGAAAGAGAAAAGGAAAATCCCCGCAAAGACTACGAGAAATTCTCAAATTTGCGTGAAATTATTGGTTTCTTCTATAACGATATTTATGAAGGAATTCTCTCAAATGGTTTAGAGTTTAATCCTAAATTTGATAAAGAAACAATTAGTGAAATTCTCCTTGCTTTAAAAGAAGGTTTATCACTCGAACTAGACGAGCAATCTTGGTTCAATAATATGAAAGAAATAGGCGGCCAACATAACTTCACTGGCGATAGAAAAGCCTATAAAGCAAACCCAGAATTATTTAAGGGCACAATCGGTGATGTCGCTGAGATTTTACGTATTAGTTTAACTGGTAAAAAGAACAGTCCAAACTTATACTACGTTATGCAAATCTTAGGTAAGGCAGAATGTCACCGCAGAATCGATTTAGTTATTTCTAATTTGAAATAAAAATCAATGAGTGTATAATTACACTCGTTGGTCCTATGGAGAAGCGGCTTAACTCAGTGCCCTCTCAAGGCACCATTCACGGGTTCGAATCCCGTTAGGATCACCAACTGTGAACTAGACGACTTCTGAACCGTTGGAGGTCGTTTTATTTTGTAAATAAAAAAGTTATATCGTATTTTTATACCATTCATTTTCTATTTCTTGAGGTGTTTTGTTTGCTAGTGAAGAATGAATTCTTTTTTCGTTATACCAAGAAAAATATTTAGTTAAATAATCTTTAATAATTCTTGAATTTTCGTATTTATCAATATTTATATTGATTTCTTCCCTTCTTAGTAAAGAATAGAATCCTTCCATACAGGCATTATCTCTAGGATAACCAGGATATGAAAATGATTGCTTGACTCCAAGCATCTTTAGTGTATTCATAAATTTATGGGATGTGAATTCGCAGCCCTGATCCGAGTGAAACATCAATCCAATAGGTTCGTTTCTTATTTCAAATGCATCTTTAAAAGTGTTAACTGCTAAGTTCTCACTTATTTTGTGTGATAATCTCCAAGCGATAACTTTCCTAGAAAATAGATCAAGAATCACACATAGATAAAATTTCACCCCATTGATATTTATTTCTAAAAAATCACTAACCCAGACCTTATTTGGTTCTTCTTGATTGAATTGTCTCGCTAGTAGATTTCTATAGTACTTTCTTCTTTCCTTTACAGTAGTGGGAGTCGGTCTTTTCATCACATTATTTTTAACAAGATTATTCTTTTTCATTAATGTAGAAATCTTTCTAACAGAGGTAACTATATTTTTTCTTTTTAATACAGCATATATTTTCTCAACTCCATAACGCTTACCTGATTCTTCAAAGATTTCTTTAATCTCTTTAGTTAACATTTCATCATTTACTTCATAAGTTGTTTTTTCTACCTTATTGTTTAAGAAGTTATAATATGTTCCTTTATTCAAGCCAATAACTCTACATACCTCATAAAAGTTATAATCTCTGTGATTTTCTAAAAATATCTTTGTTGCATTTTCTTTTTCTTTAACTGAAGCATTAATACCAATTCCAATATTTTCCCAGATAAATACCTTCCGTTTTAGTTTTATATTTTCTTCTAAAAGCTGCGATTTTTTAATCATTTTTTCTTCCACCTTAAAATAAAGTATCAATAACAATTAACCGAAGTAACAATAAGTAACAATTATTTCTACAAAAATCAGTTACAATATAGTTGGTCGAATTATGGAGTTCAAAGATAAACTTAAAAAACTTAGAATTGAAGCGGGCCTATCTCAAGAGGCTTTAGCAGACGCTATTCACGTTTCTAGAAGCGCAATTGCTAAATATAAAAATGGTGGTGGTAAACCAAGCGAAGAAACACTGAAGCTAATTGCTGATTATTTTAAGGTTGACATTTCTTATCTAAAAGATGGCGAGGATGACGAAACATTTAAGAAAACAAAGAGACCAATTGTTGGTTTAATTCTTTCTATAACATGTGGTGTTATCTTTGTTATTGCCGCTACAGTTGCTTCCATCTTCTATAATAAGATGAAATTATCGGTTTCCTTTTCTGATTCCTTAAAAGCAATGGGACTTTTAGTTTTAATTATTGTTTCTTTAATTCTTGTTGGTATAACATCTTTAGCTGGATATTTATTGATGACCATCAAAACAGGCAAAAAGAAGCTGATACCAACGTTAGTATCAACAATTCCTTTAGTAGTTGCTCTTATCATAGGTATTACTGGTATTGTTACTACAAGAATTCAATATGAAGACTATAAAACATTCACAAAAGAAAAATGGATGAATGCATACAATAATCACGATTATCGTGGATTACTCATTTATTCTTTTTTAGATAAATATGATATTAGTGGCTATAGTCTTCAAGAAACAAAAGATTTACTTGGCACTCCAGATCAAACTGATGAAATAACACTTTTATCAAATCCACCTCAATATGGTGGTGTTATATACATTTACGATTTGGGATATTATAAAGACTATATGGATCCTACGACATTTGAGATTACATTCAATCAACATAACAATGTTGTTTCTTATGAAGTGGTTCCACATTAACACTTATTCAAGTAGATGATCCCTGCAGTCATCGAAAAAAGAGCCTCCGCTTCAATTCCAATAACGTATCAGAAGCAATCTCAATGAGTTTCATTAAATTTGATAGAAACTTACATACGTTAGAGCAAAAAGAAACTAACTAGATTTAAATAGAGCGAAAAAAGTGGTATTGTTGTAGTGACAAACTTTTTTGGAGGCCTAAAATGTGGTATTATTGGGCTGACAAAAGGACACACTGAAAAATACTCGCTACCAAAATTACTGGTTTACCAGAAAAAAACGGGAAAAAGCGAGTTTTTTTGTTGTCTTTGACATTTGATTTTAAGTGGGAAATGTGGGAATAAATGATTTTCCAATGCAATGGAATGGCGATAATGTTGGTATTAGGAAAAAGGCAACTTCGAACGCGTGCGGGGAAACTCGCTACGTTTTAACAAGTCGATTGTGATAGTATAAATGCATGGATGATTGTAATTTCTATATTAGAGAAAAGAAGAAGTGGGTATTTGCTATTATTCCGCTACTAATCATTTTCGCATGTGTCCTAACTGTTTGGATTATATTTTTTCCTCGCGACGGGCAACGGATGGTAATTTATATTTTCGGCATTGTAATATGGTCCATCGCTGTTTTAATGGGCGTTCTTTCTATTTTAGAAACTTATTTTAAATACTTTTCCTTAAAAGACGAAAAACTAACATATTGTAATGGCTATTTTAAAAAGAAGACCATTAATTTAAAAGATGTTTCTAAAGTAGTTATTATTGATAGAGGAATGATGAAACCATATAACATTCATAATATTATTGCATATAAGGTAACGTTTATAGGAAAAGAAAGTACTCTTCTTTGGTTTTACGATGTCACAGGCTCTTATGTTGTTTTTAATCAAAAACTTAAAGACGCTTTGTCGCACCACCGAATATCTGTTGAAAATAAAACGCTTTCATAATTTAATACAATTCCGTACGGATAAAGTAGTGGTACTACTCATAAAGTATGTGGGAATTTACTGAAAACAACTAAAAATGATTAAAACGAGGCAAAAACATGTGGGAATCGCTTTTTTATGTGGGAATTACACAACTTCAAAAGCATCACATTTTACTTGAAAACTCCCACATCAGTTTCTTGAATAATCAAGGTTTACAAACTGAGCCTTTATATATAGGATTTCAATATAAAATTATGATTAAATCATAATAAAACGCCATTCTTAAATTGTATTGAAAGTCCATAATTAGAGAGATTTGAAACATAAATTGACATCCTAAATAACTAGAATTACAATCAAAAAGTAGCGTATATCGTACCGCTTGCCTCACCAACTTAGTTAAATAGGATTGATACAATGTGCCAGTCTTTTTTCTTGCTCAACTTTTGTAATTGCTGTAACAGCCTTAGCTAATAGTCGACATACTTTTCTCATATCTTCTTTCACTTTTTTCTTACTCTTCTTATTCTTTAACTGTTCAGAGTAATATAAGCATGTTTCAAATAATCCTTCAAAACAGAAGATGGACATATAATCAGCTGGAACATCATAACCACCCATCTTAATTAATTCGGACATATATCTATTATAGTTATCGTATAGAGCATTTTTAAATATCTCAAGAGGAAAGGTTTCGCCTTTATAGATTAGATTCTGAATTTGATTGTAATGTTTTGCCACCCAATCAAAAGTAATAATTAAAGATTGATATTCAATTTCTTCTAAGTCAGTCTCTTTTCTTAATATCTTGCTATATTCGATGACATATTCAGTATTGATTAAATTAATAGATGCAATTGCTAATAAAGCGTCCTTATCTTTATAGTTACGATAAAAGGTCATCTTTGTTTTATTAGTTAAGGCACAGATCTCGTTAACAGTAATATCATGATAGTTCTTCTCTTCTAATAATTTGAATAATGCCTTTTCGAATTCTTCTTTAGTTCTACTATTTTTCATATTTATAAAGTCGTTCCTTTTCAATTAATTAATTATAAAGCAAAAATGTTACTTTGAATATCTGAAAGTATCATTTTGAATGGTTTTTATTGAAAATGTATATTTGAGGAATTACTTTTAAGTAAGTGATTATTCACATATTTAAGAAAGGAAATAATAATGAAAAAAGATTAGTATTAACGGCGTCTACTCTTTTGGCTGTAGGATTAATTGCAGGCCTTCTAAATAATCAAGGCAATACTGTTAGAGTAGAAGCAACTGAACATGTTGATGTTACAATCGCAAAAACAAAAGGCGCGAGTTATTCATATTATGGAAATTACAATGTTTGTTTTGCAGATGGAACCGGAGATAAGGAATTTTGGTTTAAGGTTGCAAATGATGATGAAATATATGAAAATCACCATTTAACGCCAAATAAGGTTTATGCCTTAGCTAATATGAGTGCAAGTAATAGTTACGCAACAATTAGTGGCGAAAAGTTTGATTATGTCTCTGCATCTTTAAAACTATATTCCGATGAAAATGATTTCATTGGTTATGAGGGAGAGGTCGAACTAACAAATGGTGTGTCCTATTCCCTCCATGAAGCTGATCCAATGAGTGGGGAAATGGTTATTGACGAATATAAAGATCAATATGGAATGATTGCTTTAAATGATGCAGAAACTGGTTCTAGGTTTAATTTCGTCATTAGTAATATTGAAGATGGGGTGACATATACTCTTTCCGATTTAATTAGTTCTAAGTATTGCTATATCGGACAAAGATATTGGAATTATAAAGATGCGACTTTTAAAAGAACTACTGATGAAAAAGGATTGATCCATGTTGTAGCCACAGTTTTAACTGAACATGGAGACTCATTATCTTTGAAATACAATGAACCAGAGCCTGTTGCTGTTACAGGAGTTTCATTAAATAAATCATCGACAACGATTAAATATGGAGGAAATGAAACATTAATTGCAACTGTTTCTCCTGAAGATGCTGATAACAAGAAAGTCTCTTGGTCTAGTAGTGATGAAAGTGTTGCTACTGTTGATAATGATGGAAAAGTAACTGCTGTTAGTGTTGGTAGTGCAGTAATCACAGCAACAACTGAAGATGGTGAGTTTAAAGCTACTTGTGCTGTCACTATCAGTGAATCTGCAGTAAGTGTTACAAATAGAATCAACGCTTTACCAACTCCAGAGAATGTTACCTTGGACGATAAAGATGCTATTGAAGCAGCAAGAAAGGCTTATGATTCTCTTGATGCTGACGAAAAAGCGCTTGTTACAACAGAAACACTTAAAAAATTAACTGATGATGAAGCAGCATATGCTGACCTTGAAGCTGTCAATAATGCTGTTAATATTATCAATGCTCTTCCAGAACCAGCAGCAGTGACTATTAATGACAAAAATGCTATTCAACAAGCTAGAGCTGTCTATGATGCTTTAACTGCCGATCAAAAAGCCAAAGTATCTGCTGAAATTCTTAAGAAATTAACTGATGATGAAGCTGCTTTGACTAAAGAAGAAGCTGACACAGCCGCAGCTAATGCTGTTATTGAAAAAATCAACGCTCTACCTCAACCAAATGCTGTAACAATTAACGATGGAGAAGCTATTCAACAAGCTAGAGCAGCATATAATGCTTTAACTGCTGATCAAAAAGCCAAAGTGCCTGCTGAAGTGCTTACAAAATTAACTGATGATGAAACAGCCTATGCTAAAGTAGTCGCAGATACAGAAGCTGCTAATGCTGTTATTGAAAAAATCAACGCCCTTCCAAATGCTAGCGATGTAACTAAAAATGATAAAGAAGCTATTGAAGCCGCTAGAGCTGCTTATGAAGCATTAACCGAAGATCAAAAAGCTAAAATTAGTAATGATGTCCTTCAATTATTAGTGAAAGATGAAAATGCGCTTAATTCCATTTCCTCTGGACTTCCAGCTGGAGCAATCGTGGGAATCGTTATTGGATCTATATTTGGTTTCTTGCTTATTGCTTGCGGTGTTCTCTTCTTGCTTAATAAGAAAGGCATTATAAATATTCCATTCTTAAACAAGAAACGCAAAAAGGATGAATCTAACAATTAATTAAAAACAAATTCAAATAAAAACCGATTAGGTGAAAACGCTTGGTCGGTTTTGTTTATCGTATGAAACCACACTAGAAAAAAAGACTGGTATTATTGTAGTGACAAACTTTTTTGAAAGCCTGAAAAGTGGTATTATCGAGCTTATACAAAGACAATTTAGTTAAATAGGATTGATACAATGTGTCAGTCCTTTTTATTTATTTTTTATACTTGACCTAGAGTTAACTCTAACTTTTACAATATAAATGTGAGGTGAAAAATATGAGTTATTCCATATCTGAAATTGCTAAGATGCTTAACGTCTCAGCGTATACAATTAGATATTACGATAAAGAAGGATTGTTCCCTTTAGTAAAAAGAGTAAACGGCATACGCGTGTTCGAAGACAAAGATTTCCCCTGGCTAAGAATGCTTAACTGTTTAAAAAATTTGAATATGCCCATCAAGAAGATAAAAGAATATGTCGACTTAGCTTTAAAGGGTGATGAAACCTTAAAAGAAAGATATCAACTTATCTTAGAACAAGAAGAAAACATTCAAAAACAAATCAAAGAACTCAAATATTACAAGAAACAAATAGATTTTAAGAAAGCTTATTACGAAAAAGCTATTGAAGCGGGAACGGAAGAAGTGGTGAAGGATTGGCCAAACCCAGAAGCCACTTTAGATGTTGATGAACTGCCAAACAAAGGTAATAAAGGAAATAGGAGATAAAAATGAAGAGATTATTAGGCTTTGTTTTACCATTACTTATTTTAACCAGTTGCATTCCTAACTCAAATTCATCGAGCACATCCACAAAAAAGGAAGAGAATATGAAACTATCAATTGATAACCAAGAATTAGATGTCGCTTGGGAAGACAACGACTCAGTTAAAGCCTTAAAAGGAATATTGCCTTTAACCATTAATATGCATGAATATGGTGGTTTTGAACAAACTGGCTCTATTGGTCAATCAATTGTTAGAAACGATTCACAAATAGATGTCGTGCCAGGAGATATCGTCTTATATAGCGGCAATGCCATTTCTGTTTTCTACAGTACCAGTTCCTGGTCATATACAAGGCTTGGACATATTAATCTAAACAAAAACGAATTAAATGCTCTATTAAAAAAAGAATCTGTGACATTTGTTTTAAAAGGAGAATAGATATGAAAAAAGTATTAATTATTTCGACAAGCATTAGAAGCGGAAGCAATTCCGAAACTTTAGCAAAAGAATTTGAAAAAGGAGCGAAAGAAGCAGGACATGATGTTTCTTTTATCTCGTTAAAAGATAAACAAATCGCCTTTTGTAGAGGCTGCCTAGCGTGCCAAAAAACTCATAAGTGTGTGATTAATGATGACGCAATTGATATTGCGGACAAGATATGCGAAAGCGAAGTAATAGTATGGGTTTCACCAATTTACTATTATGAGATGTCTGGTCAAATGAAAACCTTAATTGATAGATGCAATTCTTTATATTCAAGAGACTATAGATTTAAAGAAGTCTATTTCTTAACTGTCGCCGCAGAAGATGAACAATATGTTCCTGAGAAAGCCATAAATGGCTTACAAGGCTGGATTGATTGTTTTGAAGGAGTGGAACTCAAAGACACATTGTTTGTCGGAGGAGTAAATGGCCCTAACGAAATCAAAAATAGTGAAAAATTAAAACTAGCATATGAAATGGGGAGGAATATCTAATGTTAACATTGGTTAATGAATGGGATAAAGTTTTTCCAAAAGATGAGTCTATCAATCATCAAAAGGTGACATTTAAAAACCATTTTGGTATCACTCTTGCTGCGGATATGTATTGGCCAAAAGAAGGAAATAAATTTCCTGCGATTGCATTTAGTGGTCCTTTTGGTGCGGTTAAGGAACAATCAAGTGGATTGTACGCTCAAGAGATGGCTAAAAGAGGATTCTTAACCGTTGCCTTTGATCCATCTTTTACTGGTGAAAGCGGTGGTGAACCACGCTTCATGAATTCGCCTGATATCAATGTTGAAGATTTCCAAGCCGCAGTAGATTATTTATCTAACTTAGATAATGTTGACCACGATAAAATCTCTATCATCGGTATTTGTGGTTGGGGTGGCATGGCTATTCAAACCGCATGCATTGATACAAGAGTTAAAGTGACAGTCGCTATTACTATGTACGATATGTCTAGAGTGACTGGTAATGGTTATTATGACCAAGGAGATAACGAAGAAAGTAGATATCAAGCAAGAGTGACTATAAATAATCAAAGAACACTAGATTATAAGAATGGTAATTATAAACTTGGTGGTGGAGTGGTTGATGATCCCACTGATTCACCATGGTTTGTTAAACAATATTACGACTACTATAAAACACCGCGCGGATATCATGTTCGCAGTTTAAATAGTAATGGTGGATGGAATATCACCGCGGGAACATCTTTATTGAATACAAGATTATTTACCTATGCCTCAGAGATTAGAAGTGCTATTTTAATTGTTCATGGTGAAAAAGCGCATTCACTATATTTCGGACAAGATGTATATAAATTATTAAAAGGCGACAATAAAGAATTTTTATTAGTCAAAGACGCTACACACTGCGACTTATATGATGGTGGCATAAATCACGATAAGATTCCTTTTGACAAGATTGAAGTATTCATTAAAAAGAATATTTAAACTAATATTTATCTGTTCCACAGGTTTCTAGTTTGCTCCATTCGTATCATTTTTGGAAATCTATGCCAACTTAGTCAAATAGGATTGACACAATGTGTCAGTCCTTTTTTCTTTTTTTACTTAGCTATAAACTTATAACGATTTGTAATAATTGCCAAACACTTCCATTGAATCAATAATTGGCATTAGTTCTTTGCCTAATTCACTAAGAGAATATTCAACGTGTGGAGGGTTGGTTTTGTAATCAGTTCTAATGACTAGTCCATCATCAATCATCTCTCTTAAAGAACTCGTTAAAACTTTTTGAGAAACTCCTTCTAAAGACCTTTGGAGTTCATTAAATCTCCATGGTCTAGTTCTTAGATTCCTAATTATTAGGATTTTCCATTTAGAACCAATTAAAGAAACAGTAGTGGCTACTGGGCAGGTAGGTAATTCTGATTTATTTTTCATATGTTTATTATAGTATGCAGTCATTTTGTTATACATAGTTACTTTTTAGTGCGTACTTTTTCACTTTTTATTAATATGTTTTAATATTGATGTCAAAGGTGACTAAAATGAGCGATATTAAATGGTGTATTGATTATTTAAAAGACTATAACCACATCAAAGATGAATTATCTTATGATTGGCCAACTTTAAGAGCGCTTTTAAACATTACTATGCCAGTAAACTTATCTAAAGAGTTTTATGATAAGCAAGACAAAGTCTTGAAAGATTTTTTTTCAAAAAAAGAAATTGTGAATTCATCATCTTTTCCTAATGGTGTTTCTCTATTTAAAGGTGATATCACTTTATTAAAAGCAGATGCGATAGTGGATGCTTGTAATTCAAAAATGTTAGGATGTTTTGTTCCTAATCATCACTGTATCGATAATGCAATTCATTCCTTTGCGGGTCTACAAGTAAGAAGAGATATGTTAGAAATAATGAAAAAGCAAGGCCACGAAGAACCTAATGGACAAGTGAAAGTAAGTAGTGGTTACAATTTACCTGCGAAATATATATTCCATACAGTAGGACCAATCTATTCAGGAACACATAGGGACGAAATTGATTTAGCCAATTGTTATTATTCTTGTTTAAGAAAAGCGGATGAGATGGGTTTAGAATCGATTGTTTTTTGTTCTTTATCAACTGGAGTATTTGGTTTTCCAATTGAAAAAGCCAGCAGAATCGCTATTAAATGTGTTAATTCGTATTTAAAGGAAGAGAACAAGAATATTAAAAAAGTCATTTTTGATGTCTTTAGTGATAGTGATTTTGAGACATATAAAAAGAATATGAAGGAGGCAGGATTATGATTATAAATACAGGACAAAGAACAGATATTCCTGCCTTCTACTCTAAATGGTTTATAAATCGCATTAGAGAAGGATATGTTTTAGTCAGGAATCCATATTATCCAACAATCGTGACAAAGTTTTTGCTTAATCCAAAAGTCGTGGATGTGATTGGCTTTTGTACGAAAAACCCAAGGCCGATGTTTCCTTATTTAGATGAATTAAAAGAATTTGGTCAGTTTTGGTATGTTTCTATTACTGGCTTTGATAAAGACTTAGAACCAAATGTTCCTCCAATTGATCAAGTAATTGAAGATTTTAAATATTTATCTAACAAAGTTGGTAAGAATGCGATTGGTTGGAGATACACCCCAATCATTGTGAATAGCAAATACACAAAAGAATATCACATTAAAATGTTTGAACATATTGCTTCCAAATTAGATGGCTACACCTCTTTAGTGGCATTTGGCTTTGTCGATATTTATCCAAAATTAGAAAAGAATCACCCAGAGATTAAAGATACGGACGATGAAACAAAAATTGAAATAGCTAAAGCGTTTATGAATATCGCCAAAAAGCATCATATGGATTTAAGACTTTGTTCTAAAGAAAAGTGGCTTTCTAACTATGGCGTGGATATTGATGGATGCATGAGAGTGAAAGACTACGAAAATAGTATCGACTCTAAGTTAGACATTAAACAAAAGATGGAAGCGAGAAAGAATTATTGTGCTTGCTATCTTTCTAATGACATTGGTTCATATAATTCTTGTATGCATTTATGTAAGTATTGCTATGCCAATGGAAACGAAATGACGATTAGAAAGAATTATAAAGATCACGATGATAACTCTCCTTTGCTAATCGGTCATATTAATCCAGAAGATAAAATTAGACTTGCAAAGCAAGAGTCTTATAAAGATAAAACAATTACCTTATTTTGATTATGAAAGAAATTGAAACAATTAAAAAACTTATAAATGAAGCTGAGGCGATAGTGATTGGCGCGGGAGCAGGTTTATCAACTGCCGCTGGCTTTGAGTATGGCGGAGATTATTTTTTAAAAAACTTCCCCGATATCAATAAGAAATATGGCTATACCGATATGTATAGTGCGGGTTTTCACCCATTCTTAACTAGTGAAGAGAAGTGGGGCTACTGGTGTAGATTCATTTATCTTCAGCGATATAAAGAAGGAGCTAAACCTCTTTATAAAAAACTGTACGATATGGTCAAAGATAAGAATTATTTTGTGATTACCACTAATGTTGATCATCAATTCCAACTCGCAGGTTTTTCTAAGGAAAGACTATTTTATACACAAGGTGACTATGGTTTATTTCAATGCTCTAAACCATGTCATAAAAAGACATATGATAATGAAAAACAAATATTGGAAATGGTTCATTCTCTTAAAGATAGCTTAATTCCCACTCACCTTGTTCCTAAATGTCCAATATGTGGAGAAGAAATGAGCATGAATTTAAGAAGCGATGATACATTCGTGGAAGATGAAGGATGGCATGACGCCGCTCATAGATATGAACAATTTTTAAATGATAATAAAGATAAAAAGATACTATTCTTAGAATTGGGAGTGGGGTGGAATACACCTGGTATAATTAAATATCCATTTATGAGAATGACATATAATTTAAGAGATGCTTTTTATGTTTGCATTAATAAAGGGTTCAACCGCATTCCAAAAGAAATAAAAGATAAGTCAATTGTTTTAGATGACGATATTAATTTGCTGGTGAACTAATATGCGTTGCGACCTGTTCCAAAATGTTGCGTTGTATCATTATTGGAAATTTAGGCCAACTTAGTTAAATTGGATTGATACAATGTGTCAGTCCTTTTATTTTTATTCGGCAAGTTGTCTACTATTTGTGGACAACTGAATTTATATATGTTATCATATGAATATGATAAAACACTCAATTAGATACTTCAACAATAAGCCAGTTCGTGCAGTTTGGGACAACGAAAACTCTATGTGGTGGTATTCCGCCGTAGATTTCATCGCTATTTTAGTTGAGCCTAATTCACCTAGAAGATATTGGAACAATGTCAAAGCGAGAAATCCTGAGTTGTCACCATTTTGTGGACAACTGAAATTATATGCGGACGATGGCAAAAAATATCTTTCTGATGTTATTAACGAAGAAGGGGTTAGGTTAGTTCTTACTATAATTCCTTCTAAATATAAAAAAGCAATTCAAGATTGGATAAAAGGTTTATTAGATCCAATAGATGAACAAAGCAAGAAAAAAGCTTATGGCTTTTATAAAACAGAATTGCTTGAAGAAGATGAAATTGGGAAGACAGTTGCTTTGCAAAAGATACACGCTTACTTATTTGAAGGATTATATCCATTTGCTGGTAAAATCAGAACCAAAACTATTTCTAAAGGCGGATTTACTTTTGCAAACGGAGACTTCTTACCACAAGTCTTAAAAGACATTGATAAAATGCCGGATAATACATTTGATGAAATAGTGGATAAATATATTGAAATGAATATTGCACATCCGTTCATGGAAGGCAATGGCAGAGCTACCAGAATTTGGCTAGATTTACTTCTAAAGGACAGGTTGAAGAAGTGCATTGATTGGTCAAAGATTGGTAAAGACGATTATTTGTCTGCGATGAAAGCAAGTCCTGTTGATCCCAAACCTATTTTTAGCCTTCTCAAAAAAGCCTTAATTAACGATATAAATGATAGAGATATTTTTATGAAAGGTATCGATTACTCATATTATTACGAGGAGGAAGACTGATATGGAGAAAAAGATTAATCCGATTTATCCAAATTCACAATTCAAATCTTTTTGCTATATCAAAAGTGTAATCACTAGACCAAACATTATTGCGGGTGATTATTCATATTATGACGATATGGACGAAGGACCAGAATCGTTTGAAAAACACGTCACCCATCATTACGATTTTATGGGCGATAAACTTATCATAGGCAAGTTTGTTGCTATAGCAAGAGGCGTGGAGTTCGTAATGAATGGCGCTAATCACATGTTAGATTGTTTAACAACTTATCCTTTTGAAATCATTGATGAATTCAAAGGTCTATCTAGACCATTCGGAGATAGAGGAAACCGTGGAGATACAGTTGTAGGCAACGATGTCTGGATTGGCCAAAACGCCACAATATTACCAGGTGTTCATATTGGTGATGGTGCAATTATCGGTGCGAACTCAGTAGTGGCAAAAGATGTTCCGTCTTATGCAGTGGTTGTGGGCAATCCTGCTATTATTAAGAAATATAGATTTGATAAAGAAACGATCAATCTTCTTTTAGAACTCAAATGGTGGGACAAAGATATTGAAGAAATTAAAAAACTCATCCCATTGCTCACTGGTGATTTACAACAAAGCAAAAAAGAATTAAAAGCTTTACTTAAAAAGTAGTGTTCCAGTGATATGTGGTTTTGTTCCACTGTATCATTTCTGTCCATTTAGGCCAATTTAGTTAAATAGGATTGATACAAAATGTTGAGATGCTTTTCTTTTTGTTTATGGGTATAATTGACACATATGATTATTGATTCTTTTGATACTAGCGAGCCAATCTTGAAATTAGAACATTTTTATGGAGAAAAAGGACATATCTTAGATAAATGTCTTGTTATTTTGTCGCGTGAAATATTTGATTACATCCAATTACATTATGATCTTAAGCAAGTTGGTTTAATTGGCGGGTGTTCTTATAGAATCCCTATTTATGCATTTGAATATAAGGGTGAATTAATTGGGGTGTATCTTTCACCAATGGGTTCTGTTCTATGTGCTGGTAACATTGCAGAATGCGCCTATATCACTGGTGCTACTAAATTCGTTATGTTTGGTTCCTGTGGTGCACTAGATAAAGAAATAACTAAAGGAAAATTCGTTATTCCTACTGAAGCATATAGAGATGAAGGAACCTCATATCATTTCATGCCTCCTAGTGATTTTGTCAAAATAAATAACGCAGACAAAGTTGAATCCGTTTTTAAAAAGTTAAATATTCCATATGTGAAAGGTAAAGCGTGGACCACCGATGGATTCCTTATGGAGACAGTAAACAAAGTAAAAAAGAGAAAAGAAGAAGGTTGCATAGTAGTGGAAATGGAACTTGCAGCATGTCAAGCAGTGGCGAACCATTTCAAACTTGAGCTCTATGATTATTTGCAACCAGGTGATGTTTTAATCGAAGGAGATTATGACAAGACTCTTCTACATGCCGCTAATCACGACTTAATTAAATTAGAAATAGGTTTAAAGATAATTGAAGAAATCTAAGCGTGGTGTAGCGTGAACAAAACTAGCTGTAGCGTTGTATCATTTCTGTCCATTTAGGCCAAATTAGTTGAAATAGGATTGACATGAAAGTTGTCAGTCCTTATATTTCGTTTCTTTGGTTTCGATAAAATTTACCCAACTGCCATAGTCGTAATTTCTTTTTGTTTCTGAAGTATGGATTATTCTAACATAAGGTACTTTTCTTTTTATGTGCTCCAGCAATATTTCTAATGGATCTATATCATCGATGTTTTCTGCTTCAACTATTAATGTCTTATATATTATTTGTATTTCGCAAACGTTGCCTTTTCCCCATTTTAAAATAAACTTTTTCATTTTATATCCTTCCCTTCTTTTGAATCGCTGATTAATTTTAGAGATCAATCATTATCTTCTGATTTATCTATTGAGTTTAATTTGTTTGCCAAATATGCAGGTAAATCTTCAAAAAGCTTATATTTTGAAACTCCAATTGGTGTTTTCAAGCCTTTGAAAGAAGTTTCTACAACATAATTGTCCGCTGATTTGCACAATAACATTCCTATCGTTTCATTATCGGAATCTGCTTTTTCTAAATCGTCAATTGCATTGACATAAAAATTTAATTGGCCAAAATCTGCGGGGGTGATATCTTCTAATTTCACTTCGATGACAACGTAAGCGTGAACTTTAGTGTGGTACATTAACAAATCGATGAAGAAGTTCTTACCAGTTGGAGTTAATAATTTATATTCACGACCCACTAATGCGAATCCTGTTCCAAGTTCTTGAAGAAATAATAAGATGTTATCAATAAGCTTGTCTTTTAAACTCTTTTCATCTGTCACTTCACTTTTGCTTATAAAATCAAAAGCGAGTGTATCTTTTACAATGCCTTGAACATAAGTACTTTCATCAGAAATTAATGGTGGCACAACCTGCCTTTGGTAGGCTTGTAATTCAAATTGTTTTAATACATGTGAACGCGACCATTTGTTTTTGGTTATTTGACCAACATACCAAAGCGCCTCTTCTTTAGAAGATGACAGTCTCATTAATTCAATAATTGTGCTCCAAGGAATTTGGTGCACAGCCTGTGCACTAATTTCGCTTTCGCTAAAGTAACTAGCGAAACGCGCCATTCTTTTCAGCTGATCAGTAGAGTAACCTTTCCCGTATTCTTTTAAATCAGAAGCAAGCTTTTTAATATACCTATTGCCCCAAGTTTTTCTTTGATTGATAATTGTGCCAATTTGGTAATAAGTGATGATCATCGCGCTATTAACTACTACCATTGCTTTGTTGCGATTATCTGTAATAGTCTCTTTGATTTTTGCCAAATCATTAAAGTATTCGTTTTGTTCCATTCAATTTTCCTCCTTCCTAGAACAAGTAGTTAAGTGTTCTCAAGATAAGAAAAAAGCCATCCAACTCAAAAACACCTTTTGTAACTAACTGCTGATATCCCTACCAACCATAGTTACTGGTGTTTCATCCCTCGTTGGATGGCCACTGATTCAAATTAATTAATAATTTGTGTGGAGCGTGGGTAATATTGTTACATAAACCGTGTCCTAAAGGTCGCCATTTATTTATGTACCGCCTTTACCTTCTAGGCGATGCTTTCCACAACGCAAAATCCTAACACGTCCAATCTTACGGTCTCTATTAGGGTGTCCTATCGTTTACCTGCGTATGGTCGACTTTGCTTAATGCTAGTTCATAGCGCCGATAGTCTGCTAATAAATACAAAATTATTATATTTTGAAATAGGATTTAACTCAATTTAATTCAAAATTAAATATGTGTGTGTTTGTGTGTTGCGTAGTGTCCCCAAGGTATCAACAACAATTCTCCCACAACTTGTGGGAAATTTTCTTTATACAATAGTGTCAGTCCTTTTTTCTACTAATTATTTAATATGCAATTAAATCGGAATTCATTATGGGGGACTAATATGAAATACGAAATTAAAGAATGTACCGCAGAAGAAGCGGAATTTATCAGTGATAAACTTTTAGAATTTAATCTTTCTAAGATGCCTAGTAATTGGGAACAAGAAGAAAATTTCTATTGGATCACTAAAAAGATAGAAGATGATAATGGTAATGTTATCGCTGGATGTATTGGCTACGCCAACTGTTGGAGAGAAGCGTTTTTAGATAATCTTTGGGTTGATGAAAACTATCGTAAACAAGGACTCGGCTCTTCTCTTATCAAAGCTTTCGAAGAAGATGTTAAAGAAAAAGGCTGTACATTAATACATCTCGATACCTTTGATTGGTAAGCAAAGGATTTCTATGAAAAGAATGGTTATAAAGTATTTGGAACATGTGAAGATTGCCCAAAAGGTCATAAGAGATTCTACATGGTTAAGTATTTATTAAACTAATGAGTTGTCTACAGTTTGTTGACAACTGAATTATTTATCCTAAATAAATCAAAAGTGATAATATATTTACAATATGATTACATTCTTCGTTGCTTTAGCAGTATTAATTGGGGGCTATTTAATATATAGCCGAGTCAGTGAAAGAGTATTCGCGATTGATGATAGAAAAACTCCTGCAATCGCTAATCCTGATGGTGTGGATATCACCCCTCTACCTAAATGGAAGGCTTTTCTCATTGAATTATTAAATATCGCCGGAACCGGTCCTATTTTCGGTGCAATCAGTGGTGCTTTATTTGGTCCAATTGTTTTCCTTTGGATTGTTTTAGGCTGCATCCTCGGTGGAGCGGTTCATGACTATTTCTCAGGTATGATTTCTTCGAGAAATAATGGGGAATCAATTGTTAAATTATCTGGAAAATACTCAGGTAAAGTCATTGAGATAATTATGAGAATATTCTCCATTATCTTATTGATATTAGTTACCGCAGTATTTGTTGTTTCTCCATCCACATTATTAGAATCATTAACTAGCGGTAATGTCAAAGCGTGGATATGGATGATTATTATCCTTGCTTATTATTTCATTTCTACAATTGTTCCAATTGATAAAATCATCGGTAAGATTTATCCATTGTTTGGCGTTATCTTAATCGCTATGGCTTTAGCGGTTATTATTGGTGTCATGGTTCAATCAAACGAATATCCAATGATTGAATTAATTGGTAATTTAAGAGATTTCTCTAAAGAGAATGGCTCTTTACCATGGTGGCCATTTATGATGACAACAGTCGCTTGTGGCGCGGTCAGTGGCTTCCACGCGACCCAATCTCCAATGATTGCTAAATGTATTAAAAGTGAAAAAGAAGGAAGACAAATCTTCTATGGCGCGATGGTCGCAGAAGGAATTATTGCTTTGATATGGGCCGCTGCTGCAATGGCGTTTTTCAAAGTTAATACCGCGGAAGGTTGGAGTATCTTAGTTGAAGGTGGTGGAAACTCTAATTCAGTTAATGAAATCGCTAGAGGTGTACTTGGACCAGTTGGAACAGTCCTAGCGATTGTCGGTGTTGTCATATGCCCAATCACTAGTGGAGATACCGCGTTAAGAAGTTGTCGTTTAATCGTGGGCGAATGGTTACACATAGATCCAAAAACTATGAAGAATAGAATACTATTAACTATCCCATTATTTGGTGCGGTTATCGGAATTAGTTTATGGAATTTCTTAGATCCGAATAACTTCAATATCTTATGGCGATGGTTTGCTTGGTCAAACCAAGTCTTAGCGGCGATTAGTTTATGGGTGGCAACTGGATATCTATATTTAACAGCGAAGAATAAGTATTTATCTCTATTCACTGCGATACCTGCAGAATTTATGACCGCGGTAGTGGTCACATACATCTTAGCGGAACCTCAACTCGCGTTAGGAAGATTTATCCCTGAACTCGTAGCAATCCTTGTGGGTATTGGTTTAACAATATTAATCGCGGGATTTTATATTTATAAATTGCTATCTAAAAAACCTCCTAAACATAAAGAGGTAGAAGTAGAAAAGACCGACAATTAATGCCGGTCTTTTTAGTTACTAATTAAGATTATTTTCCTGTATAGAAATTAGCGACGTTAACAGAGTTCTCAACAACGAGAATTGTGCTTTGATTCAATTTAACGAGAAGCTCATCTGCTGCGCTATAAACTTCTTTTTTCTCAACGCCTTCAAGAACACAAACAAATGAATATTCTAAAGTGACGACTTTATTTTCATCTCTCCAAACCCCATTCGCGGTGTACATTGTAAAGCCATCAGAGAAGTGATCCATCATTGTGTTATGGATGATGTCTCTAGCCTCTTCAATTGTCATTTCGAGTTGATAGGTTTCCTTATCATTTGTGCCGATATACATCTTGTATTCAGTAGCCCGGCCATCAGGTTGATAAGAACGAACTAGTGACCAGGTAGAAAGTCCGATTGCAATCGCGGACACAGAACATAAAATAGCAAATGGTAGTTTTTTCATAAAATTAATCCTCGGAATTACTCTATCACATCTATCTTAAAAATATAAAGAAACATTGGAAATGCGACAAAAAAGCGCCTTTTTGCGTGGTTTTTTATAGAAAAAAGGTTTTAGTTCATTCTCTTTTAAACATGCGATTTCCAATAATAAAATATTCTCAAATAATAAAGATACATATATTATAAAAGTAGCTTTATAAATCATAACGGGAGAGAGGATGTTTTTATGTTTGATAGATTAAAATTCGATGAGAAAAATAAAGAAGAATTAAATCGACAACTCACCTCACTACAAAAAAGATTAAATGATGTTTTAAACGCGAATAACAACATTAGAGAGTCTCCAATTTTCCCTGTACCAACCGAAGAAGAAATTAAGGAATTTGAGCAAATCAAAATACCTGAAGTTGGTAGAGACGCAGTCGAAGTAGAAGAAGAATTAGCAAAATATGTTTTTTCTAAACAAGCCCTATTACAACATCCTCGTTGTTTCTCTTTTGTTTGTTCTGCGGTTTCTCCATATTCTCTAGCGGGAGCAATCTTAACCGATTTATATAATCCTAATGCTGGTTCATTTAACCTTTCTCCTTGCGCTGGTTTAATTGAAGAGAAATTATGCACATGGATGGCTAGCTATGCGGGATATCCAGAAGAAACTAGTGGTGGTATCTTCATGTCTGGTGGCTCTTTATCAACGATGTCCGCGATTATCGCGGCGAGAACTAATAAATTAAGTGAATATGATATTCCTAAAGGAGTAGCCTATTTATCTGACCAAGCGCATAGCTCAGTGAGAAAAGCATTAAGAATGTTAGGCTTTAGACAAGATCAAATCGTTATTTTAAAATCCACTCCTGATTTCAAGATGGATGTTGTCGCGTTAGAAGAAGCGATTATTGAAGATCAAAGAGGGGGTAAAATCCCATTCTTAGTCGTGGGAACTTTAGGTACGACAAATACAGGCACAATTGACCCATTATCCGATATTGGTGATGTCGCTAAATTATATAATTTATGGTTCCATGTCGATGGAGCGTATGGTGGTTCATCTTTAATCTCTCCAATTTTCCGTAATTACTCTAGAGGTATTGAAAAGTCTGATTCATTAACTTGGGATACCCATAAATGGTTAATGCAAACATATTCTTGTTCCACTTTATTAGTGAAAAATAAACAAACTTTAGTGGACGCTTTCGTTGAACATCCTGAATATTTAGAAGATGTATCTTCTAGCGACCATGTCGATGGTTGGGATAAAGGACCAGAGATGTCTAGACCACATAGAGCGATTAAATTATGGTTTACAGTGCAAGCGACAGGCACCCATCTATTAGAAGAATTAATTGAATTCTCCTTCCATAATGCGAAGATGGTTCAGCATGAACTAGAAAAAAGAGATAATTGGGAAATCATTTCTTATCCAAGCTGTGGAACGATTAACTTTAGATACGCACCTAAGGGTTGGAGTTTAGAAGAATTAAATAAGTTAAATCTAGATATCACTAAAGAACTCAATGATGGTGGTTATGCATATATCGTTACAACGACATTAAACGGCATGAAAACTATCCGTATGTGTATGATTAACGCGAACTCCACAGAAGAAGATATTAAAAACACGATTGATTTATTAGATCAAATCGCGATTAGATTAACAAAAGATAAGAAATAATATTAACCGAATATCTGTCCGTTATATTTTTTAATAAATATAAATAATAGGATTATAGATATTAATAATGGAATTAATAATAAGAGAATTGAAACTAGAAATATTGATTCATTATTAACAATAATTGATATTAATCCAGAAGATATCATTCCCATAGAGCCAATCATTAAAGAAATTCCCATCGATAAGGCGAATTTCTTTTTATTTTCTTCTTTCACATTATTTTGATGATAGTCGTGCAAAAGATTGATGCGACCAAGACAAAGTAAGATTGATAGAACTAGCATTGCTACTCCAGCAATAAGAACGATAACTCCATATAAAATCATATCCCCATTATAAACTATTTATGTTTATAGTTGCCCTTATTTTTGATATAATCATTTTATTAATTCGAGGTAGCGATATATGAAAAAACGTTCAATTATTTTCCCGGTGATGATTCTTTCATCTTTAATTTTAACAAGTTGTAATAATCAACCAACTCCAGAACCAGTTGTGGAAGTTATTTCTTTAAAAGAAATAGTGGTCATCCCACCAAATAAATTAGAATACCGCGTTAATCAAGAACTTGATTTATCTGGTATGGTTGTTAAAGCTATTTTTAGTGATGGAACAGTCACCGATTTAAAAGAAAACGAATATAAAGTTGAAGGTTTTGATTCTGATACTCCTGGACAATGTACAGTAAATGTGTCTTATTCAAAAGATGGAGTGAGCAAATCATCTTCATTTGTCGTTTCTATTTTAGAAGATGAATACGTTCCAATGTCTTTATATCAAAGCGATTCAAGACTTTATTTAACTTCTACAGAAGAAAAAGGCGCATATCCTTTAAAAACATATCGTCATAAAGAATTTGGTGATACCCCATATGTTGAAATGGGAGAATTATTAATTTCACTTATTCCTTTCCTTGAATATACACGTGATTTACAACAAGTCGGTAAAGGTGTTTACAAATTTGTGAGACCATCAGGAGATAAGAATGGTTCAATCTTATTTGATGTCAATGAACAAAAGATTACCATCACTAACGCGGCTGGTATCTACACTGATGTCTTTGGTGATAACAACGGCTTTGGTGATTTTGCTGCAGGCGCGAAAATCATTAGAGGCTCTTCTAAAACAAAAATCGTCAAAGAAGGTAAACCAAGAGTTATCGATTTAAAAGCGTATGGTTATCGTATCGAAGAACAAGAAAATAGATTATATATTCCTGCTTCTTTAGCTAGTGGTTTATTATTCACTCCAGCGACATCTGGATTAACATATAACGGACACGATTATTTCGTCAGACAATCATTAGAAAATATCAATATTTTTCCTCTTGCTTTCTCAAGTAAGGAGGGTTTTGCTATGGTTTCTACTGGTGGAACACAAAAACAATTATATAAACCAGTCGCATTAAAAGCGGATACTGAAGCCTATCGTTATCAAGCTAAACTCAATGTTTCAAGCGCAGAAAATCCAATGGTTGATTTAGTTTTAAATAAAGATGGAACCGGCACCGCAAAGAGTACTGATAATCCACTCTTCCCGGCGGTTGATATGGCTATTAAATGGAGTAAAGATGGCGACATTATTACCATGGATTTAGATCGATTAATGGGTGGAGACTCTCTTGGAGAAATCAGAAGAGTAAGAATTAGAACTGATGAATCATCTTACTTTGGTCAAACAAAACGTAGTGAAACTTTAGCCCAAGATAATTACCGTGGCATTTGCTTCGCTTTAGATTTAAATTTCGGTTTAAAAGGATTTAAAGAAATTACTACTTTTGATGAATATTTCACTGCGAAAGGTAGAAAAGAAGCATTATTATCCACTGACCCAGAAACATATCAAGATGCAGTAGCGAGATTTATCTTCACAGATTTTGATGAAATGCATTCTAATGCGATTGATCAATCTTACTTTGGTGATTTTGATGAATTAGCGTACTTCTCTGCGAAAGGTCAAGGTAGTGGAGATGTTAAAGGTTATCAAGGAGAAAGAACACAAAAATTCTATTCTGAACTCATTAGATTGAAACAAATCTACGATAAAAGTGAAAACGCGAGAGAGACTTATGAAGTCTATCAAAATACCGCGGTTCTCAAATTCGATACCTTCTATTATCGTGATTCTTTAGCCTATAATGACACATCTTATCAAACTGAGACTTATGAAAAAGCTCAACAAAGTTATTATAAAGCTTGGAGTAATAATGATACTTATAAAGCCTTCGCGATTGCCTTCAACGATATTCAAAAGAATGAAAACATTAAAAACATCGTTATCGATGTCGCGATGAACACTGGTGGAGAAGTAAGAGTGATGCCATTACTATCCGCTTTCTATAATAAAGATCCAAACATTATTGTTAAAAATAATATTGATGATTCTATCATTGATTTACATTATGAGGCTGACTTAGATGGAGACGGCACTTACGCGAGTGATACCGATACATTTGAAAACAAATACAACTTCTATTTCTTAACAGGTGGAGTGAGCTTCTCTTGTGGTAATGCTTTCCCAACGATGGCCAAGAATTCAAAGAAAGCGAAAGTCATTGGTGAATTATCCGCAGGTGGTAGCTGCATGGTTACAGCCTTTGTCACTATGGACGGCTTAACTTTCAATACATCATCACCATATCAATTCATGTTAGATAATTTCGATGGAACATATGTCTATAATGAAAATGGTGTCCCATTAGACAACCAATTAGATTTAGCAGATGGATTCAACATGGCTAAATTAACCACATTCATCAATAACTTAAATAGTGGTAATTAGAGTTATTTACTTTGTAAAATCTTCTTAATAATTCTATTTTGCCAAGATTTTGGTAACAAATTTAATAGGAGCAAGCCTTTGTTCCTATTTATTTTATAAACGTATTTTGGTCTTTTCTTGATAGATGCTTTATAAATCAAATTAGCAATCTTATCTGGAGATATTTTCTTACTCTCCACAGAATTAACAACATCGTTAAATTTCTTCGCGTTATATTGATAGTGAGTAGTGGAACCGGTGAAGTTTTCTAATCTATTTGTCGATACTTCGATTAATCCAGTATCCACTGCGCCTGGTCTAATAAGGATGACTTTATAGCCTAATAACTGTAATTCCATTCTTAAGGAATAGGCATATTTCTCAATCGTCGATTTAGTAATCGCATATAAACCAGTAAATGGTAGAGGATCTAATGGGGCTAATTCAGAAGAAACCATAATGATTCTTCCACCTTCTTTTAATAGAGGTATGAAAGTTTTATTAACTCGATAAATGGAAAAGACATTGATGTTAAATATCTTGATGAAATCTTCTTCACTTATCTCAATTAATGAATTTAAATCATAGATTCCCGCGGCATTGATAATTAAATCTAATTTATCCATTTTGATTAATCGATAAGCGGATTCAACTTCTTCAATTTTGGTTAAATCGGTTTTAACGAAAATAAAATTATCAAAATCCACGAGTGGATCTCTAATATCTAAACCATAAACTTTATATCCAAAAGAAAGATATTTCTTCGCGGTGGCTAAACCCATGCCACCTGAAACGCCTGTGATTAATATTACTTTGTCCATACAAATATTATTTTACATTTGTTTATAGTAAGAAAAAAGCGACTTTATGATAAGCCGCTTTTCTATGAAAAGAATTATATTAATCTTCTTTATCAGATTTAATTGATGAAGCGAATTTGCCTGCTTTGGCGCCTTTGGAGTTTCTAATTAAGGCAGTGGCACCTTGATTCTTTGTTAAGACTTCTAAGGCCGCTTCAGCTTCTTTCTTTGTCTTAAAGAGTTTAACAGCTTTTTGTCCTCCGACAAATGTGATTGCCCACATGCCGTCTTCTTTTCTCTTTGTTAAGTGATAGACTTTTGTACCGCCATCCGCTTTTGCAGGAGCAGCTTCTTTCACTTCTTTCTTTGGAGCTGGGGCTGGTTTTTTCTCAACGGGCTTTTTCTCCGCTGGTTTCTTTTCAGCAGGTTTCTTCTCTGCAGGTTTTTTAGCAGGAGCAGGTTTCTTTTCTACTGGTTTCTTTTCAACCTTTGGTGCAGGTTCTTCTTTAACCTCTTCTACTTCCTCTTCTTCATCGACATATTCATCTTGAACTTCGACTGGGTCAACTTCTTCCTCTTCTTGAGGTTCTTCTTCAACTAATTCCTCTGCAGGAGCAGGTTCTTCTTGAGGAGCTGGCTCTTCTTTAACAGGTTCTTCTGCTGGTTGTTCTTCTTGAGGTTGTTCCTCGTTATTTTCTTCATTTGATTCGGAAACTGCAGCATTTTCCTTGTAATATGCTTTATTTAACGCTCTATTGATAAGCCATAAGAAGATGGAAATAAGTAAAGCTGCAACAACTGCAACTCCTGCGACAACGATCGCACCGACTAAGTTATTTTCTGCGCCGAATAAGTTGTACCAATCGTGATTATAATCAACATCTAAAAGTTTAATAAAGATATTGATAATATAGAAAGCAAAATAACCTAATGTTGGTAACATTGATAAGAAGTTAACTGGGAATTTCGCTTTTTCTGAATGATCGAAGAATAAGAAGGAAATTAATGATAATGCTGGAACTAATAAAACTAAGAAGAATGCTGAATTTGTAAATGAAAAATCTCCAAATTGAGCTGGGATGTTCCAACTATTATCTTTGGCTAAATAGATTCCACAGAATCCTAATACCACTAACGCGGTTGTAGTGCCCATTAATTTTAAGACATAAGCAAATTTACTTAATTTTTTACCTTTTGCGATGCCTGCAATATTAAATGGGATACATATTAAGGCGAAAATAGCTAATAATCCGCCTCCGAGAATGTCTAATCTTGGGAATTGTTGTAATAAAGAATTTCCGACTACAACAAATAAGGCATAAATAACTAAGCCAATAATGGCTAAGTTAAATATAAGAGAGAAGACATTTAATATACGTGCTTTTTTCATAATAAAACTCCAATCCTACACAATATATTACAGGAATTATTTTATTTTGGAAAAATATTTTAGTTAACATAGTTAATTTTGTATAATGGAAAAGTACATAATAAAAACCACTCATTAAAGAGTGAGTTGTGGTAATATTGAAAAACAGGAAAAAGGAGGATTAAATATGCCAGTTTGTCGTCATTGTGGAACTCGTATTACAAAATTTGATAAAGACAGATGCCCTGTCTGCGGTGAGTTAAATCCTTTACAAGATGTGAATAGTGATACCGTTGAAATCACTAGTGAAATAGATTTATCAAAAGGTGCTTTTGCTGATTTTAAACCAAGAAAGAGAAAGACATTCTTAATTTTAGCCTGCACAATTGGCTGGTTAGGTGCTCATATGTTCTATCTCGGAAGTAAAAAACCTGGTTTAATTTGGTTAATATCTAATGTCGTATTTATGGCAGGAGCGTTCTCTTTGTTATTCTTTGTCATGAATAGTTTAATTCTTGGAATTATTGTTCCATTACTTATTGTTTACGCGATTAATGTTGGTTTAGCTATTTGGTTATATAAGAATCCAACATTAAAAGACGCTGATGGGAATTTATTAAGATAAAATGCAACGTTATTTCGCTGAATTAATTGATAATCAAATAAGATTAAGTGATGATGACATCCATCATATTATTCACGTGATGAGGATGAAAGTCGGTAATCACTTTGAAATAGTGGTTAATCAGAAACTCTATTTATGCGAAATAACTAATCTATCTCCTTTATCTTTTAATAAAGAAATTAAAGAAGAAGATGTCGAGATTAAAACAGATATTACCTTATTCTTTGCTTTAGCAAAAGGTGATAAAATTGACTTAGTCATTCAAAAAGCCACTGAATTAGGTGTTCATAAAATCGTCTTATTCAAAAGTAAGAGATGTGTTGTTAACTTCGATAACAAAGACATCGACAAGAAATTAAGTAGATATAAAAAGATCGCTAAAGAAGCTAGCGAACAATGTCATCGCTTAATTGTTCCAGAAATATTAGGAGTAGTGGATATCAATAAAATTGACTCCTATTTAGAAGAAGTAAATTTATTAGCGTATGAAAAAGAAGCTGGCAACACGACTAATTCATTCAACATTGATAAAAACACAAAAAGCGTATCAGTGATGATTGGTAGTGAAGGTGGATTTGAAGAGGAAGAAGTTAAATTATTAACGGAAAAAGGATTTAAAACCATTTCATTAGGAAAAAGAATATTAAGATGTGAGACTGCGGCGATATATGCCTTAAGCGTTCTCGCTTATGAATTAGAAAAGTAATATGAAACTATTTGACTTTTTAGAAAAAAACCAGAAGAAGAGAAAGACATTCGCGAAGAGTGAAGACTACAAATTCTATTCAAAGAATAGAAGTCTTTTAGCTAAACTCCCTCAGTTCTCTTATCTTTCTAGTGGAAAAGAAAGTGACTTTAGAATCATTAGAGCCAATATCGTTATCCATGGTTTGATCAATAAACAAATCATTGAAGAAGAAGTGAAGAACTTAGTTAAATATACCGAAAGTCATCAAATCTTAACTCATGAAGATTTCGTCGAAACATTAAAAGAAAGAATTATTACCAACCCATTCTTAGATGAAAAAGAAGGAAGAATCTATATTCCTTTCTTCCCAAAATCTATTAACTCTTTATATTTAAATGAACCAGAAAAATTAAATGAATACCCATATACTGATTTACTCAGATCATATACTGGTTTATTAATTGATCCATTTGACACTTATGGTGGTGAATTGTATAACACTCACTTCACTCGTTTAGTGAAAGTTGATAGCTATAAAAACGTCACCGCTTTCTTCCATTATGACTCATTAGCCATCTATTTGATTAATGATGAAGGAAGGTTAGATGGTAAAGTGGTCTTATTCGATAAGTATATGAAGAAGGTAACAACCACTCACATGCTTGAAAGAATTAGACCAGTCGTTAAAGCGTATTTTGATAATGA
The DNA here is from genome assembly GCA_045631885.1 of Bacilli bacterium. Classification (GTDB taxonomy): domain Bacteria; phylum Bacillota_I; class Bacilli_A; order RFN20; family CAG-826; genus CAJOLV01. The sequence continues at coordinate 47,872 of JAZQVN010000004.1, forward strand.
TAAGAAGGGTTTTATCGAAAAACTCGCTCAAAACTCCCTTATTTCTAACAAAATGCTCTTCAAGTTATCTCATAAATTTGGTTTTCAATAATGACATATTTTATCTTCTCTCTTGGCTGTAAAGTCAACTCTTATGAATGTTCATCTCTAGCCTCTTTACTTAGAAAAAGAGGTTATTTTGAAGATAGAGAAAATCCTGATGTCGTTATTATCAATACCTGCTCTGTAACAGCGACTGCAGATCAAAAAAGCCGTCAGCATATTCGTAAGTTTCAAAACCTTTATCCAAAGGCGATTATTGTCGTGATGGGTTGCTACTCTCAAGGTAATTCCAAATTCATCGCTGAAGACATTAAAGCGGATATCATCGTGGGAACTTCTCACAGAAAAGACATCCCTGATTTAATTGAACAGTTTAATAACTACCATCAACAAATTGTGATGGTGGATAAAAACGCCAGAACGATGTGTTATGAAGAATTAGGTGTCACTTCTTATAGCGAGAACACACGTGCATATTTAAAAATTCAAGATGGATGCAATAACTTCTGTTCATATTGTTTGATACCGATTAGAAGAGGCGTCTCTCGTTCTAGGAAGAAGGAAGATGTTTTAGAGGAAGCTAAATATCTGATTGAACAAGGTTATCAAGAAATCGTTTTAACTGGAATCGATGTATCTAGTTATGGAAAAGATTTGGGTGACTATTCATTTACTGATTTAGTAAAAGACTTATTATCTTTAGATAAATTACCATCATTAAGAATTTCTTCTATTGAAGCGGGCGATATGTCTACTGAATTAATTGAGTTATATAAAACTAGTGATAAATTAGCGAAGCATATGCATATCCCATTACAAAGCGGTTCCAAAACAGTGATGGAAAGAATGCATCGTAAATACACAAAAGAACAATTCTTATCAAAGATAAAACTATTAAGAAAAGCTTGTCCAGATATTATGATCTCTACAGATGTCATCACTGGATTTGTTGGGGAAACCGATGAAGAATTCTTAGAAACACGCAACTTCATCATTGAATGCGGCTTCAATCAATTACATGTGTTCCCATTCTCTCCACGAAGTGGAACAATCGCTTATTCAATGCCGAATCAAGTTGATGGAAAGATCAAAAAAGAAAGAACAAATAACTTATTAGAATTATCTAAAGAGTTATGGAATAAATATGTTGAAAGATTCTTAAATAAGAATATTAAAGTTCTCGTTGAGAAATACGACGAGAAAAGAAAAGTGAATCTTGGTCATACATCTAACTATATTGAAGTTGAAATTCCTTCGGAAGAAGGAAAAGTTGGACAGCTTATAGAGGTAAAACTAGAAAAAAGTATGATTGTATCTAAATAAAACAGTGTTTTCCTAGAACTTGTCCCAATTATTATTGACTAAAAAATCAATAATTCATATAATTAGACACGTTGCAATAGGAGGACACTATTATGGCAGTTCCACAAAGAAGAATTAGCAAAACAAGAAAAAGATTAAGAAGAACACACTTCAAATTAGAAGTCTCCGGATTAGTCACATGCCCACAATGTGGTGAAATGATTAAATCCCATAGAGTTTGCCCAAAATGTGGCTATTATGCTGGCAAAGCGACTTATGTCGATGGCAAAGTTGTCAAAGAAGAACAAGTTAAGAAAGCCGCTGCTACAGGTAAGAAATCAACTCGTAGAGCTCCTAAAGAAGCGAAAAAATAATAGAGGTCGAAAGACCTTTATTTTTTTGCTATTATAAGAGAAGGAGATTTATAAATATGTCATACAATAAATTAATCGACCACACCTTGTTGAAACAAGATGCGACACCAGAACAAATTATTAAACTTTGTGAAGAAGCAAAAGAATTTGGTTTTATGAGCGTTTGTGTGAACCCAGCTTATGTTCCACTTGCCGCGGAATGCTTAAAAGGTTCTTCTGTTAAAGTTTGTACAGTTATTGGCTTCCCATTAGGAATGAATTTAACTAGAACTAAAGTTGAAGAAGCTGAATTAGCTATTAAAGAAGGCGCTGATGAAATCGATATGGTTATCAATGTCGGTATGCTCAAAGCCGGACATGATCAATTTGTCGAAGAAGAAATCCGCGAATTAAAAGCAGTCGCAGGTAGCAAAGTCTTAAAAGTTATTATCGAAACATGCTTATTAACTGATGAAGAAAAAGTGAGAGCGTGCCAATTATCTAAAGAAGCAGGTGCAGACTTCGTTAAAACATCTACTGGCTTCTCTACTGGTGGTGCTAATGCACACGATGTCAAACTCATGAGAGAGACAGTTGGGCCAGAAATGGGTGTTAAAGCTTCTGGTGGTGTGAGAACTCATGAAGATCTTCTCGCGATGGTGGAAGCTGGTGCGAATAGAATTGGTACTTCTAACGGCACAAAGATTATCTAAGTATTTATTATATAAATAAGCTTAAGGAAGATTTGTTTCTTCCTTTTTCTTTGTCCCATTTACATTTTATAGTTGCAAAAATGTTTTTAAACGCGTATAGTATATCATGCGTAATCGCTGAAGGAGGTGAAAGGCATGCCAAAAGTCGTAGTTCGTGAAAATGAATCATTAGATGATGCACTTCGCAGATTTAAAAGACAAGTGAACAAAGCTGGCACCATCCAAGAAGCGAAGAAAAGAGAATTCTACCT
>JAZQVN010000005.1:0-17621 GCA_045631885.1 Bacilli bacterium
CTTCCTAAGCCCGCTTGGCCTCCGACTTGTCAGGGTTTCCCCCATTGCCGAAAATTCCCTACTGCTGCCTCCCGTAGGAGTCTGGGCCGTGTCTCAGTCCCAGTGTGGCCGTTCACCCTCTCAGGTCGGCTATGCATCATCGGCTTGGTGAGCCGTTACCTCACCAACTACCTAATGCACCGCAGGTCCATCCATATGTGTATCTCAACTTTAAATAAAGAAAGATGCCTTTCTTTATCCTATCCGGTATTAGCTATCGTTTCCAATAGTTATCCCAGTCATATGGGCAGGTTACCTACGTGTTACTCACCCGTTCGCCACTAAGTACCGAAGTACTTCGTTCGACTTGCATGTATTAGGCACGCCGCCAGCGTTCATCCTGAGCCAGGATCAAACTCTCAAAGTTTATTCTAGTTCAAAATTATTATCTGGTTTTGTAGTTAAATTAAATTAACTTAAATTAAATTGACGTTTTGTGTTTGTACATCTGTTTAGTTTTCAAAGATCAGTTACATGCTTGTTATTACTTTAGTAATAACCACCCAAGGTCTCCCTTGCAGCATGCTTGTATATATTACCACCGCATTTATTTTTGTGTCAACTACTTTTTTGCATTTTTTTATTTTTTTCAAAATAACAATTTGCACGCGCACACGTTAATAAAAAGCGCGTGTATATACACCATACACGCACATTCTATTATTTACAATAATTAAATTGCTACTTTATATATTTTTTAGAAAGCCCAATTACCATTTTTGAAGATTTCCACTACTTTTCCATCTTTTAAATGAGCGTTAATGGATAAATCTTTACTACCAATCATAAAGTCAACATGGATAGATGAATCATTAACTCCCATTTCATGTAATTGATCGTTACTGTAGTTTTGATAATCTTTCACTAAATTAGTGAAACCCATACCTAAGGCTAAGTGGCAGCAACAATTTTCATCATATAAAGTGTTATAGAATAAAATACCTAAATTATTAATAGGAGAATCATACGGCACTAAAGCGCACTCGCCTAGGTACGGTGCGCCTTCATCCATGGATATCATGTGTTTCAATAATTCTTCATTCTTCTCCGCGTGGACTTCTACGGCTTTACCATCTTTAAAGATGATGGAGAAATTTTCAATTAATTGACCTTGATATGATAAAGGCTTTGTCGCGACAACTTTACCTTCCGCTTTTCCTTTAATTGGGGATGTGAAGCATTCTTCAGTTGGAATATTTGGATTAAAGAAGATGTTACTACCTAAAGTTCTCTCTCCTCCGGCTTCCCATTTAATTTGATTACTTAACCAAACTTTGAAATCTGTTCCATTACTAGATTTATATTCTAAATAATCTATATCTAAGGAATTAAGATAAGAAGTTCTCTTTTCTAAATCAGCGTTATGGTCTTTCCAAGCTTGAATTGGATCATCATTACATCTAGATGTTAAAAGAATTGCTTCCCATAACTTTTGAACGGCTTTATTCTTTGGTAAATCTGGGAATACCTTCTTCGCCCATGCGATAGAAGGCGCGCCTACGATAGTCCATTGATATTTGTTATCTCTCTCATCGCGGAATGGCTTTAAGATTGGATAACGGTTTTTCATTACTTCCGCCATCTTGGCTTGATTAACACCTTTTAAGCCATCTGGGTCATCGCTATCAACATGAATCATCGCTGGTAATTTATCGTTGAAGTATTTTTGTTTTTCAATTGTAATTTGGGTAACTTCAGATAAAGTTTCGACGCTTTCTTTTTGATAAGCGAGTTTAGTGATTTTATCACTACCCCATTCAACGGTTACTTTTCTCGCTCCGAGTTTATAACATTCTTCAACGATATAACTTACAAGTTCTTCTTGATCAACATTGCCATAAATGACAACATCTTGTCCTTTTTGCACATTTGCCCCGACTTTTGCGGTCAATTTTGCGTATTTTCTTAAAATTGATTTCTTCATATTCATTACACTCCTCATAGGATTTTGGATAATTTTACCACATTACTATGTAAGGTAAAAGAAAAGGATACTCGATTGAGTATCCATATTCATTTTTGTCTTATTACTATTTCTTACTATAAAAGTAAGAGACAATTCTTAACACTCTAAGGAACATATAGATGAAGTCAACGTAGAGATTGAATGCGCAATATAAGACGAGATTATCGCTCATCTCACCTTGCTCTGCGATTTTCTTAATTCTCCACATATCCCAGATTGTGATAAACATTATCGCGGCGAACGATAACAAGGAGACAACCCAGTAGAGAGTAACCGCAGCTTGACTTCCTAATGCGCCTGTCAGCATTAAGATCCAACCAACTAAAGCGATTAAGCCAGAGCCGAGTAAGAATCCGAAACCAACAATGCCTAATGCGGATAAGTTTCCTTTGGAAAATGTAGCGATTAAATACATGATTCCAAAGATACCCGCGGTAATCGCAAATGTGATACCTAAGACTTGCCATGGGACGAAGATAATGAGTTCAGATAAGAGTAAACCCATTAAGCTACAATAGATAATCGCTGGAACCATCAACGAATGTTTATTTTTAAAATAAACAATATGGATGACAAATGACATGACAATTAATGCTATACCGGAAACGACAAGCATCACTAATAATGTCATAACTCCAGGAGCGGATATCGTTGTAGCGGGATCGGAATAATCAATTTTACTTGTATCAATGGTTCCGAAAATCCAAATATTAAATAAGATTCCGACACCAATGGCAATTATTGCAGTAAGTAATAATCCGAAAAACATATAGCCGTAAACTTTACCAATCAAGAGATTTCTCGATTGTTTGTTTTCGACATCATATGTAACAGCAGCCATAAAATACCTCCTGTTTTTTATAAGATGTTAGTTAATAATCCCTCGTAAGAATCGATTTTTAAGCTAGCGCCACCGACTAATGCACCATCAACATCTGGGCAAGATAAGTAGGCTTTGATATTTTCTGGTTTAACACTACCACCATAGAGGACTCTGATTTCATCAGCGACTTGTCCGAACATATCTCTTAAGATACTTCTCACAAATCCACAGATATCTTGAGCGATTTCTACGGATGCGTTTTTACCAGTGCCAATTGACCAAATTGGTTCATAAGCGACGACTAAATCTTTCACATCATCACTTGTTAAGTCGGCTAAGCCAACTCTAATTTGTCTTTCGACAAATTCTTTTGTTTTTCCGCTTTCAAATGTATCTAAAGATTCACCGCAGCAATAAACTGGGACCATTTGATTAGCGATTAAAGCTTTGATTTTGGCATTGCATTTTTCATTGGTTTCATTGTCATAGCCTCTTCTTTCAGAGTGACCAATTAAAACCCAATCAATGCCGAATTCTTTTAACATTGGGATAGAAACTTCGCCGGTGTATGCACCTTTTTCAGCGAAGTGCACGTTTTGAGCGGCGACAATCATACCTTTATCAGCGAATTCTTTAACTGTCGCTAATGATAAGTATGTTGGAGCAACACCTAAATCGATGTTGTTCTTTTTGGCTAACGCCACAAGTGGTTTTGAGGCAAGGGCGAATTCTTTGGCTTCACTCGCCAATTTATTCATTTTCCAGTTGCCTAATAATAATTTTCTTCTCATATTATTTCAAAACATCGATGCCTGGTAAGTGGCCATCGTTTTCAATCATTTCTAAGGAAGCTCCACCACCTGTTGAAACGTGGGAGAATTTATCCTTATAGCCAAATTGTTTGACAGCGGCTGCGGAATCGCCACCACCACAAACTGTGAAGGCTTTGCCGTTTAAAGCAACAATGGCTTCGCAAACAGCAATTGTACCTTTTTGGAATTCTTCTTGTTCAAAGACGCCCATTGGGCCATTCCAGAAGATCATTTTTGCTTTAGCAATTTCGCTAGCAAATAATTCTCTGGTCTTTGGACCGATATCTAAACCTTGGAATCCTTCTGGAACATCACCAGCAACGACTTGTGTGGTTGTTCTTAAAGCTGGATCGAAATTATCACCGATGACAGAGTCGACTGGTAAGACGATTTTGCCATTAGCTTTAACTAAACAATTTCTTGCGTAATCTAATTGATCTAATTCAACTGGGGATTCACCGGTTGTTTTACCTAATGCAGCGGCGAATGTATAAGCCATCGCACCACCGATGAGGATTTTATCACATTTCTTTAATAAGGATTCGATAACTTTGATCTTATCAGAAACCTTTAAGCCACCTAAGATAGCGACATATGGTCTATCTTCTTTCTTAACTTCGACGCATCTTGTTAAGTTAGCGACTTCTTTTTCCACTAAATAGCCAACAGCAACTGGTTTGCCTTCAGCTTTTAAAGCTTCTGGGATACCAAATGTGGAAGCGTGGGCTCTATGTGCGGAACCGAAAGCATCCATGACGAATGCATCAGCGAATGAGGCCCAGTATTTAGCTAAATCATGACCTTTGCCTTCGCCTTCTTCTTTTGCGAAGCCTTCTTCACCTTTTTCATAACGGGTGTTTTGGACTAATAAGACATCACCATCTTTTAAAGCGGCGACTTTTTGTTCTAATTCTTCACCACGTGTAACGGATGAGAAAGCGACTGGTTGACCTAATAATTCGCCTAAACGAACTGCGACCGGGGCTAAATTGCCATCTCTAAGTTGTTTTTCGAATTTGGCTGGGTCTTCTTCTTTTAATTTGTGTTTAACTTTGCCTAAGTGGCTGAGAAGGATTAATCTTGCACCTTTAGCGATTAATTCTTTTAATGTTGGTAAGGCGGCGACAACTCTATTATCATCTCTGATAACGCCTTCTTTAATTGGGACGTTGAAGTCAACTCTTACGACAACGCGTTTACCTTTAACTTCTAATTCTTTAACAGTTAACATAGTTAAATCTCCTATTTTTTGTATAAAATGGCACCCATGACCATTCACAGGTGCCAATTTTAATTTAAATTAAGTCTTTTGACACCACTACTTATGCTAATTCAGCAAAGTATTTGATGGTTCTGACCATTTGGCTGGTGTAGGAATTTTCATTATCGTACCAAGAGACGACTTGGACTTGGAATAAACCTTCACCGATTTTGCTAACCATTGTTTGGGTCGCATCGAATAAGGAACCAAATCTCATACCGATGACGTCACTGCTAACGATTTGATCTTCGTTATAACCGAAGGATTCACTGGCAGCAGCTTTCATAGCGGCATTGATGGCTTCTGGAGTTAATTCACCGTCGAATTTAACAACGGCAGTTAAAATTGTTGTGGAACCAGTTGGGACTGGGACACGTTGTGCGGAACCGATTAATTTTCCATTTAATTCTGGAATAACTAAACCGATGGCTTTCGCAGCACCTGTTGAGTTAGGAACGATGTTGGCAGCGCCAGCACGTGCTCTTCTTAAATCGCCTTTTCTGTGTGGACCATCAAGAATCATTTGGTCACCAGTGTAAGCGTGGATTGTGCTCATAATACCGGATTGGATTGGAGCAAAATCGTTTAATGCTTTGGCCATTGGGGCTAAGCAGTTTGTTGTACAAGAAGCAGCGGAGATGACTTCATCATCAGCTTTTAATGTTTTTTCATTAACACCAAAGACGATTGTTGGTAAATCTTTTCCTGCTGGAGCGGAAATAACAACTTTCTTCGCACCGGCTCTGATGTGAGCCATGGATTTTTCTTTGGAGCAGTAGAAACCTGTACATTCTAAGACGACATCAACGCCTAATTTTCCCCATGGGAGATCATCAGCTTTTGGCATCGCATAGATGGTGATTTCTTTGCCATCAACAGTGATTGAACCTGGTTCTAAAACTGTTTTGCCATCTTCTGCTAAGACTGGTTCTTTGCTGGAAACGGTGTGTCTGTTTTCACCGATGAAACCAGCGTAACCACCTTGAGCGGTATCGTATTTTAATAAGTTAGCCAACATCTTTGGTGAAGTTAAGTCGTTAATCGCAACAACTTCGTAACCTTTCGCACCAAACATTTGTCTAAAAGCTAAACGGCCAATTCTACCAAAACCGTTAATTGCAACTTTAACTGACATTATATTATGTCCTCCTTATGTTTGCGTTATATAGTATAAACTATATTTACCCACCCTTGCAATAAAAATGATTTGTGACTTATTTGACTAATGTTAAGAGAAAAATCATTGTAGTTTAATAAATTAAAAGGACATCTTTCAAAAGACATCCTTATAAATAATTATTTTAAATGTGTTTTGAATAAATCTCACAAAACTTACTTGCTGATTTTAGAAATACCACCATAAGAATCGTAGTATATTCTTGCGCTTCCAATTTTGTATGGCTTTCCCACTATTTCGCTTCGTTCTTGGTAGCCGTTGTAATAGATTGAAACATTCGCGATTTCACGGATTTTGCCTTCCGCGTAAGAAGTGTTCGCATCATTATAATAAAGATAAGCGTTACCAATCTTTTTCAATTTATCTCTTTCAAAATACCAGTCATTATAGCCACCATAAGAGATATAGGTACTACCAATTCTATCGATTTTACTACCGTCATAATGTGGTGAACCGCTTTCACTAATATATAAAAGTAATCCGCCTTCTCTATCTAAATAGACATTATTTCCAACTTCAAGATACGGCTCTCCACTAGTTCCGATTATTTGCCCATCATAAGAAATTCTTAAATACATATGCTTCCTCCTTTATTATAAACCCGTGTATTTGAAATAAACGTTATTAACCGCTTCAAGATTACCTTTGTAAAAGGTATGGCTCATTTCTGGCGTTTGGAAATAGATATCGTATTCTTTCAAATCAAAGAGATAGGCATTAGTGCATTGATAGATAAGCGACGCACAACGACTATCCTTACAATATTTGTCGGTATATCCAGGATTAACTGAATAACGGACTCTGACATTGATTGTTTTATTTGAATCACTAATTCTTACATCAACATTAACATTTGAAACGTGATACTCGCTTGGACGAAAATCTCTAATGATTAATCTAGTGATTTCTTTCGCTCGTTCGCTTGATGATAACGCCATAATAATTCGTCTCCTTATTTATTTGATATACCTTTAAATAATTCTTCTAGAGTAATTTCTAAAGCACTAGCGATTTTCGCTAGAACTTTAACAGTAGGGTTTCTATTCCCTCTTTCTAAATCAGAGAGGTAATTCTTGTTAATTTGAGAATCAAACGAAAGGTCTTCAAGAGTCATTTTTCTTTGTTCTCTTAAATAACGGATACGCATGCCCAATTCTTTATTGGTGTTCATCCTCTTAACCTCTCATATAGTTTATGTAAAGAAATGAATAAATGATTTACGTTACTTTTAGTGACGGGTTTGCCGAGTTTTTCACTGAGCATATCCGCTAAATCGCTTAATGATGCCGATTCATATTCTAACCTTAAATAAGCTAGTTCTCTTTCTTTGATATTAGGAATATTTGATATTCCTAATTTCTCATCTATGAGTCTAATTTCTGCTTGTTGTCTTTTTCCTGTCGCGATGGTTTTTTTCATATTCGCTAAATCGGAATTAGCTAGACGATTTGCACTATTGGCGAAATCTCTATCCACTCTAATATTTTCAAATTCCATACACGCGGATACCGCGCCAATCATAATTAAGAAATCAGCGATTTGATCGCTCTTTTTGAAATATAGAACATATTGTTCTCTTCTTTTAGTTATCTTTGGTTCGATATTACTATTTTTATATTTACCAAATAGTTTAGATAACCACTTTGCATAGTTCTCACTATTAAGGGTTAACTCTAAATGATAATTACTTGTTGTGGGGGAATTGACACTACCACAGGCTAAAAACGCACCCGCTAAATAGCCGGATATCGTATCATCATTTTTAACGATGTTTTTACTAATCTTTCCTTCTAAGAAGGAAATATCTAAATCTTCTAATATCTTTTCCGCTTCATTATCAACATGGATGATGTAATAAGTTTTCTTTGTATTACCTTTATCCATAAACACCATATGCGCGGATACTCCATATAGTGAATTGATGGTTTGATAAATGAATTTTGCAGTCTTCGCGTTTTCGGTTTTTAAGTGTAAAGACTCTTGTTTATTTCTAATAGAAATAGTCGCATTAATTCTAATATATGCTGAAAGAAGGGCCCTTAATCTATCTGAAGACTCGTATTCATTATTCACGAGTTCTTCTTTAACAACTTGTGTAAAAGATAACCCTTGATGAACCATATTAATCTCTTTCGTTTAAATTTGGTGTGTCACGATGGATGACATGAGTGACATAATTATCAGAAAAATAATCTTTTAAATATTTTGCGACATAGGTTGAACGATGTTGACCACCACTACAGGCGATACCAACATTATATGAAGTTCTTCCACCTTCTTGAATTTCACTTAAATGACTAGATAAGAAAGTTGTCATTCTATTTAAAACGGTTTTGGTTTGAGGGAATTTATTCATATAATCGATAACTTCTTGATCATATCCAGTTAATTCTTTTAATTCATCAACCCAATATGGGTTAGGGATATTACGAACGTCAAAAACCATATCCACTCCTAAAGGAGTGCCGTTTTTAAATCCAAAGGAAATGAAATTGACATTCATCCCTTTGCCTCTTTTTTGAATATCAATACTCTCTTTAATAAACTGTCTTAATAATTTGACGGATAAAGATGATGTATCAAAAGTAGCATCCGCCCAAGCGACAATATCATTAGCGTCTTCGATATCTTTTTCAATCGCTTCTTCAATTGGAATATTTTCCATCACGCTTCTCGTATGAGCGTGTCTAGTTAAAGCGTATCTTTTAATTAATTCTGGTTTACTCGCCATCAATAAGATGACTTTAGTTCTAAAAGAATTATCGGCTTTGATTTGTTTAATTGTTTGTTTGCAGTGGGCAACATTTAAAATAACGGCAAAGTTATGAATTTTATCGCCCATTTTTGTAAATGTTTTTAATAATTCAGGGGTTAATTCAATCGGAGGATTTTCAACAATGTAAAATCCCTCTTCTTCGAAGACATATTTCGCTGATGATAATCCTGATCCGGATGGACCAGTTAAAATAACTAATCTATTCATTCTTACCAAGTACCCCTAATATTGATTTAGAAATAACGATTCCATCGTGTTCGGCGAGATAAATTTGTCTAATATCTCTTGGTAAAACATCGCCACCCGCGAATAAGTTAGGGCAGTTAGTTTCCATTGTTTTCATCGTTACTGGAACAGTTGTGTATTCGTCTAAAACGCCTTCAATATTAATATATTGAGTATTTGGAATTTGTCCAACAGCAACAAAAACACCTTGTAAATTAATAATTTTTCTTTCATCGGTTTCACGATGAGCGATTTCAATACCAGTAATCTTATCTTCAGCGATTAATTTCACTGGTACATATGGGGTTAATATTTCAGCATTAGGAGCGTTTCTTAATTCTTCAACGAGTTTTTCACTACCCCTAAATTGATTTCTTCTATGAATTAAATAGACCTTCTTCGCGACATTAGTTAAATGAATCGCTTCTTTAAGCGCAGCGTTACCACCACCGATAACGATGATATCTTGTCCTTTAAAGAAATGACCATCGCAAAGCGCGCAATAACTTAAGCCGTGTCCTAGTAATTCATCTTCTCTATCTAAACCAAGTTTTCTATCTTTTGTACCACTAGAGATAACGACTGTTTTAGCTAAGTATTCGGTATAATCTGTTTTAACTCTAAAGAGTTCTCCTTCTTTAGTTAAGCTAAGTACTCCTTCAGGAGTAATTTCAATCTCGGCATCAACTAATCTAGTAAATAAAGCGACCGCTAAATCTGGACCAGGGATTTCATGGAAGCCTGGATAATTATCCACTCTTGGAGCGACATTGACTTTACCTCCTGGTGTTCCAGGATCTAAAAGTAAGAAATCGACATCTTTCTTTTTAAGTTCTAAAGCGACACGCATACCACATGGTCCTGCGCCAATGATGATTGAATCAAAGATTTTAGTCATAAATAATGTCCTCCAATTCCATAAAATCATTTAGCCAATAATCTGGGGAGATATCTTTACTGATTTCTCGAGGTCCCCATTTGACTAAAGCGACATCCACTCCCGCGTTTTTACTAGCGAGATAATCGCTATCATTATCTCCAATATATAACACTTTCTTTTTATCTAACACATTAAAGTGTTCTAAAGCTTGAATAATTCCTTCCGGATCTGGTTTTCCGTTTTTGACATCATCTCCACACACCATATATGTGATGATATCATCTACCCCCATCACTTCTAGACAGTGGTTAGAACTCTTTCTTAATTTACCAGTTACCACTCCAACATTGATATTATGGGCTAATAAACTAGTCACTATCTCTCTCACATGAGGGAAAGCTTTCACATATTTATCATAGTTATCCCAAGATATACGAACGAATTCGCTTACCATCTTATCGACATCTTGGTCAGGGAATTCATTTTTTAATGTAATTCTAATCGGTGGGCCAGAAAAATAGATGATCTTTTCTCTTGGACTTCTATTACCATTACGATATAAGTCATACATTTCATAAAAAGATTGGACAATCATTTCATCACTATCAGCGATTGTCCCATCCATATCAAAAAGCACTACATCATACTTGTTCGGCATTTCTATTCTTCATTCCTTCTAATAATTGAGGGATAGATATCATTAATCCGAGGATTAAAGACATTCCTAAAACAAATAAAGTTAAACCAATATTAAAGTTATTAAATAATGGTTCTGTATTTTCAAAAGTATTGTTCGCCATCACGATAATGCCAGGAACAATTAAGGCTAAAGAAGCTACGCTGACCGCGATAGTTCCATATAAACCTGATTTAAACCAGCCTTTACGAACGACTAATGTTCCTTTTTTCTTTCTAATTAGATATCTAATTAAGTGATTACCAACGATTAATAAGGCTCCAACAAAGACGAAGACAAAGCTCCAAATCCAGCTCCAAAATCCCATCTTATAGGCGCTATATCTGATTGGTTCAAGTAAAACTCTTGTTAAACCATACCAAATGACATAACCAAAACATAAATCACCTAATTCAGTATATTTTCTTAATGCTTTACCAAAGACATGAGCTAAAACAAAGAAACCTAAGAAATTAGTAATTCCTTCAATAAAGAATAACGGAACATAAATATTGCCCGCGGAAGCGGTTCCCGCTGTGTCAGAGAATTGGCTATTATTATAAATTACCTTTGGTAACCAACCCCAAGCACTGCCATCAACTTCAACACCATGTACTTCACAGTTAAAGAAATTGCCCCATCTACCAACAGCTTGAGCGATTAAGATTGCAGGGACGACAATATCCACTGCTACCCAGATACTATATTGTTTATTTCTCCACATAAACCAAGCGACACCAACGACAATACCAGTGATTGCCCCACCTAAAATTGTGAGACCACCATCGGTCATATTAATCATCTTCATGAAATCGCCTGCAAATTGATCCCATAAACCAATAACATAGAAGACTCTTGCTCCAATGATACCTGCTGGGAAAGCCACTAAGAATGTGGTTTCTAAAATACCGTGTTTACCATATTCGATATAGAATTTGTGGTCACTATATAAATATGTATAAATCGCTCCAGAAATAATACATAAAGCGTAGAAAGCAATATTAGTTCTTCCATTATATGGAGTAACCCAACCAGTAGAAAAATTAATACCGTTCACTAGAGGTGCGGATTTATTTAAATAATCAGCAAAGCCATTTGATAATAAGAAAATGAATAAGAACATGATGGGGAAACAAATCATCAAAATTCTAAATAACCATTTATTAATATCTTCTGGAATCGCTTTTCCATAATAATGGAGCAAGAAAGTATGCAAAGATATAAATCCTAAAATACCAAATCCAAGTCCTCCAAAAATAACTTGAACGACTTCTAATCCAGTCGGAGATAATCCCGCCCATAAATAAATAGAAACAAACATCAAAGTTAAAACTGTGGCAAAAGCCCCACCAATGATAGAGTTTTTCATAAAATAGGCTCTAAAATTGATCTTTGTGACTGTATTAGTCATCACATCTTTAGTGATAAAGATGGAATATGTCAAACTAGCAATCACTAATACTGCTGATATGATAAACAAAGCTAAACCCATATTAACGATAATGCTCCTTCTTTAATACTTTCTTTAAATATTGTCCTGTGTAACTCTTTGAGTTAGCGGAGACTTTTTCTGGTGTACCAGTGGCCACAATCGTGCCACCTTTATCTCCACCACCAGGACCTAAATCAATGATATAATCCGCGACTTTAATGACATCTAAGTTATGTTCAATAACGACAACAGAATTACCGCTATCGACAATTCTTTGTAAGACGATTAATAATCTAGATACATCATCTGAATGTAAACCAGTTGTTGGTTCATCTAAGATATATAAAGTTTTTCCAGTTGGTTTCTTTTGTAATTCAAAAGCTAATTTTACTCTTTGAGCTTCACCACCGCTTAATGTTGTCGCTGGTTGACCTAATTTGATATATCCTAAACCAACATCATATAAAACTTGGATTTTCTTTTTGAGTGATGGTCTATTCGCGAAGAATGTTAATGCATCTTCAATAGTCATCTCTAAAACATCATAAATTGTTTTACCTTTGTAGGTAACTTGTAAAGTCTCTTCGTTATAACGCTTACCTTGACAAGATTCACATTTGACATAAACATCTGGTAAGAAGTTCATTGGAATACGCGTGACACCTGCGCCCTGACATTCTTCACATCTTCCACCTGTCACATTAAATGAGAATCGACCTTTATCAAAACCTCTCGCTTTGGCTTCAACTGTTTCAGCAAATAAATCTCTGATATCATCAAAGACTTTGACATATGTCGCTGGGTTACTTCTTGGAGTTCTACCAATTGGTTCTTGCGAGACTCTTACGACTTTATCTAAATATTCAATTCCTTCAATTGAACTCAATTCACCCGCGAAAGTCTCTTCACCGGTGAAATGTTTTTGAATATGTTGATATAAAGTTTGATTAATTAATGATGATTTCCCACTTCCCGATACACCAGTCACTGCGACAAAGCATCCTAAAGGAATATCGATGTTCACTTTCTTTAAGTTATTGCATCTCGCGCCTTTAATAGAGATAAACTTACCGTTACCAGGTTTTCTATTCTTTGGAATAGGAATGAATTTCTCACCGCTTAAATATGCTCCAGTAATACTATTTGGGCATTTTTCAATTTCTTGATATGTGCCAGTGGCGACTACTTCACCACCATGGATACCAGCACCTGGACCGATATCAACGATATAATCCGCGGCTCGAATTGTTTCTTCATCGTGTTCAACAACAATAAGAGTGTTACCTAAATCTCTCATCTTTCTCATCGTAGCCACAAGAGCTTCGCTATCTTTTTGATGTAAGCCAATTGATGGTTCATCTAAAACATATAAAACACCACTTAATTTAGAACCGATTTGTGTAGCTAATCTAATTCTTTGCGATTCTCCACCACTTAAAGTCATCGCCATTCTGCTTAGAGTTAAATAATCTAATCCAACATCGCATAAGAAAGTGGTTCGATTATCAATCTCTCTTAAAACTAGATTAGCGATTTCTAATTGCGTTTTATTTAATTTATCTTTTAAACTTCTAATCCAATCTCTTAATTCATGGATTTGTAAGCATGTTACTTCGTAAATATTCTTGTTATCAATCTTAACTGCGAGAGCTTCTGGTCTTAATCTCGCCCCATGACAAGTCGTACATTCTGTATCTCTCATAAATGAGCCGTACCAATCTCTTGCCCAATCACTAGTTGTTTCAGAATATAATCTTTCTAATTTTGTTTTAATACCTTCGATATAACCAAAACGGTTATTGATATTACCGCTTGATGACTTTAATTGGTATTTATGCATCTCAGGAGAGCCATAAAGAAGAATCTTCTTTTTATCTTCTGGGATATCTTTATATGGTTTAGAAATTGGAATCTTATATAATTCGCATAATAAACGGAATTCTTGCCATTCTAAATTCTGGCTTCCGACGGTGTTTGCATAATATTTAATCGCCCCTTCAGTAATGGATAGTTCTGGATTAGGGACAATTAAACGAGGATCAGCTTCTCTTTTAATGCCTAAACCACGGCAATCTGGACAAAATCCTAAAGGAGAATTAAATGAGAATAATCTCGGTTCTAATTTAGGAATAGAAAAGCCGCATTCTGGACAAGTGTGTTTATCAGAAAGCACTCTTTCTCCTTGTTCAGTATAAATAATTAATAAACCGTGACTCCAATCTAATGCTGTTTCAATTGATTCAAATACACGACTTCTATTTTCTTTTTTAACGACAATTCTATCGACAACAATATCGATATTATGTTTTTTATTCTTTTCTAATTCTTTGACTTCATCGATTAGGATGAATTGGTTATCCACTCTTAAACGAGTAAAACCATTACTTCTAATCTTATCTAAAACATCTTTGTGTGTACCTTTTTCTTGATGAACCACTGGAGAAAGAAGTTGTATCTTACTACCTTCTTCATATTCCATGACCATATCAGTCATCATCGTCACGGAAAAAGAAATAATTGGAATATTGTGATTTGGACAATACGGAATACCAATTCGACCAAATAATAATCTTAAATAATCATATATTTCAGTAACTGTACCTACGGTAGATCTTGGGTTATGACTCACTGATTTTTGATCAATCGCGATACTTGGGGATAATCCATCAATGGAATCAACATCCGGTTTATCATAATTACCGAGGAATTGTCTAGCATAGCTAGATAATGATTCCATATATCTTCTTTGCCCTTCAGCGAAGATTGTGTCAAAGGCTAAAGTGGATTTACCACTTCCCGATAAACCAGAAAACACCACTAATGAGTCTTTTGGAATTTCAACATTAATGTTTTTTAAATTATTCTCTCTTGCGCCTTTAACAACAATTTTCTTTTCCATAAAAGCTTTATGGAATATTATAACACTTTTCAGTGTATTATTTTAGTAGAAATAATATAATATC
Organism: Bacilli bacterium; assembly: GCA_045631885.1. GTDB lineage: Bacteria > Bacillota_I > Bacilli_A > RFN20 > CAG-826 > CAJOLV01. Next base: position 15,031 of record JAZQVN010000005.1, read on the forward strand.
ATAGCAAGCGGGACGTAGCGCAGCTTGGTAGCGCACTTCCTTGGGGTGGAAGGGGTCGTGAGTTCAAATCTCATCGTTCCGACCAGCAAAAATAAAAGACCATCACCTAATTGTGATGGTTTTCATTTTCTTTAGTTAATTCTTTTAATTTATCGATGACTTCTTGGAAATGATGATCTTTAATAACTGTCACGCTATCGAAGAATTCATAATCTTTATCATTTGGTGCTTCGTATTTTTCAAATAATTCTTCTAATACTTCTGGTTTAACCGGGAAGATTCGATTTAAGTTTTGATTTCTGACAACATCTTTATCTAAATCAAAGGCCACTAAATGGATTTCATCGTAGAATTTCTTAAATGGTTCGATGATGCCAACGCGATATTTGCACACGCTATTAGTCGCGTCCATGATGCAAATACCTTCTTTATCCATCGCGTAGACATGCGCCATACCATAGAACATCTTCCACACTAATTTTTCATAATCAAAACATTGTTGATTACCGCTCACTTCATAACGAAGTAGGTCACTACTGACAACATAAACATGTCCACCAACATTTTTTCTGAACATGTCAGCGAAATATGATTTCCCACTACCGGGTACACCACTTAATACGATTAACTTAGACATAATATCACCTTCAATATGTTAGCAAATCTCTTTGAGAAAATAAAGGTAAGAAAAAACGGGTTAACCCCGTTATTTTCTCTTTAACGTACTTATAAAGAATTAGGCACCGACTTCTTGATGAGCTTTTTGTCTTAATTCTTCGATTTCTTCTTCGGTGATTAAGCCTGCTCTTAAGAGTTTATGGGAGACGGATTTAATATCCTTCTTCACGGCTTTTAATAATTCTTCTTGTTCTTTTCTTTGAGCAATTTTACGTTTGACACTATTTAAGAAGGCTTCTGGAACGTATTCGGAAATAATTTTGTTGCCTTCTCTCCATTGACGATAATTATAAGTATGGCCGGAAATATGTTTCACAGAAATATATCCGCGAGGTAAATTCGCGATAGCGAGTTCGATTTCGGCTTGTTCTTTTAATAGTTCATATAGGGAATCAACTTGTCTTTGTTCTCTTTTCATACAATAGACCTCCTTAACCTACTAGAATATTTTAGTTAAAAATCTTTTTATTTTCAAGCAGTTTGTAGAAAAAATATTATCACACTTTTGCACTCTGTAAATAGTAGATTTGCTTTTTTACCTATTTTTCAAGAAAAATGCCTCATAAAAAAGTGGGCTCCCGAAGGAACCCACTACTTTAGTAAGATAAATTTTATAGACCGAACTTCTTAATTCTTTCAAATCTGTCTTTCGCGTATTTTTCACTCTTGGTGAGTAATTCTTCAGCGTGAGCTGGATTGACGATTGGGAGTTGAGAGAATCTTGTTTCTGTCATGACGAAGTCTCTGAATTTGCTGTAATCAGGTTCTTTCATATCGATGGTTAAACCTGGTTTACCTTCTTCGACTAATCTTGGATCATAACGGAAGATTGGGAAGTAACCGCATTCAACGGCTAATCTTTCTTGTCTCATGGAGTTGGCTAAGCCACCTTTAATACCATGGTTAGCACATGGTGCGTAGCAGATAACTAATGATGGACCATCATAGCTTTCCGCTTCTTTTAAGGCTTTAATCGCCGCCATTGGGTTAGCGCCTAAGCTGATTTGAGCAACATAGACTTTGCCATAGCTCATCGCGATTAAGGCTAAGTTCTTCTTCGCGGTTGTCTTACCAGAAGCGGTAAATTTCGCGATAGAACCAGTTTGTGAAGACTTGGAGGATTGACCACCGGTATTGGAATAGACTTCGGTATCGAGTAATAAGATGTTAACATCTTCATCGTTAGCGATAACGTGATCTAAGCCACCGTAACCGATGTCATAGCCCCAACCATCACCACCGACGATCCAAATGGATTTATCAGCGAGATCTCTTTCATAAGCGAGGACTTCTTTGATTCCTTCATCTTTACTTGCTTTAACTAAAGCAACTAATTCAGGAACAACTACTCTCATCGCTTGACGATCTTTAATCTTTGCGAAGTATTCATCGATCTTTGCGGCTAATTCTGGTTCAAGACCTCTTTCTTTAGCAGCTTCTAAGATTTCGATAATTCTTCTTAATTTGGCATTTGTCGCCACTCTCATACCATAACCGAATTCAGCGTTATCTTCGAATAAGGAGTTCGCCCAAGCAATACCTTGGCCTTCTTTATCGGTGCAGAATGGAGTTAATGGAGTGGAACCACTATAGATGGATGAACAGCCAGTTGCGTTAGCGACAAGCATGTCTTTACCGAATAATTGTGAGACTAATCTATAATATGGAGTTTCACCACATCCAGCACAAGCGCCAGAGATTTCCATGTATGGCATTAAGAAGCCAACACCTTTAGGTGTTTCTTGTAATGCTGCTGGTAATTTGTCAGCTTTATAAGAAACGTGTTTGAATAAGTATTCTGCCGCTTCTTCTTGTGGGAATTGAGATTTGGCTTCGACCATTTCAAGAGCGATCTTACCAATCTTATTAGCGTTACATTCCGCAACACAGAGTCCACAACCAACACAGTTACG
>JAZQVN010000006.1:0-3237 GCA_045631885.1 Bacilli bacterium
ATTTTTTTTTGCCATTTTTTCTCGTTTGAGTAGTGATATAATATCAAAGGATAGCAAATCAATTAGAGGAAATAGAATAATTGATTGTTAATTGAAAGTAGGTAAATATGGTTCTTTATTACTATTTTGCAATGTTAGGGGTTTCAATTTTACTATTAATTGTCTATTCTTTTATTTTTCATAAGCATTTTGACGCGAATATTACAATCATTTGTATTTTAAATGTCGTGTTAAGTTTAGCTCATATGTTTGTTGCGATTTCTCACACAGTCGAAGAGGCTGTGATGGGATTGAGGTTAACTTATATAGGTGGATGTTTCTTGCTTTTATATGCGATGTTTTTAGTTTTCAACATTTGCGATGTGAAGATTAATGCGTATATTAAAACCGCTTGTATCGTTGTTTCTTCCGCTGTTTTTATTACTTCATTAACAATTGGTTATTCAAACATTTTCTATCTGGATATGCCATCTATCGCAGAGTTCTATGGCTCCACATACATCACTGATAAACATTATGGATTCATGCATGGTGTCTTCTATGCGGTGGTTATTATTTATTATCTTGCGACTATTGGCGTTCTTATTTATAGCTTTATTAAAAAGAAACAAGTTTCTCGTAAGATCCTCTTCTTAGTTGTTTTGTCAGTGACTATCGCTTTTGTTGGTTTCTTTGGTGGAAGATTAATCTCTAAGAAACTTGAATTATTACCAGCGACATATAACTTAGGGATGGTTTTATATTTAATTATCGCTTCTAGATTAAGATTATATGATGCTTCTGACTCTGTGACTGATTCATTGGTCCAAAAAGGCGACACTGGTTTTATCTCTTTTGATCATAAGATGAGATATTTAGGGAGTAATGAAACTGCGAAAGCGATGTTTCCTGAACTAAATAATTATGTTGTCGACCACACAGTGGATAATGATGAATTAGGTAAAACTGAATTATTACCTCTTGTTGATTCTTTCCTTAAAAACCCAGATGACAATAAAAGATATATTGAAAGAGACAGTAAAACCTATTTATTAAATCTCAATAATTTAAAAGTTGGTCATTTCTATCATGGTTATCAATTCTTTATTACTGATGATACGGTTAACCAAGAACACATTAAATTAATTAAGACATATAACAGTCAACTTGAAGAAGAAGTCCGTAAAAAGACAGCGCACGTTCAAGAAATGCAAAATAAATTAGTTTTAGGCATGGCCACTATGGTGGAAGGTCGAGATAATTCCACAGGTGGACATATTAAAAGAACGAGTGATTGTATTAAATTCCTCGTTGAAGCGATGAAAGAAGATAATTATCCAGGTATGACAGAACAATTCTGCTTCAATCTTGTGAGAGCCGCGCCTATGCATGACTTAGGTAAGATTGCTGTCGATGATGCAATATTAAGAAAACCAGGTAAATTCACTCCAGAAGAATTCGAAATAATGAAAACTCACGCTGCGGAAGGTGCAAGAATAGTGCATCGAATCTTAGAAGGCACTGATGATGTAGAATTTATGCGTATCGCAGAAAACGTTGCCCATTATCATCACGAAAGATGGGATGGATCAGGTTATCCAAAAGGATTAAAAGGTGAAGAGATACCATTTGAAGCGCGTATTATGGCTATCGCAGATGTCTATGATGCTTTAGTGAGTAAGCGAGTTTATAAAGAAAGTATGTCATTTGAACAAGCGGATAAGATAATTCTTGAAGGAATGGGTAAACATTTTGATAAGAGATTAGAGCCTTATTACATTAAAGCAAGACCTCAATTAGAGAATTATTACAAGAATGTTGAATAAAATCAGGATCGAAAGGTTCTGATTTTTCTTATATATACGCGCGCATAATGCTAATAAATATTAAATAAAAGAATAATTAATTTATTTTTTTCATATAAAAAAGCATTTATTTATATATTTTTTACTAATTTTTTGCAAAAAGTAATTTTACTAAAGTAAAATTAAAAATATTTTTAATAAAAAAATAAAAAAATTTTATAAAAAGTATTGACGAAAAAATAAAAAAAGAGCATACTATACTAATCCAAACGGGAAACCGGTTGGATGAGATAAAAGTAACGATAGTTACTTATATCTCAAATCTAGGTAAGTCGATCAACGCAGTAACGAAGTTGACACAGCGTTTCCGAGAATTAAAAACCTTCTCTGATTAATGATCGCACTAGTAGATGACTTCTTAGGAATTCATCGGGGTCGATCCTCCCTCCTAGAGTGGCCGCTTAGTTAGAATTTGAAAGCGTAAGCCCACCGCCCGACACAGTCGAAGAGGACAGTCTGAACTTAATACCTCAGATACAACCAATCACGCTAAAGTCAACTCAAAACGTGAGATAGGCGGAACACCTTCGGGTCAAAGATCCGCGAAAAAAGTTGTGAAATTCAGCCGATCGTAAGTCAATCAGCCCCCTACACGACGTTGATAGTAAGGTCCTTGAGATTAAAGCTCTCATCCAATGATTGCAGATGGCTAGTCACTCCTCCCGAGTGGCTAAACGGCACACCTCACTGTTTCAGTGGTCGCTGAGTTAGAGTTTAACAGCGTAATCCCACCGCCGGACATGATCAAAGAGGCGCAAACACTTCTATCGCCCAATCCCCGATAGACAACCCTAATCCACACAACTCAACTCGCATGTGGAGCAAGTGATGAACTTCTAAAGAGATTCCTCACTGAGAAATGGGCTAATGAACTCAAGACTAGGTAAGCCAACCACTTCCCGCAATTGACTCAGGAACCTCTGAGATTCAAACACTCTCAGTTAACTGGTTGCTCTAGCAAAGGATTATGATGAAGGTCATAATCATCGGTACGTTCCTCCCTGATAGCTTGCTATCACTGGTCTCCGCGTTAAAGTTTGACGGAGTAAACCCAGCACCGGACATGACGAAGAGGAAGACAGCCTCAAAGCTAATAACTAGAGGAAGCTGGCCACCGATGTGCTAATTCAATTCAAAACGCATCGTCAACAAGAACCACCACCAGTCGAAAGAACTTAACTTGGGTATCTGTTGAGCAGGGAGTTCGATCCCTGCCACAGTGCAACGGTTACGCAGTCGTGTGAGCGGCTGCATTTTTTTTTGCCATTTTTTCTCGTTTGAGTAGTGATATAATATCAAAGGATAGCAAATCAATTAGAGGAAATAGAATAATTGATTGTTAATTGAAAGTAGGTAAATATGGTTCTTTATTACTATTTTGCAATGTTAGGGG
>JAZQVN010000007.1:0-52823 GCA_045631885.1 Bacilli bacterium
AAAAACTTAAAGTTTTAGATAAAGAATATGAAGAGGCAAAAGAGAAATTAATCTATCAAGAATATGGTGATTATCTCCTTGCCTATATCAATGATAAAGATGCATTGGAGAAATATATTAATGATCTCAAATTAGAGATTGATTTCACTTTGCCAATTGGTCAAACCGCGAACCTATTTTATAAAAAATATAAAAAGGCGAAGAGAACTTTAGAGGTCAACCGACAAGAATATAACAAAGCGGTTAAAGAGATTGAATATCTTGAAGTAACATATTCACAAGTCGACTATATGAGCGATGAAGACTTATATGAATTAGCCAAAGAAATCATGCCTCATAAGTTTAAAAACACGAACAAAAAAGAAAACAAAGTTAATAAGTATTCCTATGTCTTAATAGAGGACACGAAGATCTATTTTGGCAAAAATATGCAGCAAAACAATGATATTTCTTTTAAAATTGCCAAAAAAGAGCATTATTACTTCCATATCAAAGACTACCACGGAAGCCATGTTGTCATCGCTAACGAGAACCCAAGTAAAGAGATGATATTGACCGCCGCGGAAATGTGTTTAATCCTCTCAAATAAGACATCAGGAGATATCCAGTACACCAAAGTCAAATACATCAAAAAAGGACCAGAACTCGGTCTCACCCTTTTAGATAAATATGAATTAATTACTCTTCACGATATCCGTAAAGAAACTTACGAATTATTAAAGAGACATCATTAATTATTTCTTTACTTCGTTAATTAAGAAGTCTTCCCCTTTAATCGCTTCACTTGTCGCGAGATTGGGGAATTTTTGTTGTCTTAATATTTCATAAGCGATGATCGCTACGCAGTTAGAAAGATTTAGACTTCTCGCTTCTGGGACCATTGGTAATCTAAGTAGATAATCTGGATGGGCTCTTAAGATATCGTGAGGTATACCAGTAGATTCTCTTCCAAACATCACATAGATATTTTTGATTTCATCAGAAAAATCTACTGATGAATAAACTTTATCCGCATATCTAGTAATGTAATAGATTTCTTGATTTGGATGCTTCTTATTAAAGTCTTCAATGTCTTCGTAATAAGTCATCTTCAAATCATCGATATAATCCATCCCCACTCTTTTAAGGTCTTTGGAATCAATAGAAAAAGACAATGGTCCAATAATATGAAGACATGCATGGATGGCCACGCATGTTCTCATTATGTTTCCAGTGTTTTGAGGTTTTTCCGGTCTAAATAATACGATATGAATCATTATTTCGCGTTTCTTTCCGCTTTAATTTTTGGTTCGATGATATTGTGATATGTTTTAATACATTCACCAATGATACGAAGAGCTTCATCTCTTCCTCTCACTTCATCAACCGCGGTATCTTTACCTTCTAATGTTTTATAAACAGAGAAGAAGTGTTTAATTTCATCCATGACGTGATCTGGAATATCAGAGATATCTCTATATCCGTTATAAAATGGGTCATTATTTGCTACCGCAATAATCTTTTCATCATTTAAGCCATTATCTTTCATGATAAGGACACCAATTGGGCTACATTCTACGAATGACATTGGTAAAATATCTTCACTACAAAGAACCAAAACATCTAATGGGTCATAGTCTTCCGCGTAAGTACGTGGGATAAAACCATAGTTTTGTGGATAGTGAGTGGATGTGAATAAAACGCGGTCGAGAATTAAGTGACCTGTCTCTTTATCGAGTTCGTATTTATTCTTTGATCCTTTTGATATTTCGATAAGCGCTAAAAACTTTTCTGGAGTAATTCTTCCAGGTTTTACATCGTGCCAAGCATGCATATAGATTGCCTCCAATTAGTATTATTTTACCACAAATATGGCCATCCATATACTAAAATATGATAATATTCTAGATATGAGAAAGGCATTTATTACATTATTACTTTCATCGCTTCTCACTATTTGTTCATGCTCAGACGTGAAAAACGATAACGCGATTCATAGCCCAATGTCACTAGAGAAAAACGCGATTGAACTAACCGCGAAAAGTGTCGACTACATGATTGAGAACGACTATTCATTCTCGTTATTACTTTATACATCCGCATGTAGTTTTTGTGATAACGCAAAAGAAAGTATTAACCAATTTGTTAAAGATAATCATTATGCCTTTTATCAAATAGAAATGTACGATTCATCAATCGAATATTTAGTTAGTGAACAAAGTCAATACTTTAATAAATCATTGTCATATCCTTTACTATATATTTTCAAACAAGGCGAGTTAACCTATCAAGCTGATACAAATACACTTAATAACTCCACGACTTTTTCTCGTGTTATTAAGCCTCAATTGATATCAACAAATATATGGACGGCAACCACATTAGACTCACTAATTTCCACGATCGAAAATAACGAAAACTTTCTCGTTTATACTTATGATTCAGGTAGTGATACCGAGAAAGATATTTATAATTCTCACCTATATCCACTCGCAATCAAATCAAATAAAAACGTTTTAATTCTCGATAAAAATATCGCAAATTCCGATTTAATTTCTTATATTTCGTCGAATAATGATCTTTCGTGGTCGTCATTAATTGTCTATGAAAACGGGCAAATAAAAACCACTTTAGGATATGATTCCGCAAGTGGTAATGAGATAGATAATTTACTTAATTCCTTTTTTAACATTAATTCTGTTAATAGCTCTCGCTAAAGCAAGTTTACTACGGGTTATTGCAATTGGTTCAAGGTTAGTATTTGATAACCTATTTTCCGCTCTTTCTTTCGCGGCTTCAGCTCTTGATAAATCGATTTCATCAGGGCTTTCAATTGTGTTTAATAATAATTCGACTTTATTGTCTTTAACTTTGATAATTCCGCCTGATGTGGCGTAATTATGCTTTTCACCATTCGCTTCAATGACAATCTCACAAATAGCCACCGTGGAAATCAAAGGGGCGTGATCTGGAAGGATACCTAATGTATATTCTTCAGAAGCCACTTTTAAAGATTCTACCTGATCAGATAGATAGTGACCATATGGAGTGTAGATGTCTAAAAGGAATGATTTCATTATTCTAAACTCTCAGCTTTCTTTCTCGCTTCTTCAATCGTGCCAACATATAAGAAAGCGCTTTCTGGTAAGTCATCAGCTTCGCCGTTTAAGATAGCTTTAAAACTTCTCACTGTATCAGCGACTTTCACATAAATACCATCGATGCCGTTGAAGTGAGAGGCAACGTGGAATGGTTGAGATAAGAAGTTTCTAATTCTTCTAGCTCTAGCGACAATCTTCTTATCTTCATCGGATAATTCATCCATACCTAAGATAGCGATGATGTCGCTTAATTCTTTATATCTTTCAAGGATTTCAATTACTTTTCTAGCGACTTCGTAATGTTCTTCTCCCACGACTCCTGGTTCAAGAGCGGTTGAAGATGAATTAAGTGGATCAACTGCAGGGAAAATACCTAATGAGGCAATGCCTCTATCTAAAACTGTCTTTGCATCTAAGTGTGAGAACGCAGTGGCTGGAGCAGGGTCAGTTAAGTCATCAGCGGGAACATAAATCGCTTGAACTGATGTAATAGAGCCATCTTTTGTGGATGTAATTCTCTCTTGTAATTGACCCATTTCTGTCGCTAATGTTGGTTGGTAACCAACAGCGGAAGGCATTCTGCCTAATAAGGCAGAAACTTCACTGCCAGCTTGAGTGAAACGGAAGATGTTATCAATAAATAACAAAACATCGGTATGTTCTTGGTCACGGAAATATTCCGCCATAGTTAAGCCAGACAAACCAACTCTCATACGAGCTCCTGGCGGCTCATTCATTTGTCCAAAGACAAGCGCGGTTTTATTAATAACACCAGATTCTTTCATTTCGTAATATAAGTCGTTACCTTCACGGCTTCTTTCGCCAACACCAGCAAAGACGGAAATACCGCCTTTTTCATTAGCGATGTTATTCATTAATTCCTGAATTAAAACGGTTTTACCAACACCAGCGCCACCGAATAAACCGATTTTGCCACCTCTGACATATGGGCAGAGTAAATCGATAACTTTAATACCGGTTTCAAAGATTTCTTTCTTTGTGGATTGGTCTTTAAATTTTGGAGGATTACGGTGGATAGACATTCTCTTGGCATCTTTTAATGGTTCTAATCCATCAATTGGGTCACCTAAAACATTAAACATTCTACCTAATGTTTCTCTTCCGACCGGAACAGAGATTGGCGCATCAGTGGAAATAACTTCCATTCCTCTCACCAAACCTTCGGTTGGTCCCATTGAGACCGCTCTAACGACATCATCACCGATATGTTGAGCCACTTCAATTGTTAAAGTTTTGTCTTTTTCTAAAGGAATAATTAAAGCGGTCAATAATTCTGGTAAGTGTTGATTAGCGAATTCAACGTCGATAATTGGTCCAACAACTTGAACGATTTTTCCTTTCGATACTTTCTTTTCCATAATAGCCTCCTATAATGCTTCTGCCGCACCAACGATTTCAGTGATTTCTTGAGTAATCGCGGATTGTCTAGCTTTATTAAATTCAATATTGAGTGCATCGAGTAATTCGTTTGCGTTATCAGTCGCGGATTCCATCGCATTACATCTCGCGGCTTGTTCACAAACTTCTGATTCTAGTAATCTAGAATAGACAATTGTTTTTAAATATAACGGGGTAAGAACTTCTAATAATTGTTCTTCATTTGGTTCTAAGATTGGAGAGAATTCATTGAATTCTGGCTCGTTATCTTTTCTAATTGGTAAGATCAATTGATCTTTTGGAGTAAAGACCATTGAATTACGGTAAGAAGAATAAATTAAGTGGACTTCATTATATTTCTCATCTAAGAACGCTTTGATGAGGTAATCAGTGAGTTTTTTCACTAACCCTTCATCTTTTATAGATGAATAAGATGAGAAGTCGAGGATTAACTCGTTATTCCCATTTTCAAAATGGGTCAAACCTTTTTTTCCTAAAACAATTAATTCATCATTCTCACCGATGGTCGCATCTGCGAGTTTGAAGATATTCGTGTTATACGCTCCACAAAGACCTAATGTGGAAGAGACGATAACATATAATTTCTTATTTATATCAGCTGGCTCAACAAAAAACTTATTTCTTGATTTTGTCCATTTTAAAACCTCATCAGTGATGTCATTTATTCTATTAGAATAATCACGATTCGCGAGCATCTTGTTTTTATAACGGTTAAGTTTAACTGTTGAAACAAGCTTCATCGCACTAGTGACTTTTAATGCACTACTGACTGTTTTAATTCGGCTTTTAATTTTCGTAATTTGTTGAGACATGTTATTTACTATTTATTAACTTCAAAATATTCTTCGATATATTTCTTTAACGCTAAAGCGACATCTTTAGAAACTTCTTTTGTCTCATCGATGCTCTTTAATAACTCAGGATGATTGGTCTTGATATATTTAAATGCATCGTTTAAAACTGGACGAACTTTATTAGTTTCTAAATTATCTAAATATTTCTCTTTCGCCATAAATAATTCGAAGACTTGGGTAGATAAACTACGAGGTTTATATTGTTCTTGTCTGAGCACTTGAAGTAAAACTTCACCATGCTTCAAAATGTTGATTGTGCTGTTATCGAGGTCGCTACCAAATTGAGCGAATGATTTCATTTCATTAAAGCTCGCTAATTCGATTTTTAAACTCTTAGCGACTTGTTTAGTCGCAGTGTATTGAGCAGCGCCACCGACACGGCTAACGGATAAACCACTATCAATGGCTGGTCTTTGTCCAGCATTGAATAAATCGGTTTGTAAGAAAATTTGTCCATCTGTGATGGAGATAACATTTGTTGGAATATATGCGGAAATATCACCAGATTGAGTTTCGATGATTGGTAAAGCAGTAATAGATCCACCACCATAAGCTTTATCTAACTTACATGCTCTCTCTAATAAACGGCTATGTAAATAGAAGACATCACCTGGATAAGCTTCTCTACCTGGACTTCTCTTTAATAAGAGAGATAAAGTACGATATGCAACTGCATGTTTACTTAAATCATCATAGATGATTAAAACATCTTTGCCTTGTTCCATCCATTCTTCCGCCATCGCAACGCCTGCGTATGGGGCAACATAAAGTAATGGAGCAGGTTCACTTGCGGTCGCTGCGACAACAAGGGTATATTTCATCGCATCAAATTCTTTTAATTTATCAACGATTTGGGCCACTGTGGAATTCTTTTGACCAATCGCGACATAAATACATAAAACACCTTTATCTTTTTGGTTGATAATGGAGTCGATAGCAATCGCTGTTTTACCGGTTTGACGATCGCCAATAATGAGTTCTCTTTGACCTCTTCCAATCGGAGTCATCGCATCAATCGCGGTGATACCAGTTTCTAATGGGGTGTCGACGCTTTTACGAGTAATAACGCCAGGAGCAATTCTTTCAATCGGTCTAGTTTTTGTCGTTTTGATTTCGCCTAATCCGTCAATTGGTTGACCTAAAGCATTAACTACTCTACCGAGTAAGTTATCGCCAACTGGAACTTCCATAACGGTTTTAGTTCTCTTAACTGTGTCACCTTCTTTAACTAAAGTGTCATCACCTAAAAGAACGACGCCAACGTTCTCGCTTTCTAAATTCATGACCATGCCATATACATCGTTTGGGAATAAAAGTAATTCACCAAGCATAGCTTGATCTAGACCATAAATTAAAGCGATTCCATCACCGACAGAAATAACTGTACCGACATCACTAGAATCCACTTTGTGTTCGTAATGTTTAATTTGCTCTTTGATTAACGCACTGATTTCATTTGTTTTAATTTTCATACGTTACACCCTCCTTTTTTAAAAGGTCAGTTCTCATATTCTCTAGCTTGTTTTTGATTGAACCATCATAAATCTTTCCGTGGATAACAACTTTAATACCACCGATAAGGTTATGATCAATTTTGTTAGTGAGTTCAACTTCCACACCTTCAAGCTTGGAGATTTTCTTTTCTAATTTTTGTTTTAATTGTTCGTCTAATGGATCAACCGAATAAACTAGTCCTTCATCCACTCCACGAGCATGATTGCAATATGAATTAAAGACATCTAATACTTCTAATAGATGTAAACTTCTACCGTTCTTAATTAATAATTTAATTAATGAAACGATATCTTTATCGAAAGCACTTAATGTTTTATCAACGATTCCTTCTCTTTCTTCTGGAGGGAGGAAAGAGTTATTTAATAGCGTGATAAAATCAGGATTCTCTAAGAGAACCTTCTTTAATTCCTTACACTCTTTTTGCAGATTCAAGATTTCATTTCTATCTTCCGCAATAGAGAATAATGCTAATCCATAACGTGAAGCAATTTCATTCATAAAAACTATAGTCTATCGATAAAATCCTCGGCCAAACGAGCGTTATCTTTACTGTTAACTTCTCGTTTTAAAATTTCACTAGATGTTAATAACGCGATGTCCACCATTTCTTTATGGATATCATCTAAAGCTTCTTGTCTACTTCTTTTGATATCTTTTTCAGCATCGGCTTTCATCTTGGCTATTTGTAATCTAGCTTCTTCTAAAGCTTCCTCTTGTCTTCTTTGCGCTTCAAGATTAGCTTCTTCGAGGATTTGAGAAGCTTGTTTCTTGCTCGCAAGAATTGTTTCTTGTGATTGCGTCAAATTGACGGCAGCGGCAGCTTTATCTTTTTCTGCGTCGCTTATTTCTTTTTCAATGTAATCTTGTCTCGCCTTAAGCATCTTTTTCACTGGTTTATAGGCGACAAAGACAACGATAACGAGGAGGATAATAAACGCCGCGACTTGCATGACAAAACTAACCCAGCTAGGAATGAGATTGTTGCCGATTTTCTCGCCAATTTCATCGCCCCAGGTTTGTATGCCTTCAAGTATGAGACCAAAACGAACCATACGATTCCTCCTTTTTGTTTTTCAATACTAACCAACGAATAAGATTAAGATTGAAATTAATAATGCATAAATAGCGGTTGTTTCTGTTAAAGCACAGCCCAAAATCATTGTGGTACGGATTTTGCTATACGCATCTGGATTACGGGAAATGCCATCAACTGCGTGCGCACAAATAACACCTTCGAATATCGCGGAAGGCATAACTGCTAAGATAGCGATTGCGACTGCTAAATATTTTTCCATTTTTCTTCTCCTTTCTTTAGAAATCTATTCTTCATCTGGGATTTCTTGCCCTGTCAAAATTGTCATTAACGAAATAAAGACAGTGGTTTGAATAAAACCAGAGAACAAATCAAAATAAGCATGTAGGATTGATGTCACGATTGGAGCGACAAAGGTTCCGACATGGACATTTTCTCCCATCACTTGGAATAATGTTGGGCCCACCGATCCGAGGAATGCATAGAGTAATGACATTAAAGTCATACCGGCGACTGCATTACCGAATAAACGGAGAGTGAGGGATAAAACTGGAGCCCACATAGAAATTAAGTTAATTGGTAAAAACACCGGGAAAGGTTCCACATATCGTTTGAAATATTTCCATTTTGTGAATCTCGCGCTGACGATATGTATGCACATAAAAGCGGTTAAACCTAAAGTTAATGGAACCGCCATATAAGTGACTGGTGAAGGTAGACCTGTTAAACCGAAAATGAACGAGATGAAGAGATATACCGCGCAGCACATCACCACTCCACCGAATCCAGGTAAACGACTACCCGCTAAATTCTCGACAAAGTTATCAAAGAATTTGACACCGATTTCCGCGATAAGCAAAAGTCCCTTTGGTTTTTTCAAAGGGTCTTGGAAGTGAGCTTGAATTCCGATGATGATTGCTAAAATAGCAATGATGCCCATCACAATCATCGAAGAAATCACTTCACCGGATATTTCTGTTTTTAAGAAATTATCAAACATTTGGCTTCTCCGCGATGTAATAAACTAAGTTAACAAATAGGGATATCATATATCCCCCAACAACTGCGAATGGATTAACAATTCCCGATGTGCCCTCGAAATAATATTCGAGCATAACTGAGAGAACTAATAACCCAATGATGAGGACAAAACGAAGTATTGTGACAATAATTGTCCAAATTGGTTTGCCTTTCTTTTCATCAACATTTTCTAATAGTCCGAGAATGAAATTACTTAACACTCCGGATAGTCCCCCGATCAATATTCCGTTAGGAAGACCGGAGAAATTGATGAAATATCCAAAGAGAACTATCAAATAGACTGCAATAACTGCCAGGAGAGATATTAAAGATATCTGATAAGAATTTGATAGATTCTTGAACCAATTTTTCATTATTCAACCATGTGATTTTTGAATTTTGCCATTTTGGCAATACCGTGTTCGTATTTGATTTCCACTTCACCTTCAATGAGTGGTCTTAAATATTCACGGAATTTTTCAGAGAATTTTGTTTTATCGTGTTTAAACTCATCAGTAATGATGGATTCAGCATTTGCAACTTCTCTTAAATCGCATAATTGCATATCGATTTTGTATGGGTGAGATGACATTCTCTTAAAGACAACCATCTTACCTGTTCTTCCTTGAAGAGCGGATTTAACCGCGAGAGCACCTGTAGCGATTGCTTCTTCTCTATCAACTTTAGAAATCATCGCTGGGAACGCTCTTTGAGTTAAAGAGAATTCAACCGCTCTAGTTGGTAAATCTAAAGAAGCTTCGATAACGTGACATAAGGAGCTAGCCGCACCACCTAATTGAGCATGACCAAAGCCATCGACGCGAACAACCCTATCTCCACGAGGAACTTGAATGCCTTCGCTAACTGCGACTAAGGCATAGCCTTTTTTCTTATAAACTTCTTTGACATCTTTTAAGAATTCATCTAAGTTAAATGGATTTTCTGGGATGTAGAATAAGTCTGGACGTGTATCTTCTGGTAATAAGTCCGCTGCAGCGGTTAACCAACCAGCATTACGGCCCATGATTTCAAAAATATGGATTTTACCAACTTGGAAACATTGAGCGTCTTTAGCCATTGCATTAATTGAGTTAATGACATATTTCGCCGCGCTTGGGAAACCAAGTGAGTGATCGGTACACGCTAAATCGTTATCAATTGTTTTTGGAACACCGATAACAACGATGTCTAAATTCATTTCTTTCACTAACTGTGAGATCTTGTAGCAGGTATCCATTGAATCGTTTCCACCATTGATGAAAACGTATTTGATTTCGTGTTTAACTAAATTTTCGATGATGAATTTATATTCAAGTGAGTGATGATCAGCAGGAAGTTTTCTTCTTGTTGTACCTAAAATACTTCCTGGAGTTTGAAGCAATAATTCGATTTGTTCATCATCTTCTTTTCCGATATCGATTAATTCGTCAACGATTAATCCTTCGATACCGTGTAATGAACCATAAATATGGTCGATTTTATCAGGATGTTTTTGCGCTTCTCTAATCGCTCCATATAACGAAGTGTTAATAACAGAAGTTGGTCCACCTGATTGGATATAAACCATGTTTCTCATAAATAAAATTCCCCTTTATTTTAAATAACTTTAATATGAAGGTTTTCTAAGATATCAAAACCCTTTTGTTGCATTTCATTATCAAAAGAAGCGGTCGCGTTTTTCACAACATACACTCTTCCATACTTATCTAGTGCCGCTTTTGCGATAATCGCATTAGAAATAACACAAATGTTGCTTACTAAACCGACTAAATAAACTTCGTTAATCAATGGATTCAAACCTCTGATGAAGTTGCCTAAATCCAAACTACCAAAGGTATGCTTCTCAAAACATTGATGTCTTTTGGCGTAATCAGCGAGTCTTTCTCTAATCTTCCAGCCCTCTGTTCCTTTAATACAGTGTTCTACTGGTAGACATTTGCCTTCAGTTGTGCTTAAATAATCTCTTTCGTGTGTGTCGAAAGTAAAGGCGATAAAGTCATGATTTTTTTCGAATCTTTCAATTAAATCAACGATATTATTTTCTATCTCGTCTGCGCCTTCGAATCCGAGAGCACCATCCACGAAATCATTTTGGTAATCAACGACAACAAGTAATCTCTTCATATAAAAACCTCATAATTCGAGAGAATTATAGCACAAACATATATGTGTATGAAAGAGTAATTATAATTAGTTGTAAAGATGTCGCATTACCGATAAAATTAAAGTGAAGTAAGAACATAAAAGGAGGCTTATTATATGCCATTTAACGTTACTTTTAATAACGAGACTAAAACTTATGACAAGCCAGTTTCTATTTTGGACATCGTTGGTCCAGATAAAAATTTGGTTTGTGCCTATGTCAATGGCCGCGTTCGTGAATTAACCTATTGTATTGATAAGGACGCGACGGTTGTCCCATTGACTTGTAAGGACAGAGATGCCAGACCATCCTACGAAGCTAGCTTACGCTACTTGGTGGCAATGGCCATGCATAATCTCCATCCAGACTTCGAGATTCGTTTCTCCTACAACGTTTCCCGTTCAGTCTTTATGCAAATCCTCAATAAAGAGACGACAAGTAATGTTATCATTGCTCATGAACTAGAAAGAGAAATGAAAAGACTTGTTGATTTAGATTTGCCACTTATCCGTTCTATCGTTAGTAAAGAAGAAGCTGAAAGAATATTAAAAGATATAGGCGCGCAAGATAAATTAGATATCTTAAAATACCGTCCAGAAAAAACCGCTCACTTCTATACTTGTGATGGATATATGAACTATATGTATAACCGTATGGTTCCATCAACCGGATACATTAACAAATGGAAAATCCGTTTCTATCATCCTGGTGTTATTATTCAATATCCAAGACCAGAAGAAGATGGAAAGATTCCACCATTTGAAGAAGCACCTACCTTTGGTAGAACATTAAAAAGAGCTCATGAATGGGCCAAGATCACAGGTTGTGACACTATCGTCGGTATCAATAAGAGAATTGAAAAAGATGGCGACATCGATTTCATCACTCTTAATGAACAAAGACACAATCGCCAATTATGCGAATTAGGTCAAATGATCGAAAGCGGTAAAGAAGATATCAGATTGATTTGTATCGCCGGTCCTTCTTCCTCAGGTAAAACTACATTCGCAAACAGATTAAGAATTGAATTATTATCACGCGGTATTGAACCAATCCGTATTTCTATGGATGACTATTATTTACCAAGAGATCAAGCTCCAAAAGATGAAGATGGCAATCCAGACTTAGAAGCGGTCGATGCATTAGATGTCGAATTATTCAACCAAAATATCGCTGACTTAATTTCTGGCTTAGAAGTTGAACTTCCAAAATTTGACTTCATGCTTGGACATCGTGTTCCTGGTAGAAAACTTAAAGTTCCATTAAATCAACCAATCATCATTGAAGGTATCCACGCCTTAAATGAAAAGATGACTGAATCGATTCCAAGCCATCAAAAATTCAAGATTTTCATCGCTCCACAAGCGCAAGTTAACATCGATAATCATAACCCACTTTCACTTACTGACTTACGTCTTTTAAGAAGAATCGTGAGAGACTATCAATTCCGTGGTGCGTCCGCGATTGACACGATGAGTATGTGGGCCAGCGTCCGTAAAGGTGAATTCAGATGGATCTACGATACCCAAGAAGGTGCTAACTTTGTTTACAATTCCTTCTCATCTTACGAATTAAGCGTTATGAAGAAACACGCGATGCCATTACTTGAAGCGATTGATACTGAAAGTGAATATTTCCCAGTCGCCGAAAGATTAATCCGTATGCTTAAATTCTTCGATGATATTCCAGATAAATGGGTCCCATGTAACTCCATCATCCGTGAATTTATCGGCGGTTCATGTTACGAAGACGCATAATCAAAAAACATTAAAAACAAACAAAAACATCGGTAATTCGCCGATGTTTTTCATTATTTTCTCGTTCTTTTAACTGTTTGCCAACCTTTGAAGTGTTCGCTTTCTTTTTGATGAATTGCGACTAGGTGAGAATAATAGATCTTTCTCATTGATTCATAGGCTTGGATTTGCTCTTTTGCGACAACCTTCATGAACATACGATAAAAGATGTTTTCTAATCTAAAGAATGATTCATAAGTCGATAGCAATGTAACGAAATAGAAATACTGTCTATCTGAATAAACTAGTAATGGGGTGCCGTGGATGATTTCACTGCTCATTTCATAACGTTTCGCATATGCTTCTAATCCCGCGACTTTTTCTAAGCCGTCTCTGAAGTTTAGTTTGAGGTTATTTTTATCCTCTTCTTTCACAACTGAGTATAGCCAACCATACTCGATATATTTCTTGATATCTTTGCTCTTTAAATCGTATTGTTTCATCTCTTCTTTCATCGCTAAGAAGATTTCTTCTTGTCTAGCTTTATCTTGAATTGTATCTCTAAAAGCTAAACCATACTGCATATGTTTAAGATAAACTTTAATCGCTTCTTCACCACTATTGCTCAAAATGATTAAAGCACATTCGCATTCATGGAGGGTTCTCCAAGTTGAGAAAGCTTCTGTTTCAAATCCTCTAATCAATAAGTCTAAAGTGCATTTACAAATGCTGATTGATTTCATAAATAGGTCTGCGAGTAAACTAGTTTGAGGATCTTTTTTATTGAAATTTCTGACGATATTCAGCATGAAATTCACATACACATATAATGTGGAAATTGGAGGAGTGAATCTATTCGCTAAAGATTGTTCGTGATATGAGAATTGAGATAGGGATAAATACTTATCCGCGATAACAGAGGAGATAGATAAAAAGACTTTTTCATCTTTTTGGAATTTCTCTAAATTATCTTTAGATAAGTTATATGCGGCGTACATATATTCTCC
Source organism: Bacilli bacterium (assembly GCA_045631885.1). Lineage (GTDB taxonomy): Bacteria > Bacillota_I > Bacilli_A > RFN20 > CAG-826 > CAJOLV01. The sequence continues at coordinate 13,808 of JAZQVN010000007.1, forward strand.
AACGCAATAACCAATTAATTCTAAATGGTTAACACCTTGGACGTTACCAACCATTTTTGTATCAGCGACGCTTTCGATACCCTCAACTGTGTATGAATAAATCTCATAAAGGTATTCTTTATGTTCGTCACCGATTTCCGCTCCGATATAATCGAGAGCTTTTAAAAATTCTTGATAACTAATTGGTTTAATTTCCGCCATTATTCAAACATCCTCGTGGCTTTAATTGCTTTTTTCCATCCTTCATAACGACGATTGACTTCGTCTTTTTTCATCGTTGGTAAATATGTATTTTGATATGAATGGATTTTCTTAATATTGTCAATTGAGGTAAAGAAACCACTATTAAGGCCAGCTAAATAAGCCGCGCCTAATGCCGTTGTTTCTAAACATTTTGGTAACAAGATATTCGTTTGAAGAATGTCACTTTGGAACTGCATCAAATAAGAATTTGATGTCGCACCACCATCGACTTTCAAACATTTTAATTGAGTCCTGGTCTCTTTTTTCATTACTTCAATGACATCTTTACATTGATAGGCGATGCCTTCTAAAGACGCTCTTACCAATTGATATTTATTCGTACCTCTAGTTAAACCAAAGATTGCGCCTCTTGCTTCATCATCCCAATATGGGGTACCTAAACCAACAAATGCTGGGACGACATAAACTCCACCAGTTCCACCAGCCTTTGAAGCATACGCTTCAGAATCAGCGGATTCACGGATGATATTTAATTGATCTCTTAACCATTGAACAACCGCTCCACCGACGAAGACAGAACCTTCTAAAGCGTAAACGGTTTCATCACCAATCTTCCAAGCGACTGTGGTTAATAAACCTTTTTTCGAGATTACTGGCTTATTACCAGTATTCATTAACATAAAGCATCCTGTGCCATATGTATTTTTACTTTCACCAACTTCAAAACATGTTTGGCCGAATAACGCGGCTTGTTGGTCACCTGCGACACCACAGATAGGAACATTTTTATCAAAATGAGAAGCGATGCCATAGTTATAAGAAGATGGATAAACTTTTGGAAGAATATTCTTAGGAATATTAAATAGTTTTAATAAATCTTCATCCCACTTTAAGGTGTGGATATTAAATAACATTGTTCTACTCGCATTAGAGACATCGGTCGCGTGAACTTTACCTTGGGTCATTTTATAAACTAACCAAGAGTCAATTGTCCCGAACATAAGTTCGCCTTTCTCCGCTCTTTCTTGTCCGTTTGGAATATGATCGAGAATAAAACGAATCTTACTAACGGAGAAATATGGATTAATTAATAATCCAGTTTTTTCATGGATATATTCTTTCTTATCCGCGTATAAATCACAGATAGAGGCTGTTTGTCTAGACTGCCAGACAATCGCATCATAAACAGGTAAACCTGTTTTCTTTTCCCAAACCACTGTGGTTTCTCTTTGGTTAGTGATACCGATACTATCAATTGAAGCAAATGTAATGTTCGCTTTAATTAATAATTCGTTAACGACATCGATAACGCTAATCCAAATTGATAAAGCATCCGCTTCAACCCATCCTGGGTTAGGGAATAAACAAACGACTTCTCTTTGAGCCTTATAAACCGCTGTTCCCTCTTTATCAAAGAGGATGGCCCTTGATGATGTTGTACCTTGGTCAATAGAAAGAATATACTTTGCCATAATTATCTACCTTTCGAACTCATTAATTTTTCGACATCATTAATTTCTTTTGGAATGATATGTGATAAAACGTTGGCTTTACCGTTTTCCACTAAAATGTCATCTTCGATTCTGACACCAATGCCTAAATTAGCGAAATATAAGCCTGGTTCAACTGTGATGACGTTTCCATTTTCTAAAGGTCTTTCTCTCACTGAAGCATCGTGAGTATCTAAACCTAAATGATGTGAAACATTGTGATAATAATATTTTACTATATCTTCATCTTCTTTCATTAAGCCGAATTCAACGCATTTTTCTTTTAAGAACTTTTTTGTGAACTCTTGAAGTTCAGCGATTGTGATACCAACACGGATATTTTGAATAACCGCTTTATTACAGGCTAAGACCGCTTCATAGATGAGTTTTTGTTTTCCTTCAAACTTGCCATTTACTGGATAAGTACGGGAAATATCCGCGGAATAGCCATTATGGCTATAACCTAAATCAAACAAGACTAATTGTCCTTCTTTAATAATCTCATTTTGTTGCTCAATTGGGTGATGTAAACATGTCGCGCTGTTGCCGCATGCCACTATCGTGGAGAAGGCTAATGGGTGACGATCATGACTACGACCATAGAATTCAAATAAATCCGCTAATTCGTATTCATTTAATCCTGGTTTTAAATTGATAATCAAATTGCAAATACCAGTATTAGTGACTTCGATAGCTCTAACGATATTTTGAACTTCTTCGGGAGTCTTCACCATTCTTAAATCTCTCACTAATGGATAAGCGCTTTCAATTTCAATATGTGGATATTTTTCTTTTGTCGCATTAGCGAAAGTTTCTGTCGATTGACTTAAACCGATTTTTAATTCTGGAGATAAATCGATATATAAAGTTGAGATATTTCCGTATTGGTTATTCGTATCAGTTAAAGCTAAATCAAGCATTGAATCCAAAGAATTCATCGAATAAATTGAACCGATATCAGAAAGAGATTTCGCTTCTTCAAAAGTTAATCTTTTGCCTGTCCATTTTTCTTTGAGTTCGTTGAATTCATCAATAAATAAATAGACTTTCTTTTCCCCAATTCCTTTGACTAAAAGTAACGCAGAATGATCTTGTTCTATTTTTGTTAAATAGAAGAAGTTTCTATTACTTTGGAATGGATAATCTTCATCTTCAGAGCAGATTTTCCCGACACCAGAAAATAAGAGCATCGCGGAATTTTCTTTCATTTTCGCGAATAATCTTTCGCGTCTATTTTTCAGTTCGCTCATATTATTTTCCCTCCACGATTTTATTGGCCACTGGAATGATTTCATCGAGTTCCACCATTTCAACATGACCTTTATCAACTAAATCAGAATTGTTTGTTCTAATTGGTAATTTAGCTAAAACATCAACACCTTGTTCTTTGGCTAATTCATCAACATGTGATTTACCAAATACTGGGATTTGCTCTCCGCATTTTGGACACGCTAAATAAGACATATTTTCCACAACACCTAAAGTGTGGATATTCATCATGTTCGCCATCTTAATAGATTTTGTGACGATTAAACTAACTAAATCTTGTGGTGAAGTGACGATGATTAATTCGTCAACTGGTAATAATTGGAATACACTTAACGCCACATCAGAAGTTCCTGGAGGCATATCGATTAATAAGTATTCTAAATCTCCCCAAAGGACATCTTCGTAGAACTGTCTAATTAAGTTACCAAACATTGGACCTCTCCAAACGATTGGATCACTGTCATTTTCTAATAAGCAGTTCGCTGACATGACTTTGATACCACCTTTAGACATAAGTGGGTAAATCAAATTATCTTCTCCATAAGCTCTTTCTTTAATTCCGAAAGCCTTTGGAATACTTGGACCAGTAATATCAGCATCTAAAATACCGACAGAATGACCCATTCTATTTAAATAGACCGCTAAAGAGGAAGTGACAAAGGATTTTCCCACTCCACCTTTACCTGATAAAACACAAATAATCTTTTTGATACTGGAACGATCATTTAGTTTGGCTTTTTCAATTTTAGAAGGACAACCTTCTGCGCTGCCACAGCTTGAGCAATTTCCATCACATTCTGGCATAAATATATCTCCTTACTTTTCTAATAAATTTGTCACATTAATTCCGGCTTGTAGATAAGTTCTTAGTAAACGAGAAGCACCTAACTTCGTGCCACCAAAATAACGAGCGACAAAGATAACGCAATTATTCAAATCCTTCTTGTGAAGCAATTCAAGTAACGGTCTACCCGCGGTTCCTTTTGGTTCTTGGTCATCGTTTGACTTACTTGCCATTCCAACTCGATAAGCATAAACGACGTGTTTTGCTTTTGAATGTTCTTTTTTGATTTCAGCGAGAAGAGGCTTAAAATCATCGACATTTTCTAATGGTAAAAGAATCGAATAAAACTTCGATTTATTTACTTCTAAAAAACTCTCGTATCTCTTATCAACATTCATAATTTTGGAATTCAAACACCTTATCCACGATTAACTTTATTAAGTTATAGTTTCATTAAGAGGCATTTTTAGTGTATAGTTTTTTATTAGAGAAATAAAGAAAATGTTGGAAAATAACGAAACTAACGAAATTCAAGTTGAAGAAAAAACTAATAAAACTCCGAAGCCATTTTATTCATCCCCGTGGTTCCACGCGCTCGTTTTTGCTGTTGGTTACGTTGGTGACCTCATCATCTCTATTGTTGTTCAATTAATTCTTCAATCGATTAATCCTGGACTAGTTAACGGTAAAGATCCATTGTTTATCGATGGGCTAGCCATTACGACGAGTATTAGATATGCTTTGTTGTTTTTAATTCTCTGCGCAATTATTCTTCCAAATCTCTTAACGCTTATCAAAAAGTTTGCTGAGTGGAAAAACTTATTAATTGGTATCGCTATGGGAGCGGGAGTTATTGTCGCGACCATTTTTTACAATATGTTCGTTTCGCTTTTCACTGAACTAGATGTGAATACGAATGAAACTTATGTTGAAAACTTTATCAAAGCGTACCCATTCCTCGCTATTGCTACAGTTGGTATTTTAGGCCCAATTGTCGAAGAACTCATATACCGTTATGGTCTATTTGAATCATTAAATAAAAAATATAAAGTATTAGCCTACATAGTGACAATTATTGTCTTTGCTTTAATCCATTTTGACTTTACCGGAGATATGAAAACTGAGCTATTAAATCTCCCTGCATATATGATCGCAGCGTTCTTATTATCCTTTACTTATGACCGTTTTGGATTTGGCGCATCCGTACTAGCACATATCACAAATAACATGTACGCGATTGTCATGACTTTGTTATTTAAATAATTTATGGAAAACGAAAATTCAACGAAAAACTGGAAGATTTGCAGCGGTTTTGTATTAAAAATCGTCGCTTTTCTTACGATGACTTTAGACCATATTGGGGTCATGTCTTATTCCTATGGATATAACCTTGTCGTCTTCGATATCTTCCGTATTATTGGTCGTATCGCGATGCCTTTATTCTGCTTTATGATTGTCGAAGGTGTCCTCCATACAAAGTCATTTCCTAAATATATCCTACGATTATCTATTCTCGCGGTTGTTATTTCTATCGCTTTAATCGTATTAGTAAGCGTTCCTTCTCTCGGTTTCGAATCAATGAGAGATCAGGGTAATATCTTTTTAGATTTAGCTTTAGGGGCTACAACTATCTTTTGTTTAAGATTAAAAGGACCGAAGAAGTTATTCTCATTATTACCATTCGCGTATGTTCTTACATCATTTATCGCTAGTAAGATTGAAGTTACTGACCATATCTTAATTCACTGGTTCCCATATTTCTTAAGAACCCAATATGGCTTGATGTCTTTTGCATTAATCCTCTTCTTCTATCTCAGTTATGTGATTAAAGATTTATTCTTCAAAGCGCACACAAAACAGATTGGTGTACCTGAAGATACATTCGCTGGAACAGATTTTGAAAGAAATGTGTTAAACATCACTTCCGCCTTATTTTTATTAACAATAGTTTTACTATTTCACTTTTTCAGTGACTATTTAACTTATCAATATTTGCCTGTTCAAATCTATGCATTATTTGCTGGAGCATTTATTTTGCTTTATAACGGAAAACGAGGATATAATAGCAAGTGGTTTGAATATGGAGGATATTTATATTATCCAGTTCATATCTTAGTAATCGCATTAGTATTCTATTTATTACATCTATAGGAGGAAAGAAAGATGATTGAACATATTAACGATCAACAACAATTCAATGAATTTATTAAAGAAGGTAAAGTCTTAGTGGACTTCTTCGCTACTTGGTGTGGACCATGCAAAATGCTCAGCCCAGTTATCGAACAAATCGCTAACGCAAATCCAGATTTAAAAGTTGTCAAAGTCGATGTCGACGAAGCACCAGCAATCGCAAGCAAATATGGAATCCAAGCTATTCCAACTTTATTCTTATTAAAAGATGGTGAAATCGTGAACCAAGCAATGGGTTACATGAATAGAAACCAATTAGAAAATTTTATCAATAAATAAAGTTGAAAAATGCTCACTAGCGGTTATATAATATACCGCAGTGACGCAGGTGTAGTTCAGTGGTAGAACACTAGCCTTCCAAGCTAGTTATGCGGGTTCGATTCCCGTCACCTGCTCCAAAATGAAGATAACAGTATACTTGTATACTGTTTTTTATTTCATATTTTTCAATAAGTGATAAAATAATATAGATAGATTATATGAACAACACATTAATAAAAAACGAACGCATAACAATCGCTCAGATGAACGAAAATATGATTCAAGATGTTTGGCAGAACTCTCTTGATGAAGACAATCGCAGATTTGTTCCTGATGAAGTTTTTGAAACTGAAGAAGAAGCAAGAGATGTCGTTAATTTCATTATCGGTCAATATCAAAGCAATGAGTATCCTCTTATATATGCTGTTATTCGTAATAGCGATAACGCTAATCTCGGTTATGTTCAATTAGTGCAGATTGATGAAGGGATAGAAATCGGCTATCACATTGCAAAAAAATATACTGGCAATGGATACGCTACTGAAGCAGTAAAACTATTTATCAATTATTTAAAAGATAATACTAATATCGAAGAAATATATGGAATCGCTTTATCAATTAATAAGGCCAGTAGAAGAGTGTTAGAAAAATGCGGCTTTGAATTAATCTTTGAAGGCGTTAGTTTATATCAAGGTGAGAAAAGAAATATTATTAAATCAATAAAGAAATTAAAAGAGGACTAATTATGAATTACGAAATTGTTTTAGCGACAAATAACAAACATAAATTACAAGAAGTAAGAGGCTTTCTTGCTCCTCATAAAATCGTTGTTTATGGTTTAAGCGATTTAAATCTCAAGCCAGAAGATGTCGAAGAAAATGGTAAGAATTATTATGAAAATGCCTTAATTAAGGCGAGATCTGTCGCGAAATTAGTGGATTTACCAATTATCGCTGACGATTCTGGTTTAGAAATTGAAGCTCTTGATAATGAACCAGGATTACATTCCGCGAGATATGCAGAAAGTCTAGGTGGACACGCTAATGCGTTTAAAGAAATCTTCAAAAGATTAGAAGGCAAAGATAACCGTAAAGCGAGATTTGTTTGCGATATCGTTTTAGTCAATGAAACTGATAAACCACTTCTCTTTGAAGGTATCGCTCCAGGAGAAATCGCGACTGATGTATTAGGAGAAGGTGGATTTGGTTATGATCCAATCTTTCATTCCTATGAAGCGAACAAAAGGTTTTCTGAATTAACTCAAGAAGAAAAAAATAAAGTCTCGCATCGAGGCAAGGCTTTATTAAAATTATTAACTTATTTAAGAATTAGTCATCAATCAATTAAATGACGACGTTTGGATAGTTGAATTCTCCAGAAGATGAATAGGACTAAGGCCACTACCGCGCCTAAGCCGCTCGCTAGAGCGCTAAGCAACATATATAACTTATATTGTTCGTTGATGAAGAAGTAATAAATTCCTCCTCCAATCGCGAATGATAAGAAGAATAAGAAGATTGGTAAAGTAATCTTTGTAAATGTTCTTAAACTTGAATTATCTGGGTAGACTTTGTTACTGATGAGTCTACCTTTTCTTTCATTTTCATCTAACTTGTATTTTACAAAGTGGTTGATTGGTAAAGCTTTACCGCCGATTTGCTTAATCTGTAGTTGACGATCATTGATAATCTTATCAACTTTGAATAAGGCACCATTCGTGGTGATAACTCTTTCATCTAATAAATGATTATCTTCAGATAAAGCACCTTGAATTGAATCAATTAAAACACCAACTTTCTCGTTTTGTGTTTTGTTATAAATCTTATTCAATTCTTCAAGAATTGTTTCTCTAAGATAGATCATTCCATATAGTCTTTGGAAATATAATTTCGCGCATTCATCAGAATAAAATCTTTCTCTGACTGTTAATCTTCTAACGAATCTCTTTTTATATTCTCTAATCGCATTGTCCGCGCGTTTGAGGAATCTTGCAAAAGCAAGTTGGTCTTTTAATCTGCGGAAATACATTTCAGATTCGCTTTTTAAAAGTAAAGCGGCATCAACGAAGTATGACTTTCTTAATGTCGACATATAAATTAAAGAGAGAATTCTACCAAATCTGCCTCTAGAATAATCTGGATCGATATCGATGATTTTGCCAAAGGAATTATAAGCATCAAAGAATTTCGTATCTTGGAAAAGTAAACGTTCCGCTTTATTAGCTTTCACTGACATGAAATAGTTATATTCTTCAATCGCATCTTTTGGTTTTTGTTCAAACATGCAATAAGGGCAATAGCAAACATCCGCATCTGGATTGACTAAAAAGATACGGTTGAGTTCATTATCGGTTTTGCAGTGAGTGCAATATGCTTTCTTTAACGAAGTAATTTCTTTTGACATAAGTCGAATTGAAATGGTTAACCATTTCGCCTCTATTTTATTAGCATTTACTTCATTTGTGAATAAAAATGCACTAAATATGGTAAGATATTCTCATGAAAATAAAACTCAGCCAATCTGAATTAGAAAAATGTTATAACCTATTTGACGTCAAAGAAATCAATATTTCTGTCGCTGATTTACTCTTTTCCACTTTCGAGGAAACAGAGTTTTTTAATGGGTGTGATGATAATGATGAATTCTTTTCTCAACTAATTAGATTTTGGGGTATACCATCTGATTCCAAAGAAGAGATTAATATATTAGAAAAATGGGTAAAACCTGCGATTTCCCCGTTAAATTCCGATTATTTTTCTAAAAATCCATATTACTCCACTGTTTTACCTAAACCATTTAAGAATGATAAATACTCTTTAGATTATATTTCTTTTGCTTCTTATCAACCTCTTCCGTTAGACGAGATAACAGTTAAAGAAAATGATAACTTTATGGAGATATCTCCTTTATCCTATTTTAAAGAAGAACAGAAGTATTTAGCCTTATCTAAAGATGGCTGCGTTTGGATGAGTATTACACCAAATGAGATAAACACGATGGCCCCTCATATTGAGAAAGCTAAAGACGATGTTTTAGTGTTTGGCCTTGGTCTAGGATATTACCCATTTATGATTTCTTTAAAAGAAGAAGTCAAACATATCACCATCGTAGAAATGGATGACACCATTATTGATATCTTTAAAAAACACATTCTTCCCTTCTTCAAACATAAAGATAAAATCGAAATCGTTAAAGATGATGCGAAGAGATACATCAAAAATCTCGATAAGAAATATGACACCATCTTTATTGATTTATGGCATAACCCAGTTGATGGCTTGCCGTTATTTATATATTTCAAACAATTTGAAAATAGATACCGCCAGTCCAAGTTCCAATACTGGTTAGAAGAATCATTAATCGCTTTATATAGAAGATGCATCTTAACAGTGTTTGAAGAATCACTTAATCATTTCCGCGATGAAGATTATCTAAAAGCGAAAAATGAAATGGATAAAATTGTTAACGCAATCTATTTCAAAACAAAAAATATCACCATAAATAACTATGATGATATTCATAAACTATTAACGAAGAAATCTATTCTTGAATTACTTATTAAGTAATTCTTTATCGATTCTATCTGTCACTTCTTGGCATTTTTTATAAATGTCATCGACATTTTCATCAATTAAAAATTCTCTATCAAGATATAAAATCTTTCCATTAATCATTGTCATTTTGATATTATCCTTGCTACCAGAATAGACGATGCTATTAACTATGTTATTAAGAGGTTGCATATTAGGACGATATAAATCTATTTCTATAATATCGGCTTTTTTACCAACTTCTAAAATATCGGCATCTAACATATTCATCGCAATTGCCCCATTAACCGTGGCCATTTTCAAAACTTCATAAGCGGGGAAGGCGGTTGGATCTTTGGCGATTAATTTTTGTAATCCTGTTACTAATGTCATTTCTTTAAAGAAATCTAAACAGTTATTGCTCGCTGGGCCATCTGTACCAATCGCGATATTTAATCCGGCTTCTTTATATTTATATAAAGGAGCGATGCCGCTTGCTAATTTGGTATTACTTCCCGGGCAAGTAACGATACTGCAATTATGTTTCTTAAAGATTTCAATATCTTCATCATCAAAGTATATACAGTGATATCCTCCACCACCATAATCAAATAGACCTTTGGTTTCGAAATATTGAACTGGTGATAAGCCATTTCTTTTTTTCTTGCATTCTTCTACTTCAGAAAATGTTTCACTGACATGAGTGTAGAACGGAGCTTTCATTTCATGAACCAGTTGAGAAATTACATCAATTTCTTCTTCTGAAGCAGTATATTCAGCATGGATACCAAAACAATATTTTACTAATCCATCGTTACCGTTATATGTTTTATATAATCTTCTTAAATCCTCTTTACTAAAAATACTGTTATATACACCTAAAAGAGTAATTTTGAAGCCAATTTCTTCCGCTGCTTTTGCGGTTGATAATGGGAAAAAATATTGATCAAAACACGCAGTAATACCACTAGATAACATTTCTAAGAAAGCTACTTTTGATAAATGGTAGACGTCTTCTTCTTTTAATAAAGCTTCTCTAGGAAACACAGCGTTAAATAGCCAATCATGAAGAGATAAATCGTCTGTTTTACTGCTTAAAAATGTCATCGCATTATGAGTGTGAGCGTTTTTAAATCCAGGTAATAAAACATTACCTAAACAATCATGAACTAAATCAAATGGTTCATATTTTGAATAATCATCTCCGATATAAGCAATCTTTTCATCGATAACAACGATATTGCTCATAAAAAGAGGAGTGTCATCCATTTTTAAAATTCGAGCGTTTTTCAATAATATTTTCATGTGTCTATCTTAACATATTGTTATCATTTCACAAAGTGAAACCATATTTTATTCATAATTAAACTATTAAAAAGAAATAATATTTGTTATTCTTTAGAAAGAATATTACGAGGTTATTATTATGAATCAAAACGTCGTCATTTATCAAAAGAAAAAACACCACGGGTTTTTAATCTTTTTGATTATTTTACTAATCATTATCGTTTTACCAATCGCTCTAGTTTATATCCTTTTCTATGATAGCGACACTAAACAAGTCAACTATAAAGAAGGTGTTACGATGGAGCAATTCATGAACCAATATAAAGACAATCTTTTGGTCAATTCTATCGCTAACACAAAAGACACTGGTCAAGTTGGATTTGCTTTAGATGAAGGTTCAGTGAACTCTTTACTCTATTATGGATTGAATGAGAATTTAGATTCCGCGGTTAAACAATATTTAAATAAAGCTTATTTAGATATCGATGGAAATAACAAAACATATACTTTCTATGTTGATGCTTCCACGCCATTCTTCCCATATTTCAAATCACGTGCCCAATTAGTGGCCACGGTTAGCACATTACCAGATGGTTTAGGTTTTGAAATGAAATTTACTGACGCGAAAGTTGGCCGTATCGGTGGTTTAATGTGGATTGTTGATCAATATGTTCCAGCAGATATGATTACAGGTATCTTCTCAAATACTGGATTATCTTTTGATGTTGATTGGTCCAATAAAACAATTAGTTACAGTGCAAAAAATATGCTCCACGACTTCGGTTTAGATTCAGGTAGTGATGATAACTTATTCATGTCTCTTATTAAAGAGATTTTCGATGAAAATTCTAACTTAATTAATGTTGATTGTTATAAGAACGACGCAATCAATTTCGGTATCGATTTATCTAGCGCTCATAGCGCCACAGCCAGCACTCCTATTAGCTTTGCTAATACAGTGAGCAAAGTTCGTGAACAATTCAAAACTGGAAACATCTCTAGTAGCGACGCTATTTCCGATGCATTTATGAATATCGCTAAAACTGACACTCATGATAAACCAGAAGCAGGAAAAGAAATCACCGATTGCTTAGATGATAACAAGAATGAATTAGCAAAAAATACATATATCACTCAATCAGAATTAAACGCTTATTTAAGAGGAACTGATTTAGTCGGTACAGCTTATCCTTTATATGCTCACGATAGTGAGACTAACACAAACACCATTAACTTCATCGTTGTTAATGATTTCTACTGCAACATCAAAAACGATAACAACATTACATTCATTATCAATTTAGGAATTAATGGTTATGAAACTCAAATGGTAATTGATGCGACAGTCGCTAATCGTATTAGTGATAAGCCAGGCGAAACTGGTCACTTCTTTAACTTCACAATGAATGATATTAGTTATGGCGATATCTCCATGTGGGATGATGTTCATAATGTTCCAAAATCATTCATCACTGATTTAATTGAAAGTGGTTTTGGTAGCGACGATATTAAAGTTGATGGTCGCAACATTGAAATCAAAGTTAACTCATCCGATACAGTTACTGACAAAATGTATAGCTTAACTAATGAAATCACCACTGTCCCACCATCAGGTGGTCAAGAAGCCAAAGTGAATATCCAAATCTTCACTCCAAACTTCAAATATGGTGATAGCGTTCCACCATCCGCCGCGGAATATCCTGCCGTTTCAGGAGATATGTGGTTTGATACAACAAACTTCAAACTTTATACACACAATGGTTTAACTTGGGACGCTGGACAATCAGTTATTGATCCAACATGGAGAGCGAATAATCCAGAAACAGTTCAATTATTAATTGACTTAGGTCTTATCCCAACTCTTCCGTAATATAAAATATTTAAAAAATATCTCACTTTTGTTAAGGTGAGATTTTTTTATTGTTTTAAGTAAATATAAGCATATAATTGTTTTCACCATGTTAAAGATATTTAAATCTTTCTTTCATCAAGATAAAGACATGACCAATGGTAATTTATTTACTAAAATCATCCTTTTTGCATTACCAGCGATGTTCACTCAAATCATGCAGTTACTTTATGTAACCATCGATTTAACATCAGTCCATTATGGTGATTCCGCTGAATCAATGGGGGCAATAGCCTCTAACGGTGCGCTTATCAATTTAATCGTCATTGTTTTTGCCGGTGTATCTCTAGGAGCAAACGTTATCTTGTCTGAAGCAAAAGGTGCAGGCAATCAAGAAAAAGCTGAAAAAGTTTTACACACCTCATTATTATTCTCACTCATCACCGGCGTTGCTGTTGGTGTTGTTGGGTTTGTTATTTCTGATGATTTGCTTTTAATGATGGGAACAGAAGAACATTACTTCGCCAAAGCAGCTTTATATTTAAAAATATACTTCTGTGGTTTGCCTTTCTTAATGTTATATAACTATTCTGCACAGCTATTAAGAGCTCAGGGAGATTCCCGTTCTCCATTCCTTGCTCTATTTATATCAGGCATTTTGAATGTAGGTTTTGATTTATTATTTGTCTTCCCATTACATATGGGTGTCGCAGGTGTTGCTTTAGCGACAATTATCGCTGAAGCCATCAGTGCCTCAATCTGTTTCTTTATCCTTTGGAAGGGGAAACATAATTATGTTAGCTTTTCATTCAAAAAGTTCAAAATTGACCGCAAATCTTTGTTCGAAGTTTTAAGAATTGGTTTACCAGCGGGTTTACAAGGATTCTTCTTCTCTTTACCAAATGTCTTTATCCAAGCCAGTTTATACACAATCGATCCAGGTAATGTAAATTTAGAAAATGGAGCGACTGCTTCTGGAAATATCGAAGGTTATTTCTATGCGTGCTGTGATGCTGTCGCAGTATCCACGATGACATTCATCGCCGCTAATGTTGGAGCGAAGAAAAAAGACAATATCAAAAAGTGTATTTTGTATGGCTTCATTTGGGGCGCAATCTTCTGTGCCGCTATTGCGTTAGCCACTGGATTATTATATCGCCCACTACTATCTTTATTTGTTACTAACGATGAATCTATCGAAGCGGGTAAGAGTCGACTGTTCTTAATGGGTTTCTTCTACTTCTTTGATTTCACAATGGCGTTTTCTGCCGCGGTATTACGGGGATTAAAACGGTCAACTTATCCAATGATAACTACATTAGTCTGTTGCACTATTTTAAGAATTGTTTTAATTCTCACAGTCTTCCCGTTAGAACAATTCCACACAGTCACTTGGCTATATGCTTTATTCCCAATCACCTGGGTTATCGCGACGATTTCAAATATTGTTGCTCTCACCATTTTCTTGCCAAAGGATTTAAGAAAAATAGATTCATTAGAACTAAACAACGCATAAAAAAACACGTGTCTAGGACGCGTGTATTTTTTATAGTGGCGGAGTAGAAGAGACTCGAACTCTTGCACCAGTTACCCGATCTACTTCCTTAGCAGGGAAGCCCCTTCACCAACTTGGGTACTACTCCAGGTGAACGCCCATTATCTTAACATAATGAGCGAAATAAATTAAAGAGTTTTTAATATGCTTTTGCAAATAAGACAACCTTTTTGGCTTTTTTGCCACAGATTGGGCATGTATCTCCAATAGCAATTTGATTAAATGGTAAGCATCTTGCTGTCGCGGTTGTTAATTCTTTAACTCTATCTTCACAAGCTTGTTCACCACACCACATGGACTTGGCGTAACCACCTTTTTCTAAAGCGGCATTTAATTCATCAATAGAATGAATTTCAGTTGTGTGGTCTAATAAGTAACGATACGCTCTTTCATACATCTCTTTATGAATTTGTGGAATTAATTCATTAATCTTTTCCACGAGTTCTTCTCTTTTCACAGTAATCTTTTCACCAGTATTACGTTTGGCGATTGTGACATTACCGTTTTCGATATCTCTTGGACCGAGTTCCACTCTTAGTGGAACACCTTTCATTTCATATTCAGCATATTTCCAACCTGGTGTTTTATCAGATTCATCGATCTTGACGCGATATCCCGCTAAAGCGATTTCTTTAAACGCTTCTCTCGCGGCTGGGATAACACCTGGTTTTTGTTGAGCAACTGGGATAACGACGACTTGGATAGGAGCGACATAAGGTGGTAAGACTAAACCATTATCATCACCGTGAACCATAATGACCGCGCCGATTAATCTCGTGGAAACACCCCAAGATGTTTGGTGTGGATTGGCTAATTTGCCATCTCTTCCTTGGAATTGGATACCAAATGCTTTTGCAAAGCCTTGACCAAAGTAATGGGTTGTGCCGCTTTGTAAACCTTTTCCATCTGGCATTAAAGCTTCAATTGAATAAGTTTCCATCGCACCAGCGAATTTTTCTTTATCAGTCTTTCTTCCTTTAACAAAAGGAACGGCTAATAAATCTCTACCACAATCATCATAGATTTCTAACATCTTTAATGTTTCAGTTCTCGCTTCTTCTTCAGTTTCATGAAGTGTATGGCCTTCTTGCCATAAGAATTCAGAACCTCTTAAGAATGGTCTAGTAGTCTTTTCCCATCTGACAACTGAACACCACTGATTATAGAGTTTTGGTAAATCTCTATAACTAGAAACGATTTTCGCATAGTGTTCGCAGAATAATGTTTCACTAGTTGGACGGATAATTAATGGATCTTCGATTGGTTGACCACCACCGATTGTGGCGATTAAACATTCTGGAGCAAATCCTTCAATATGATCTTTCTCTTTTTGTAAAAGAGATTCAGAAATAACCATTGGCATATAGACATTTTCATGTCCAGTTTCTTTAAATCTCTTATCGAGATAATGTTGGATGTTTTCCCAAATCGCATAACCGTATGGGCGATAAACGATAAAACCTTTAACCGAGGAATAATCCATTAATTCCGCTTTACGGCACACATCTGTATACCACTGAGCAAAATCATCTTCTTGTCTTGTAATTGCGTTATTTTTAATTTCTGCCATAAACTAACCTTTCTAATGGAAGCTGTCGTCCATTGTGATGAGTTTTTCCATCTTTTTCTTTTCAATTGGAAGTAACATATCGTTAGATGGAGATATCATATCGGAAGAAACGATAGTAATTCCTGATTTAATAATAAGTTCAATTGCTTGCCAGCCATCTAAGTCAGTGGCAATAATCGGCTTGTTATATTTAAGTAATTGTTCAATGAGGGTGTGAATGGATAATCTAATACGATTATCTTTTCTAATTTCACCAATCATCGAGGCACCAGCGACGAAGTAGTCGAAGTTATTGTAGAAGTCAGGCGCTAATAATAAGTTACGGTCTTTCATTAATAACGCGATTTCATATTTCATCGAGTGGAACTTCTTCATCATCGTATCAATTAATTCTAATTGGTTGCCGTTTTCGTTAATTTCTTTCTCTTCAAATAAGAGAACTAAATGAACTTTTAAGTTATTACAAATTTGAGGGAGAATCTCAAACATGTGATCCGCATCCACTAAAGAGGCTTGGAAGAATAATCTGATATTTTCTGAAGATTTCTCATTATCAAATTTAGGGATGATAGTTCTTGCTACTCTACCAAATAATTCTCTATTTTTGCCGACTTTTGCGGCGTATTTGCTCATTTCTGCGAATGATGAGAACGGAGTGTTATATCCTTTAACATAAGAGAAGTAACCTAATAATCTCTTACGAGAAACATCGACAATCGGTCTAAATAAGAATCTGAGATTACCTTGTTTCATAAGGTTATCAACTTCTTCACTATATTTATTGAGTTCGAGCATCTGGTTAACACTCTTTTGGTACATAACGATTGTTTGACCGTTTTGTTGTGCGGACATACAAGCTTCTTCTGCTCTTGTGATAATCGATTCAAAATCTTGATAATATTGAGCGTTTTCAATAATACCAATCGCGAAGTTCACTGAACCAGAGAAGCCATTAACTTCAATAGACTTCCTTAAAGAGTGTTCAATTAATGAGGCGAAAGAAATTGCTTCATCTCTTGTCCCGATTCTTAAATCGAATAAGATAACTTCGTTATCCGCGATATCTAATAATTGACGAGGGGTTTTTAAATTAGACGCGAATGGATAGATTTCATTCTTTAATGTCATAACCATGTATTTTTCAATTTTGTCATTAGACAAAACTTTTTGACGGATATAGAAGAATCTGATGGCAAATGTAAAGCCTCTTAAAGAACGGTTATGCATAACCATGTTTTCAATGACGCTTCTCTTGACCATGCCAGTAGGCACACTCTTCTTGCTCTTGCTCTTATTAACAGAGTTATTTGGAGTGATATATCTAAGTAAGTGACTCTCTAAATGAATCAAACCTTGTTCACGGTTATATTTGAGTAATTTCAAGATGGAATAATATGTCACTTTGCTCTTTTCTAAAAGAACATCGACTTCTAAATATTGTTCCACTTGTTTCGGATCGATAGAGATTTGTAAAATCCAGTTTTTCACTTTCTCAACATCGTTTGGATGGAAATGAGAATAAAAACCGAGTAAATCCATTGATTTCTTTTCTCTTAAATTAGAACGATTAAAATGGGTGACTCGATTCTTTTTGATATCAATTGTGTAAATTCTCGTGGAGTTAGATTCTTCTTTAATCTTATTAACATAAGAGGCATAAATCGTTTGGTTCACAGAAAAAGAAATGATGAATACTAGTAATAAAACTAGTACTACCACGACGATTATAAAGAAGATGAGAAACTCTTTATCTTGAAAATTCCACCACTGCATACTCCGCTATTATAATTTATTCGAGAATATTTGACTATACTAAAGTCAAATTTTTACCAATATTTTTTCAATAATATTTTGAAAAGTCTGTGTTATAATACTAATCGGCTTGGAGAAGTACCCAAGTGGTTGAAGGGGGCGGTTTCGAAAACCGCTAGGAGGTGCAAGCCTCGCAAGGGTTCGAATCCCTTCCTCTCCGCCAATATAATTAATTGCCATGACTTGTCATGGTTTTTTATTTATGTATTTGATTTTTCCTTATTTAGTGTTATTCTTTTGCTAAGGCAAAGAAGGAAACAAGTAAGTTTTATCGATTCCTTTAGAGAGTGTCCGGTTGGTGCAAGGACATGGATAGATAATTCTGAATACATTCCGGAGCTGCTTCCTGAACCACTAGTAGGGATAGACGGGTTCTCCCGATATAGAGAAGATGTGCAATAGCACACACTAAGGGATAATTTGTGAGAATTATCTAAATAGAGGTGGTACCACGATTAACATCGTCCTCAAAGAGGACTTTTATTTTTGGAGGAAATAAAAATGGGTATCTATGAAGAATTACAAAGAAGAGGTTTAATCGCTCAGGTTTCTGACGAAGAAGAAATTAGAGAATTAATTAACGCTGGTAAAGCGACCTTTTATATTGGCTTTGACCCAACCGCGGATAGCTTACACGTCGGTCACTTTATGACTTTAGTCTTAATGAAAAGATTACAACAAGCGGGAAATAGACCAATCGCTTTAGTCGGTGGAGGCACTGGTATGATCGGTGACCCAAACGGAAGAAGTGATTTAAGAAAAGTCTTAACCGTTGAAGATATCGACCATAACTGTGAGTGTTTCAAAAAACAAATGTCTCGTTTTATCGAATTTGGCGAAGGCAAAGCTATGCTTGTCAATAACGCTGATTGGATTAGACCACTTAATTATATTGATTTATTAAGAGATGTCGGTGCGTGTTTCTCAGTCAACAAAATGTTAACCGCAGAATGCTATAAACAAAGAATGGAAAGGGGCTTATCTTTCTTAGAATTTAACTACATGATTATGCAAGCCTACGACTTCTACTTCTTACATGAACATTATGGTGTCAACATGCAGTTCGGTGGAGATGACCAATGGAGCAATATGCTCGCAGGTACAGAATTAATCAGGAAAAAAACAGGTAAAGATGCCTTTGTTTTAACTATTACCCTCTTACTTAATAGCGAAGGTAACAAGATGGGCAAAACCGCTTCCGGTGCAGTCTGGCTTGATGCCAATAAAACATCTCCATTTGAGTTTTTCCAATATTGGAGAAACATTGAAGACGCAGATGTCATCCACTGCATGAAAATGTTAACTTTCATCCCAATTGAACAAATTGAAGAGTTTGAAAAGTGGGATAATTCAAGAATTAATGAATTAAAAGAAATGCTCGCGCATGAATTAACCGAAATGGTACACGGTAAAGAAGAGGCTGATAAAGCCTTAGCCGCGGCAAAAGCGTTATTCTCTGGAGAAGGTGATGATCAAAATATGCCTACTACTGAATTAGACTCTTTAGCGGAAGGTGATAACCAACTCCTCAACCTCCTCATCAAAGCGGGCTTAACCACTTCTAGAGGTGAAGGTAGACGTCTAGTTGAGCAAGGCGGCATCTCCCTTAACGGAGAGAAAGTTACTGACTTCAATCTCGTAGTTCCTGAAGAACAATTAAAAGAAGGAATTAAGATTAAAAAAGGAAAGAAAATCTTCCATAAAATCATCTTAAAGTAATTATCAAAAACAAATTAAAAGCGGGAGTTTTGCCCGCTTTTTTACTGCAATTCCTAATCAATTGGTCGGATATAGAAGTTTCCGTAAACCTGAATTAAGCTTGTCGCAGAGATGAAGACATGAGGGTCAACTTTTCTCGCTAATTGGACGGCTTTCTTTAGTTCAAATGAGGAGACAACCATCCAAACAATAAGCTCTTCTTGATGGGTATAAGCGCCTTCCGCTTTTTGAAGTGTTGCACCATGTGGAAAGTGGGCCATCAAGGCTTTTGGAAGATTAACATTCTTCGTAATAAATTGAATTTGAACCTTCTTATTTCTTAAATTAATCGTATCGACAACGAGATTAACAACAAGGATATAGAAGGCAGAATAGAATAGGGAGATAATCGCTGTTTCATAATCATGGATATCACCAATAATAATTAAAATGGAATATAAAGAAACGATAACTCCGTTCACAATCATTGAATATCTACCGACCGCCGTGGACTTTCTAAGTGCAAAGTAGTAGGTTACAATATCAATTCCGCCACAGCTAATCTCGCCCTTGAACGCTAATGCGCTAGCGAGGCCCGTACATAACCCAGCGAACAATATACGAGCGACTGGTTGCCCGTTAACTAAGAAATGATTAGCTATCTCATTACTAATTCCCCACGCAGGTAATTGAGAAATGAAAACAGATGAGAGCACAACATTTATCGCGGTGAAAATCGCGAATCTTTTACCAATCTTAAAGAAAGCAAACACTAATAAAGGAAGATTGAATAATGTATAGCCCATCGCTTCGATGATGTAATCAGGAAGTTCACCGCCGAATAAGCTAACAATCTTTGCAACGTTTTGTGATAAACCAGAGATACCGCCGGTAATAATCTTAAAAGATGGGTCCGCTAAAGAACCAGGGGTGATAAAAGAAGTAAAACCAAAAGCAAAGATAAATGCGGATAACGCAGCAAAAAATAAACCTTTGGTTTGGTGCAATGTTACCTTTAATTTGTAGTGATCATAAAGGAAATTGTTAATCTTTTCTTTGATTCTTCTGATTTTCGACATAGAGTACGATTAGTATTTTACAACTTAGGCAAGGAAAAACAACAAGAATAATCAGTTTGAAAAAATGACGATATAACAATAAATATGTTATTGCATTAAAAAATATCAAATGATAAGATATTAAACGCTATATTGTATATATAGGAGGAAAAATTATGGTTGTATTAAGAGCAATTGGAGCATTCTTTGCAAAGATAGGTCGTTGGATTAGGGACACCGCATGGGTCCAACCACTATTAATCGTTGGTGGTATCTTCGCGATCATTTTCTCAATTCCAAATATTACTTCTTGGGTTCAAAGCTGGTTCGTCACTGGTGATGAAGCTATTTCCTTCTACAAAAATACAAATCATTTATCTCTCACCAATGGTGAAAAAGACGGTAAAAACAGCGATGCTGATAAATTATTACAATTCATCTTCGCTACCGATGAAGCCGATAGAGATTATAGCAAATACGGTGAAAAGTTCTTCGTGACATTTGTTCAAGAAGATTGCTCCACTTGTAAAACAATTTACAAAGGTTGGCAATCCGCGAAAGATAGCTGGGGCAGAGAAGCCGGCTTCAAGAAAGTCGAAAAGAAAGACGGAGATGATTGGACTGAATACGCTACCGCTGGTGAATTTAAAATGTACACAATCTTTATTGATGAAGTCAATGAAGACGATGATGACAAAAACTATTTCCAAGAATTATTCGATAATGTCTACGCTGATCAATTCGGTAGATTATCCACATTATTAAATCCATATTCCAGCAATAACGGTGTTGATTATTCCAATATCGCTAACTCTGGTTCAACAGATTTATCTGGTGGTTCTGTCTTCACTTCCCCAACCACATTATTATTCGATAAGAACTTCGCACCTAACTACAAAGATGATGGTTATGCCTGCGATGGTAATAGCATTGCTAAATTCCACATTTCTGAAATCCTCTACGATATTCCAAGTAAAGGTACATCAGGCACAAACCTTGAAAAAGCTAGAACAGTTTGGGATTGTTGGCACCACATCGGTACCTTCGATAACAGAGCGGATGATATCTACAGAAGCTTATAAGTAAATGAAAAAGCGATTCACACGAATCGCTTTTTTCTTACTTTTTAAAATATTATTTTAATCTTCTTAATACTGAGATAGGAACAAGACTTGAAACGTCTTTTCCTTGTCTATGTAATTCAATAATCATTGAGGAGTTAATAAATGATTTATCGTTTTTACTCATGAGGAAGACGCTATCAATTGAGGAATCAACGAAGTCGTTCGCACTGGCTAATTGGAATTCATATTCGAAATCAGTGACCGCGCGTAAGCCTCTAATAAGATGGGTGGCCCCAACTCTCTTCGCATATTCAACAGTTAAGCCATCTGTGAAATCTACTTCAACATTTGGGCTATCTACTGCTTCTTTAATCATTTCCACTCTGTCTTCAACGGAGAAGCGAGATGACTTATGTGGATTAACTGCGACTAAGACGATGACTTTATCAAATATCTTTAAAGCTCTATTTAAAATATCTAAATGACCATTGGTAATTGGATCAAAACTTCCTGGATAAATCGCTACTTTCATAATTTCCTCCACAAGATATTTACTTTTATCTCGCCGTATTTATAATTCCTTACTTTTTCAAATTCTTCAATAGGTAATGTAATATCGTGGTCACACTCTGTGACGATAATCGCTTTTTCGGATAATAAATTATTATCCTTTAATAAATATATAATATCTTGATATTTCCCTTCTTTATAAGGTGGGTCCAAAATCACTAAATCAAATTGATAATTATCTTGATGTAATTTCTCTATCGCTTTGATATCTTCTAAGGCTAAAACAATATAATCGTTTTGAGGAATTCCTAAAGATTTTAAATTTTCTTTCGTGGTGTTTAAGGCCACTGGATTAATATCAACAAAAACACTTTTGCTCGCCCCTCTAGATAAGGCTTCAATACCCATCGCTCCACTACCGGAATATAAATCTAAACAGACTTTACCTTCGATATTACCGAGCGCACCAAAAATCGCTTCTCTAATTCTATCTTTCGTGGGTCTGATGTTTTTAACATCATCTGGCCACTTTAATATACGATGACGATATTTACCTGCGATAACTCTCATATTATTCTCTTGGACACATATTGTTATTCAAAAGAGAAAATAAAGTATTATTTATCTTCTCGTATAGCATTCTTACTTGTTGATATTTAGCTAGATAGTCTCTCACTAATTGATGCTCTTCTAAATTCTTTTTAGCTAAAGCTAATTCTTGTCTGGCTTTAATGACTTCTTCACTATCATCAGAATAATATTTAAGCATTTCGTTATATTTATCTAACGCCATATCTTTTTGATAGGCTAAAGCCATAATCTCTTCTGATTCATTCATTGCTTTTTCCGCTTCATTTAAAAGTAAAACACGAGAGTCGTTCTCGAGTAGTTCTTTTAATTGATAAGTAAGCGTTAAAAGTTCATCGGTCATTTGAATTATTATACCATAATAAATATTCATAAGCGTTATTCTTTGTATTATTTATCACTTGTGATAATATATCGGTATGAAATATAAAATCTTTAAAGACAGTAATCCTATTATGCGTAAGAAATCTCTACCTGTAGAGATGCCTTTATCTAAAGAAGATAGAGATACTTTAGATTTTATGATTGATTATTTAAAGAAATCACAAGATGAAGAATACGCGAAAAAACATAACATCCGCGCAGGTGTTGGTTTAGCCGCGATTCAAATCGGTTTATTAAAAAGGATGTTTGTCATCTATTATCAAAAAAGCGATGATGAAATCGTTCAATATCAATTAGTTAATCCTAAGATTATTGAAACATCCGTGAAAAAAGCAGCGTTAGAAAATGGAGAAGGTTGTTTATCAGTCGATAAAGATCATCCAGGTTTAGTCCACCGCTACTACAAAATTAAATTACAAGCATTTGATGCTTTAACTAATGAAGATGTCGTGATAACCGCAAGCGGTTATGATGCCATTGTTTTACAACACGAATATGATCATTTAGATGGTATTTTCTATTATGACCATATTAATGAAGCTAATTTAACTACACCTCTTCCAAACGAAGAGATACTTTAATATTTTTTAACATAGTTATTTCCTTTTCTTTGTTTGTGTTATAATGACATTAACAAAGTTATATACGTATAATTTTTGGAGGCAGAATATGGAAAAGAAAGTTATTTCCATGCCGATTTCCATTTATGCATTAGGCGGATTAGGTGAAGTCGGTAAGAATATGTACTGCATCGAAAATGACGAATCCATCATTATTATTGATGCTGGCGTACGTTTTCCTGGCGTGGAATTTCCTGGTATTGATTACATCATTCCAGATTTTACTCATTTAAAGAACAATCGTAATAAAATCAAAGCGTTATTTATCACCCACGGTCATGAAGACCATATCGGTGGTATTCCTTTCTTATTACAAAGCGTTAATATTCCAGTTATTTATGCCCCTCAATTATCCGCTGCCTTAATCCAAAATAGATTAGAAGAACATCGTATTCCTGATCGTTCAAGAATCGTCGTATATGATGAAAAGACCACGGTGAAAGTTGATAGCTTCCATGTTTCCTTCTTCCGTGTCACTCACTCCATCCCAGATTCTTTTGGTGTTGTCGTTGACACTACCGAAGGTAGAATTGTCTCTACTGGCGACTTCAAAATCGACTTAACTCCTGTTGGACCCGATATGGCATTAAATAGAATCGCTGAATTAGGTGAAGAAGGTGTCGACTTATTATTAAGTGACTCCACGAACGCCGAAAACGAAGGATATACACCTAGTGAAAAGAATGTTTTTGAATCTATCAATGATGTTTTTGATAACGCTCCTGGTCGAGTAATTATCTCCACATTCTCATCTAACATTTCTCGTATTCAACAAATCTGTCAATCCGCATTACTCCATAATCGAAAGATTGCCATTGTTGGTCGATCAATGGAAAAAGGCGTCGAAATCTCTCGTCAATTTGGCTATATCAAGATTCCAGATGCCTCATTAATCGAAACCCAAGATTTAAAATTATATAAACCAAACGAAATAGTCATTTTATGTACTGGTTCACAGGGTGAACCCGCGGCAGCATTATCTCGTATCGCTACTGGCGAACATAAAGATGTTCATATCACAAATGGTGATACAGTCGTCTTCTCATCTAGCGCTATTCCTGGTAATGGTTTAATGATTGCCAGAATGATTAACTTATTAACTAGGTGTGGCGCGGATGTTGTCACTAATTCCATCTTAAGTGATATCCACTCATCAGGTCACGCTTCTAGACAAGAGCTTAGATTAGCTCTTAAATTATTTAAACCAAAATTCTTTATGCCAATGCACGGAGAATACCGTATGTTGCTCCTTCATTCCCAATTAGCGGAATCAATTGGTATACCAAAAGAGAATATCTTTGTTTTAGACAACGGTGATTGTTTAGTCTTACATAGACATAAAGTGACTCGTGGATATCAAGTTGTTCACGGAAATACTTATATCGATGGAAAAGATATCAACGGTTTAGCAGACGCCGTTATGGCGGATCGTCGTATCTTAACTGATGACGGCATGTTCGCTATCGCTGTCAGTATTGACGCAAAGAATAATAAATTATTAACTCAACCGCGCTTCTATTCATTAGGCACAATTAACGCTAACTTCGCTAAAGATATCGAAGATTGTCGTGACTTAGTGGAACAAGCGGTCAAAGAAAAACTATTAACAAAAACTAGCTTCGCGGATATTAAAACAATCGTGAGAACAATCACCACTGACTTTATTTATAAAAGAACAAATAGAAAACCGATGGTGATTCCTGTTATTATGTCTAAGAACTAATTATGATTGTTTTAGCCAGTCAATCCCCAAGAAGAAAAGAATTAATGCATCGCATCAGCGATGCTTTTATCATTGATGTTTCAAATATCGATGAATCAACATCGTTAAATCTCTCTCCTTTAGAAGCGGTCCAAGATATCGCAAAAAGAAAAGGGTTATATGTGGCGAAAAGACACCCTCATGATATCGTCATCTCCGCGGATACAATCGTGGTTATCGATGATCAAATAATTGGTAAACCAGTTGATGAAGCTGACGCGAGAAGAATTCTTCGTTTATTATCAGGAAGGACTCATGAAGTGATAACCGCATATTGTTTCTTAGAGGAGAATCGCTTCTTTGAAAACTATGTTATTAGTAAGGTTATATTCAATGAATTAGACGATGACCTCATCGATAGATACATCAAAACCGGTTCCCCGATGGATAAAGCCGGAGCTTATGGCGCGCAAGATAGCGACCTTCAATTCCCCATCGTAAAAGAGGTGATTGGGGATATGGATAATGTTATCGGTTTCCCAGTCACACAGATTAAGTTAGATTTACAAAATTTTAAAAAATAGCCTATTTTTGCAGGCTATTTTTCATATTTTCGACGATTTGTTCGTTATCTAGATTTGTGACTAGAGTTATTTTATCACTCATCATTACGATGTTAGAGACACCTAATTTTGTTAATAAATCTCTATCCATTAAATCTTTATTAATGAGCTTCACACTTAAGCGAGAACCAGTCGCGTTAAGTTCTAAGACATTCTCTTTTCCCCCTAATGCGGCGAACCATTCTGATGGCTCATTTTTCGAAGGGGCTTTTTTACTTTTCTTTTTCTTTTTGCCTCTGATAATAAGTAACGCGATGACTCCAGCGATAACTAAAGCAATAGCGACACAGATTATCCACGCATATGTTTGTAAGAATAATTCGAAATCAATTTTTGGATCGTTGCCCATATTATTTTATAAAGCTCCTTTTAATTGGTTTGAGGTAATTAAAATCTTTCGGATATAAAATTGTTAATTTCTTATCGGAGAGATGAACTTTCATTGAAACGGTATCAAATGGAACGCTTAAATGGTCATAACCAATTGTCACTCCATCAAAATTACCTTCAAAAGAGATAACTGCGTCTTTATTTAGAATTAATGGAGACCCTAAAGAACGATAGACATTATTTTGGATCGTGGATATTTCTGTTAATTCTAATAAATCAGTGTTTCTCGAGATGACCGCGCCTCCAAGAGATTTATTATATGCAGTGCTTCCTAAAGAAGAACAAACTAATAAACCATTACCGTGGAATTTCTCTAATTCAATATCGTTAACTTTGACGGAGCACACTAAAGTGTGGAATGGATTTTCAAATCTCACTTCATTAACCGCGAATAACTTTTTATTACCTAAATCACATTCTAATAATTGATGCTCTTCTAAAGAGTATTCTTCTTTTTCTAAAACATCAAAGATATGAGGAATATCTTCTTCTTTAAAATCATAAAAGAAGCCTAATGTTCCACACATGATACCAATGAATTTCACACTATCGAGTTTATCTATATAATGATGAATTGCTCTTAAAAATGTTCCGTCACCACCGACGACGAAAATATATTGAGGGTTTTCTTCGTCTAAAAGATAATGACGATGACCAATTTCTTCTAATAAGCGTCCTTTAATCTTAACGCTTTCTAATTTTTCTTTCGCAAAAATCGCAAATTTCATAAATAATCTTTCCTAGTGTGATAGTATTATATCACAAGATATTATTATGAGAGAAAAAGAACTAGAAGAAAGAATGCTAATCTCGAAAGAAAAATATGTCGAGATTGAAGAATATATCCAAAAGACTTATCCAAACTTTAAATTAATTCACTTAAAGAATCGTTATTTTGATGATGCGAATAAGACAATTAGAAAATCGAGAAATGTCTTAAGAATTAGAAGTATTAAAGATTGGGATATTAGACAATTTACCTATAAAGTAAGAGGAGAAGATGGCGATATTGAATACACTCAACCATTAACCTATTACTCCTTTAATCAAATCATCTATTACCATCGCTTCCCAAAATGTGAAACCATTGATCAATTAGTGAAAGATGGCGTTGATATTAACACATTAAAAGTGGTCACAGAACTTAGAACCAGAAGGATGGAAGTTGAACTAAGTGATTTCACAATCGTGTTAGACGCGAATGAATATAACAATATCGTCGATTACAATATTGAAGTTGAATCAAAGAAAACAAAAGAACACGCTAAAAGCGTAATGTTAGAATTATGTGAATTATTTAACATGGAATATAAAAGCGACTCCCCTGGTAAGAGCAGTCGCGCTTTTGCTTCTTTAAAAGATTAGATAGTTTCGTTATCTTTTGCGAATTCGCAGTTATTATAAGTTGGACAATCCGTCTTTTTGCATGCCCATTCCGCTAATCGTCTCGCGTGAGGAATGAAGACTCTTATCTCATCTGCGTTATATCCTACTTGGATTTTCCTATCATCAACGATAATCGGTCTTTTTAAAACACTTGGATTTTGTTGAATAAACTTCAATAATTCCTTCACTGTCATGGAGTCGATATCCACTCCACTTTCTTGGATAATCTTACTTCTTTTAGAAATAATATCTTCAGTTCCGTTTTCTGATTTCATTAACATATCTTTTAATTCATCTTCAGTTAAAGGACGCGCAAAAATATTCTTTTGCACATAAGGAATTTTTTGTTCATCAAACCATTTGATGACTTTTCGACAGGAACTACAAGATGGAGAAATATAAATTCTAATCATAAAATCTGCTATTAGTATACACAAGTAAGTTATTGTTGCCTAATGTTATTGCAATTTATAAATTGAAATCACCATTAATAACTTATAAACTAGTATTCATTAAGGCGGTAAGAATTTATGGCTAATCGAATTTTAACGGGTATCAAACCCACAGGACAATTAACATTAGGAAACTACATCGCAGTTTTAAAGAATTTGCCAAAACAAATGGAACAAGGTGAACTCTTCTATTTCATCGCGGATTTACATGCGCTCACTCTTCCAATTGACCCAGAAGTTCTTAGACAAAACTCCATCGATTTAGCTGCCTTTTATTTAGCCGCGGGTCTCGATCCAAATAAAGCCACACTATTCTTGCAATCAGATGTCAGTGCTCATGCTGAACTTAACGCTATTATGCAAAACTATCTTTATATGGGTGAATTATCTAGAATGACTCAATTTAAAGATAAGTCATCAAAGATGAAAGAAAGCGCAATCGGCTTAGGTTTATTTGCGTATCCTGTCTTAATGGCGTGCGACATCATTTTATATGATGCTAATGTCGTCCCAGTTGGAGAAGATCAAATTCAACACGTCGAATTAACTAGAGATTTAGTCAATAGATTTAATAATCGTTATGGCGATGTCTTAACAATGCCTAAATACGAAGTGAGAAAAGTCGGTGCGAGAATCATGTCTTTATCTGATCCAACAGTGAAGATGAGTAAATCAGATCCTAAAGGTGATGTGTTCTTAAAAGATGATCTTGCTGTTATCCGTAAAAAGATTATGTCCGCGGTTACTGATTCAGGTTCAGAGGTTAAATATGACCCAGAAAATAAACCTGGTATCTCTAACTTATTAACAATCTACGCAGCATTAAAAGAAATGAGTATCGAAGAAGCTGAGAAGCAATTTGAAGGCTTCCGTTATGGCGATTTCAAGAAAGCTGTCGCTGATGCAGTTATCGCTGAATTAGAACCTTTCCAAAATAGATACAAAGAAATTATCGCTAATAAAGAATACGAAAAAGTTCTTCAAGAAGGTGCCCAAAAAGCCGCGCTTGTCGCTAACCAAACATTAAAGAGAGTCCAACGTGCAGTTGGTTTGTTAGGAAAGTAAAATACAAAAAAACGAAGCGGATTTGCTTCGTTTTTCTTATGTTTTCGCAAATTATTCGACTTTTAATACTTTCTTAATTTCAGCGTATAACTTAGCTGGTTTCTTGGCCGCGTCTTCTAAGGATTCGCCAACAACACCAATATAGAATTTGATCTTTGGTTCAGTGCCAGAAGGTCTTACGCAGATTTGAGTTTCATCTTCGAAATATAATTTAACAACATTAGATTTTGGTAAGTCAATCTTGAAGGTTTGATCTCCGACCATTGAGATGCCTTTTTGGATATCATCAACTCTCACTACTTTAACTCCGTTGAGTTCTTTAAGTGGGTTATTGTGGAGCATATCCATGATTTCATCCATCTTGGCTTGTCCGGTACTGCCTTTGAATTCAATAGAATAGGCAACATCTTCATGATAACCATATTTCTTGCCCATTTCTTCCCAGACCATATCTAGGCTCTTACCTTGTAAATGATAATATAGAGCCATTTCGCAGTACATCAAGATAGCTTGGGTGCCATCTTTATCTCTAGCGAATGTGCCAACTAAACAACCATAAGATTCTTCATAACCAAATTCAAATTTTGGTCCACCATGTTTTTCATAATAATCAATACGGTTACCAATGAATTTAAATCCTGTTAAGAATTGTTCAGTTTTAACTCCATAACTTGCGGCGATTTTTTGACCTAATGGAGAAGTGACGATTGTGTTATACATAACACCATTATCAGATAATTCTCCTCTTAATTTTCTTTGAGAGAAGATATAATCCATTAATACCGCAGCGGCTTGGTTACCGGTAAATAAGTGATAAGTTCCATCACTATGGAGATAAGATAAACCAACTCTATCACCATCTGGGTCAGTCATAACTGTTAATTGGGCCCCAATTTTTTCCGCTAATTTGATAGATTCAATATAGCTTCTTGGATCTTCTGGGTTTGGAGATAAGGTGCCTGAGAAATCTGGGTCAGGAGTACATTGAGATTCAACATATGTGACATCATATCCTAAATCTTTAAACACTCTTCTCGCTGACATTAAGGATGTGCCGTGGTTTGGAGTGAAGACAATCTTAAATCCTTTTTTATCTAAATCTTTATTAATCGCGATAGATTTAACGGCTTCAATATAGGCGTTATCAACTTCTTCGCCTAACATGATTTCTTGGCCTCGTACTTTCGCTTCTTCATATGTCACAGATAATTCATCTGGTAAAGAAGCGATAATCTCGACTAGTCGAGAAATCTTTTCTGGGACTAATTGACAACCTGTTTCATCATAAACTTTATAACCGTTATATTCTTTAGGGTTATGGCTAGCGGTAATCATAATACCACCACAAGCTTTGCAGTATCTGACCGCGAAAGATAATTCAGGAGTTGGTCTTAAACTATCAAAGATATATGTCTTAATGCCAAAGTCATTAAGGATTTTGCT
Organism: Bacilli bacterium; assembly: GCA_045631885.1. GTDB lineage: Bacteria > Bacillota_I > Bacilli_A > RFN20 > CAG-826 > CAJOLV01. Next base: position 44,592 of record JAZQVN010000007.1, read on the forward strand.
AGATAATAATGTAAATTCTCTTGAGCAGTGACGGTTATCATGAGAGATCACAACGCCTTCTTCTTTTGCTCTTGGGAATTTTTCTAATAAATACATCGCAAATCCCACTGTCGCTTTTCTGACAGTGAAATCGTTCATTCTGTTAGTGCCTGGACCTAGTACTCCACGCATACCAGCAGTGCCAAATTCGACGTCTTTAAAGAAGGCATCATCGATGTCTTTTTGATTCATATGAATCAAATCTTGTTTGGTTTTCTCATCAACTAAACTAGAATTTAACCAACGTTGATAATTCTCTTTTGTACCCATATTAATTACCCTTATCTAAACTTTTTATAATATTATTATACTCTTCAGGCATATCCGCTTTAAATGATTTACTTGATAAATATTCTAAAGGCTTACTTAAATGCCCAAAGTGTAACTCGCTTGCGTGTAAGAATTGGTTTTCAAAATTGAATTCTTTTTTTAAATAATTATTTGCTTTGAAATCACCATATTTTGTGTCACCCACGACGTGATGACGGATATATGACATGTGGGCTCTAATTTGATGAGTCCTACCTGTCACTAGTGTTAAATCTAATAATGTATATTCTTTAAATCTTTCTAAAACATGATAAATAGTTTTAGATGGTTTACCTCCATCTTTCGTGGAAGCGACCACGACTTTCTTTTGATCAAAGTTCTTTCTTAAAGGCGCTTCCACGACACCATCTTCTTCGACAACACCACACACTAAAGAGATATAGTGTTTACCAATTAATTCGTGGTTCTTTAATAATTCAAATAGATAAACTAATGAGGCATGATTTTTCCCAAAAATCACTATCCCAGAAGTATTCCTATCAATTCTATGTGCAGGTCCAGGTTTAAAGCCATGGTCATTTAACGGATCATATTCACCTTTAAACATCAAATATTCAATTACTAATTGGTCCAATGCTTTCGTAGAAGTATGGTCATCTTTTTGCACTAAAACTCCACGAGGTTTATTTATCAATAAAATGTTTTTATCTTCATATATAATCCAATCTTTAATTGAATCATTTGGTTGATAATCATTTTTCTTATCAAATTCAGCGAGTTGTTCATCAGTGACATAAATTGATACTTCATCACCATCACAAAGAAGATATTTTTCTTTTTCCCAGTGACCATTTACTTTAATATCTTTCTTACGAAAGAGTTTATAAATAAAAGATAATGGCGCGGTTGATAAAACTTTACGAACATATTTTTCTAATGTTTGTCCGCTTTCTTTTTCGTTAATTTGATATTTCACCATATAAACTTATTTTAGTTAAAAATAAGTAAATAATAAAGATTTCTCTATTCATTAGATAATTATTTGTGTATAATTCTATTCGCACGTCTAGAAAACTAGTTCAGCTACAAGTGGAGGAATACCCAAGAGGCTGAAGGGGCGGGCTTGGAAAGCTCGTAGACATGTAACAGTGTGCGAGGGTTCAAATCCCTCTTCCTCCGCCACGATTGATTGTCGAGACACGTACGAAAAAGTGCGTGTTTTTTCTTACTTTTTGGCATTATTTGCTATATTTGGTCTTGTAAATATTACTTTAATCAATTTGTAACCGGACACATAAAAACCTCGTGAAAAATCTGGACGGACACGAGGTTTAAACTTGCATAGTTATTATAGGCTTTCGACAAACATGCAGAATCTGCTTGCAGTTTTATTTGTTCTCTTCAACAGCTGTTTTTAATTTCTCATCAGTATATGGATTGGCATCGAAATATTCATCTTGCTTAACAATTCCAGCTTTAATTAAAAGCTCAATGTAAATTGAATCATATGTTTCAAACATCATTTCCTCATCTTTAGAAGTAGGATCGCTATCTAATGATAATTCTAATCTATTTAATAGTAGTCCAAGGAAAGGATATGGGTCTGATGCTTTTAAACAGTGACCATCAAAATTGTAAAACGCTATCATAAAATTCCATGCGTCACGTCTACCATTTATTGAATTCTTTAAATATTTAAACCACTCATCAAAGACAAATTGGTCACCATATTCTGCGATTAATTGCTTAGCAATTTCTAACAAACGATCAACTTCATCGTCTGAATAGTCGCTTTGAAAATCAATACTAAATAATTCTTTATTAATATTTTCATCGTATTCGGTTTTCATAATTAATTACCTCCTTTAAAATTAGGTGATTTAGGATATTTTGCAAATGCTTTATGAGCCCATTTAATTGATTTTGAATTTGGTCGATAATGACCACTTCTATCATCATATGAGACAATTTGACCACGTTTTACAACTAGTATTCCTGCCATCCTCACTTTCGGGTCCGTACCACCTATCAAAGTAGGATGCGGAGTAGGAAGAGCACCTGGCGCGCGGCCATTTCCATTTCTGTTTCCAATTATAACTTCACCTTTGGTTGTGATTACATATGGTACGGTCATAGACCCATTGCGACCTCCAATGTATTTACCATCATAAATGGAATCTAGTGTTTTTGTTGTCGGGTTCATCGAATATCCAATACCTGGCTTATAAACACCATGTTTGATATCTTTTTTCATCATCTTGGCATATACGGAATATTCATTTTGATAGGGTTGGGAATTTCCGCCTAGGGGCGATGAAGAATAAGAGCTACCACTTCCTCCAGAACCACCACCAGAGAAATTTGAGAATAAAGGACTACTACCCTTCATCTTTATTGCCTTCAGAAAGTCTGCGCTCCCTATCTTTAGCGTTTTCTTTCATTGTGTAAGAATCATAAGGATAAATAGGAATTCCTTTTAATCTTACATAAGCAAATATCTCATCAATAACTGGCCCGTACACGCAAATTCCAGTTGGTTCTAGGACATCGACTATTTTTTGAACTTGTTCAGCAAATACATAGCGATTATCGGTTCTTTTGATAAACCCATTAGTGCCAATAGCAAATAATGTATGATGAGGATATGCCTCAAGAGAAGATAATGTTCTGTTGTCACCTAGTCTGACATTTGGGATGACTTTAATTCCTTGAGAACCATAATAATAGGTGATTCCTAGATTTAATCCTATTTGGCTCTTTTGAACCCAAAGCGGCATATTATCGTAAGGACTTGCATCAACACCAATTATCAATCCATATTTTCTTAACTTTTCAGTATAAGCTTTTGGGTTACCTAAAATTGGTTGAAACGCTGGATCGTTGCAATAAAATGACATTCCAGTTTCAGATGGATTCGTAACATCGCATCTTCTATCCCACTGAATTATTTCTTTTGGAGGTTCAGCGGCAACCATCCATTCCTCAATTATTGCGAAACCATCGGTTTCGGTACGTCCTGCTCCGTCAATGAGGTAGGCGAGATAGACGTCCCTAATATAGGGAGTTTTTGTTTTTTTTACCATAAAATTCTCCAATCTGCTTTGATTAGAAGAAGGCTTATGGTATTATCATGTTGTAGGGTGGTAATAACCATCGACAGGTTGGATGTTGGCGCATCCCGCCTTTTTCTTTTCAAAGACTTACTATATTTATAAACGCCTGTCCGCGATTATATCGTTTTAATATCTTGTTCTTTTTGTGGCTGCTTCACTAGAAACACCACATTTTTTTGAGATTTCGTAGGCTGTCATTTCGCTTGTCATCTCATAAGGCATCATTATTTCGCCGGCCAGTGCCTTAGCTTGCCATTCCATACTGCGTGGTTTATAGCGAACTACAATGTCACCATAAGATCTGGCGGTAAGAGGTTTAAAACCATATTCTTCAATTAAAATGTAATGTGACATCTCATGAACAATATGCATCCTATCACCGCCAGAGCCGTTACAAGCGCGCTCATACACACTTTCCTTAATTCTTATTGTGTATGTTCCTGTTTCATCTGCTAAATTTTCTTCAATTGTGGTTGGCGTTCCTTCCTCCATTTCATCATCTGGAACAACGGCAATAACGCATTTTGGAAAATAAAGTGGAAACACTTCAATTAGGGATAGCACATTCACATATAGACCAGTTTGAAAAAACGTTTCGCGAAATTTATTAGCGACTTCGCGAAGAAATGGTCTTGAAGTTGGATGTGTAATCCCGTCCATAATTAATTTTCCTTCTCCAACAATTCCAATATCTTCTGAGCAGTCTCAGGAGACATTTCATCAAAAGAACGAGCAAAAACAATAGAAGTTTGTCTCTTAAGGTCAGATGCATTTTTGAGATTAATCTTAATTGAGTTTTTCGAATCTTCTACTGCTTCATTTAATTCTTTTTGTTCGGCTTCATTTAGCGAATATATAGAGATGATAGATTCAGGCCATGAAGCAGGAATACTTTTAACACCTGTTTCGACCATTGATAAAAATGATGATTTAACATTAAGTTTATCCGCCATATCTTTAAGATATTCACAGCGGTCAATTCTTAACTTGCGAACAAATTTACCAAATTTTGTATACTCCATATATGTCCTCCTTTTTTCATCTTGGTCACCTCTTGGAGACATTAACAGCATATAACATCAATTAACCTATTGCAAAGTATTTTTTTCACCTATTTTTGGTTAATCGCATTCGCGATTAAACTATTTTATAAAATTATCTAAACACTTTTGGATACTACGTTAATTGCTCAAGAAGAAATATACTATATAAGAAAAACGAAGCATAAGCTTCATTATGGTATTTACATTAACTAGAGGATGAAATATTCCTCTTTTTTTATTGTGATATGTCCGTGTTGTGACATTTAAGGGCACGATTGATTGTTAAGACACGTACGTAAAAATAAGTGTTTTTTCTTTCTTTTAATGTCTGCTGCGTCATCAATTAATATTAAAACAAATGATGAATTTAATAGTTTTTATCACACAAATGTTGAAAGGCTTGCTAAGCAGGGAAATTACACTTGTATGAGACTTCTCGGATATAACTATTATGAAGGAGATGGGGATTCCACTTGACCCAAAACAAAGCAGACCATATCATTTATGTTCCGCAAAAAATTAAAAAAATAGGGAAAGATTATAATATGGTCTCGGTCGAGTTTTAGTATTCAGAAAAAACCACTTCTTTTGTTAAAGAATCAGTTAACTTTTTTTCAAATTCTAATTTATCGTTTTCCACAAAAAACATCTTGAAAATATAGCAGCAGGTACTTCGCTTTTTTCTAGAGAAAAGTTGACCGGGGGGTTATGATTTTTCTTTTATAATGATTTGTGCAATGTGCTCGGCTCTTAAATGGTTTTCCACAAGGTCCATCATAAAGGTTGGATCTGTTTCAGTTTCAGCGGCTTTTGAAAACTTTCGTTCTTGTTCTCTTAGAGCGTCATAAAATGTCTCACCCATAACTGAATACGCATATTCATCCGCATCTTGTTCTCTTTCTAAAACTCGTCCTTCTAAAATTGCTTTTCCTCTATCATTTTGAGTTTCCGAATATTTTTTATCGGAATTAACGAAATGGCCGAGCTCATGATAAACAAAACTGGTTACATATTTGTTATGTTTTTTTAATTCTTTCAACGAAGAACGATCTACGGATATAAAAGCAGCTTTTTTGAACACGTTAAGAAGATTCTCTTTGGCATCTAAAAACTTGTCTTTTAATTCATCAGGACACTCGCTTAGCATTCTTCGGTAATTAGCCAAAGAAGATTCGTCGTTGCTATAGCTAATATCCATATCAACAATGCCGTATTTCTCAAACTTACTATCGAATGGTTTCAAATAGATTTTCAAGTTCATGGTTGGATTAGTAACAGCACCAACAAATTCATCTATCTCTTCATCAAAGAATTCGATTTTATATTTTGTTTTGTCTATATTAAGCATACGGAATACCTCTTTACAATTATCTTCTAAAAAGGTATCAGATTTCCATCACTATCAAATGCTTGCTTTGCTTTTTCGAATCGGTCATGTTCTTTATTGTGGCAGTTCTTGCAAAACAAGATAAGGCTGCTTTTCCCAAGAGTGATTTCTGGGTTGTTTATGTTTTCAGATACCGGAAGAATGGAATACAAGATTAAAATTTTATTCAAATATCTCTTTCTCTCAGATATATTCATATTTTTAAAATCATCTTCTTTTCTGATGATAGGTCCAACATGAAACACCGGATCGTTTTTAAATTTGTTTAATTGTGATGAAATATCATTATTTTGTTCATAAAAACAAGTGATACAACATAATAATTAGAGGCTCCATTTTCAAAGCCTGTATCACCACCTTCATCAACAAAAACACTCAATATTTTTTTCATATTTAATAAAAGAAAAGCGAGACTGTCTCTCGCGGTTTGGTGGTACCTAAACGGCACCCTATCAAGAGGTTTCCCTTTGACACATATATAAACAAAATAAACCCTATCTTTCAATAGGGATTTTAGAGATTTTGGCAGGGTTACAGTGCTTTGATACAACACAACAACATTTTTATTTTTGCAACAAGATGTTGTAACACAAATGTGCATCAGCAAACTGTCAAAATAGCAGGCTCAAATCCAAGTGTTAATTATTCAAAAGAAATATCTAGATTAGCTATTTTGAAAAACGCACCACCATCACTAAATTTTTGGTTCTCATCATATTTGAATCCGGCTTTAATTAATTCATTGTTATCAAAACCATCTACTTTGCATATTGTTCGAGCGTCTAAATAATCACAATTAGATTCATATATTACATACTCAAATTCTGGATATAAAGAGACAAATTCATCTTCAAAACCACTATTAACGAAATATCCAATTATATCTTCATCTGGGGTATTAAAATATCCAAATTTGGATTTACAGTATTCAATTTCTTCAACACTAAGCAAGATATATTCATTATCTAAAAAAACGAAATTTGTAGGAGCCATTGTTTCTTCGTTATAGTCAACAACAAAAACGTTTGTCAAATTTTCAGTTTTATTAGAACATCCAGCTAGAGATAAAACAATAAATAACAAACAAAAAATTTTTTTCATTCCGTTTTCCTTTCTAGCAACTTGGCCAATGATTATACATGAAACTATTCATGAATTGGCCAACAAATGATGTAAATTTTGTTCCGTAAGTTGCCGTGCTATTTCCTCTTGTTATAATGCCAACTGCATATGTAACCGGACTAGATGTCCAATTATCATAGTCAACAAAATATGCACCGCCGCTATTTCCATTTACAACATCAAGATTACTAATAAGCTCATAATTAGTTTTTCCAGTAATTTTTCCTGGTGATTCCCACATGCTATAATTTTTATCGTAAGGATAACCATAAGTATATGTGTTGTAATTATATTCATACCAATTAAACAAACCGTTATGCCAGCCATATGTAACGCCAACATTAGTGTCGGCCATCATCGTGGCCCAATCGTAATTGACATTTTGCGACTCAAAGTAGTTTTTATGAATAGAGATTTCGATAGGATTAATCTCAGTACACCAGGTATCTCCATAGTAACTGCAACCTGGATAGAAATTAATGTCATCAGCAATTCTATAATTTACAGTCCTATCATCCATGGTATAAACATTTCCGTTATGATCAACAATAGTGCTAGAACTAGGATCTAAATAGACAACATGTGCCGCAGTAGCAACAAGATTAGTCCCCATAATAAAACCTGTCCCTTCACTAATCACATCAACTGTACGATTTTGCCCGACTACAGGTACATCATAAAAAATAGCTTCTATAAAACCGGTTTTACAATATGGAGAAATGTGAGGGTTAGAAACAGCAATTCGATCATCAGTTCCTATAATGTTTCTATCCATCGAGTTTTCTTGAGAAGAACAACAAATAAATTGTTGCGGTGTATATCCATTTTTATATAAAAGTTCTTCACCTTGTTCATTATATCCAAAACTATGAATTTCAAAATCGTTATCACTACAAAAGTCTGAATCAGATAAAATTCTATAACCATGGCCATTTCTTTTTGAATAATAGTTCGGATCAAAGTTCTCATAATAATTATTTCCATCAACATAATTATGGGTAAAAATATTCCACTCTGTCGTTGGCAAAGAATAACTAATATTGCTGGTATTACCTTTAGAAATGGTCGCGAACAAGTTGGAAACGTTTTTATCAATTTCTTTTTTGGTAAAAGAATCATTAACTAGATTAAAAACGTAAATTGGATTTAATAAAAATATGGGTATTGCAAAGAGTCTGATATTTGTTTTGATGTTTAAATTAAATATCTTAGTATTTCTTTTCGTTTTCGTCATATATTCTTTTCCCTACAATAAAAT
>JAZQVN010000008.1:0-29202 GCA_045631885.1 Bacilli bacterium
AATTCTTGTTTTGATGTATTTAAAGAGAACCTCATATTTTTCTAAGATTCTTTTCTTCTTGGCTTGATAGACATATTCATTAGCGAATTCTTTAATCTCCTCTAAAGGAGTGATTTCTTCATTTTGAATAAAACTATCATTCTTTTTGATTTCTTCGTAAGTCATCCCCCTGATAATTGGGTGAGTATTTTCTAAAGAAGAATAGTGGGCAGCGTAAATGATAATCTTATCTTTATTTGTGAGGATGAGATTCGCTCTAAAAGGAACTAATTCTAAAATGAGATGTTTAATCTCTTTTTCAAAATAGTCATTAGTCTTACTTAATTCGATATCAAGAACTCTATCGTTATTCAATAAAGACATATCTAAAACGATAGCCTCTTTTAATTCTTTTCTTAAGATATCGTTAAGCCCTCCAGTTATCGTTGGGATTGATTCATCGATTTGACAAAAAGAAATAAAGGGATTTTGATGTTCTAAGCTAATTAATAATTTCTCTTTGCGATATGTTGTGAAAGATATGAGTAAAACTCTAGAGTTAATCAAAGTAATATTACTAATTCGATTGTCTCTAGTCTTCTCTTTAACATCTAAAACGACGCTTTGTAAAGTAGAGTAATTCATCTTCATAACTAGAGATAATAATAACATTCTCTTGACCTTAATATAAATAAATATTTATAATGCTGACATGGAAAACGAAGCGAAAAAAGGTTTACTCATTATCCTCAGTGGCCCATCTGGTGTCGGTAAAGAAACGGTTAGACAAAAGCTTGAAGAAATTAGAAAATTCAATCTTGTCTACTCTATTTCAATGACCACTAGACAACCACGTAACCAAGAAGTTGATGGAGTGAATTATTATTTCGTCAGCCAAGAAGAATTCAAAAAGAATATCGCTGAAGATAATTTCTTAGAATATGCGAGATTCGTTGGAAATTACTATGGCACTCCTAAAGATAAAGTTGAAGCTTTAAGAAACCAAGGATTAAATGTCTTATTAGAAATTGAAATCAATGGAGCAAAACAAGTCATGTCTAAAATCAAAGATGACAAGATGATTTCCTTCTTCTTAATGCCTCCATCTTTAGAAGATTTAGAAGCGAGAATTAGAAAAAGAAAAACTGAAAGCGAAGAATTAATCGCTGAAAGACTTAAAAAAGGTAAAGAAGAAATGACGATGACTGATAATTATGACTATGTCATCATCAACGACAAAGCTTCTCGCGCGGCAAAAGAAATTTCAGACCTTATCGAAAGAAAACTAAAAGAATTATAATAAAGGACGAGGATCACAAAAGTGTTAGTAGTAGAAACTCTAATCGAATACGCTAGCCATTCACTGAATCGTCCTTTTTCTTATGTCTATAATGGAAATAAAAAAATAGACCGTGGATATCGTGTTTTAATTGAGTTCAATCATCGACAAATTGTCGGCTATGTGATTGGAGTTAAATACACTGATAAAAGCATCGAACAACTAGAAGAAGAGATGGGATTTAGAATCGATGAAATCGTCGATGTTTTAGATAACTCTCCGTTATTAAACGAAGACTTACTAGAATTAGCGGATCAAGTCGCCGAATATTATCTCGCTCCAAAGATTAGTGTTTTACAGACAATGCTCCCACCTTCTTTATCTCCAAGAAGGTCATCATTAAAAGCGCCGAAAATTGCTTATGACATCTATTTAAAAGCGGTGGATTTATCTGAAGAAGATTTAACTAATAAACAAATTGAAATCTTAAGATTAATCGCTAGTGAAGATAAAGTTTTAAAGCGAGAAATTAAATCAGTTTCTATCGTTGATAAATTAATCGAAAAAGGAAGAATCATCGTTGTTAAAGAAGAAAAAAGAAGATTATCTATTCCTGATTTCAAATATGAAAAACCACCTGTATTAAGCGAAGAACAAAATCAAGTTATTGAAGATTTCAATAATAGTCATGATGATGTCTATCTATTAGAAGGTGTCACTGGTAGTGGCAAAACCGAAGTTTATCTCTCTTTATCTGAACAAGTTTTAGCAGAAGGAAAAAGCGTTTTAATGCTCGTTCCGGAAATATCATTAACTCCGATGATGATGGAATATTTCATCAAGAGATTTAATAACAACGTCGCTATCTTACATAGTGAATTAACTCCTGCAGAAAAATACGATGAGTATCGTAAAATCGCTAGTGGGGATTGCAAAGTCGTGATCGGTGCGAGAAGCGCAATATTTGCTCCTTTAAGTAATATCGGTTTAATCATTTTAGATGAAGAACATGTCGAATCATATAAGCAAGATGTTGTTCCTTATTATCACGCCAGAGAAATCGCGATAATGCGTGGAAAGAAACATAAAGCGAAAGTTCTTTTAGGCAGCGCGACCCCATCATTAGAATCTAGAGCAAGAGCCCAACGCGGTATCTATCATTTATTATTATTAAAAAATAGAATTAATAATCAAAAGCTACCTCCAACGACAATCGTCAATATGCTCGATTATCGTAATATCGATAGAGACTCATATATCTTTTCAAAGAAGTTAAGACAATCATTAGAATTAGTTTTAAATAATCACGAACAAGCGATCTTGTTAATCAATAGAAGAGGCTTTTCCACGAACGTTTCTTGCCGCAAATGTGGACATGTTTTTAAGTGTCCAACCTGTAATATTGCTTTAACCTATCATAGAAGTGACAATATGCTCAAATGTCATCACTGCGATTATGTTGAACCAATGCCAGAGAGCTGTCCAGAATGTGGTAGTGTACATCTAATGAAAACCGGTTTTGGAACCGAGAGAATTGAAGACGAGATTAACCGTTTATATCCAAAGGCTAGAACATTAAGATTAGATAGTGATTCTGCGAAGATTAGAACAAAAATCCCTGCAGTTATTGAATCTTTTAGGAAAAAAGAGGCAGATATTTTAGTTGGCACACAAATGATTGCAAAAGGCCATGACTTCCCAGATGTCACTCTTGTTGGTGTCGTTTTAGCGGATATTGGTTTATCTATGCCTAACTATAGAAGCTCTGAAAGATCCTTCCAATTAATCACTCAAGCGGTTGGTAGAAGTGGAAGAAAAGACAAATTAGGACAAGCGATAATTCAAACCTACATGCCATCACATTACGCGATTACTTTAGGCGCTAGACAAGACTATGAACTCTTCTATCGCAAAGAGATGGAAATGCGTAAATTACAAAACTATCCACCTTATGTTTATATGGCCGCGATTACAATAAGCGGTAAAAACGAAGATGTCGTTATCCAAGCGGCTTACGATACAGTCGATTTCTTAAATGAACATTTTAAAAATGATGGAGTTGTTCTTGGTCCATCCACTCCATATATCGCAAAAGTGAGAGATCAAATTATGAGAACTGTTTTAGTTAAATTCAGAAACTATGATATTTCTCATGACATCTTGAATAAATACATCTCGGTTTTTGCTAATAGAAGTGCAATTAATGTCTCTATTAATATAGACCCTTATAATTTTTAACTAAAAATTTATAAATTAATATATTATAATAATCAGCAAGAGGTTTTTTATGATTACTATTATTTTCTATGGCCTTGATCAATTCGTCGTTGGACGTTTATCAAGAGAACTAAGTGCTAATGTTGCTAAATTATATGAAGTCAGTGAAGAAGAAGTTATCTTCATCGCTCCTAATGATTTAGTTTTCCATAATGGTGTGGAACAAACATCTTGGAATTTATTAATCCATGTTCACGCCCCAAGTAAATCTGCCGTGGTCCAAGATGAAGTCGCAGAGTTTTTAATGAACGCCATCGGTGAAGTGGCAATCCACAAAACCGTGGAATTCTATTACTATAACGAAGTTAATCGCTATACCAAAATACACGATCAATATCCAAGATTCATCTCTGAAGATAATTTAGTCGATACAGAACAAATGTATGACGAAGATATCGAAGAAGGCGAAGATGATGATCAAATTTACACAGGAGATATCTTTGAAGGACTAAAAGACTAAATATGAAATTTCTTGAAATGGCTCATCAATGTTTGTCTGATGTTTTAGACAAAAACATTCCGTTTAAATTAGCAATCGATAAAGCATCAAAGAAAAAAGGCGCTTTCCCAGAAGAAAGAAGTAAATTAACGGGAATCGTCGGCTGCTCTTTGAGACATTTTTATATTTTTGAAAATATAATTGATAGATTAAATATCGAATTTAGTCTCGATCGCCAAATCGGTTTATTGCTCTATTTATCAAACACTTTATTCGTCTCTACGGTTAATGATGAAGTGATGAATAAGTATTTAAGAAGTGTCCAAATCAGTAAAGAAATTATCGATAGCTTTCAAGAACATATTCAAGATAAAACCAAATTAATCCCTCAAGAATTCTCACCTGATTCAGTTGAATACTTACATTTCCGTTATAACATTCCGGAGTGGGCTTTAAAGATGTGGCTCAAACACTTTAAAGGCTACACATATAAAATTGTTAAAAGCTTAAATAAGATTTCTAATCATTATGCGATTATGGATAATCGTCAAATTAATGAAGAAACTCTTTTATCACACAAAGATTTTGAAAAGACAGAATTTGATAGTTTATATAAGTATAATGGTAAAGTCTCTCAATCACATTATTCTTTATATAAAGAAGGCAAAATTGCTGGTATTTCTCCAGCGGAATTCTATTTATTAAACAAACTTGATTTAGATGTTGTTAGACCAATTGCCTTTTATACTGAAAAGCACAATAACTTACATCTCCAATTAATGTGTAAATTATCTAAGTCATACCACATGGAAGTCATCGCCGGAGAAGATGAATCTTATTATCCGATTAAAAAAGATATCGAAACTTATTCTTTGAATAATGTGAATGTTTATCAAGCCAAACATTCTTCAATCATCACTTGCTTATCAGAAAAGGTTTCTAACTTCTTTGTTTTACCAGGCAACTCTTATTTTGAAGGATTTAGAAAATCTCCTGATTATTTCTTACATGTTAATCAAGAAAACTTAGATGGCTATATTGAAAATCAACTTTCTTCTTTAGAAGATGCGGGTGAATTTGTCGAAGATGGCGGAGCTTTAATTTATATGGTTCCAACAATGGATAAAAAAGAAACAACATCGATTATTTCTAGATTTTTAGAAAAACATACTGAATACCAACTCGAAGAACAAAAACAATTCTTACCATTTGATAAATACGATTCAGTATTCTATTTTGCAATTTTAAGAAAGGCACTAAATGATTAATTTATACGGACAAGAAATCAATAAATTAACCGAATTAATGCTTGGCGAAGGTCAAAAGAAGTATCGCGCTATCCAACTTTACACATGGATTTATGAAAAGAAAGCGACGTCTTTTGATGAGATGACTGATGTCTCTTTGAAATTTAGAGAAGTTCTTAAAGAAAAATATTGTTTAGATTTACCAAAGATATTTAAAAAACAAGTGAGTAAAGATGGAACAATCAAACTTTTAGTTGAACTAAAAGACGGGATGAAAGTCGAATGCGTGCTCATGCGTTACAATTACGGATGCGCGGTATGTGTATCTAGCCAAGTAGGTTGCAATATGGCGTGCTCTTTCTGCTCGTCTGGAATACTTGGAAAACAAAGAAATTTATTACCTGAAGAGATGGTTGGACAAATCTTAGTGATTAATAATTTACTCAAAGAAGAAGGCAAAGGTCAACACGTTACCCATGTCGTCGTGATGGGAACTGGAGAACCGTTTGATAACTATGATAATGTCATGGATTTCATTAGAATCATCAACCATCAAAAAGGTTTAGCAATTGGAGCAAGACACATCACTGTTTCAACTTGTGGAATAGTGGAAGGCATTTTGAAATACGCTAAAGAAGGTTTACAAACAAATTTAGCAATTTCTTTACACGCTCCAAATAACGAATTAAGAAATTCATTAATGAAAGTAAATAAAGCATATCCTTTAGAAAAACTCATGCCTGCTGTTAAAGAATACGAAGAAATCAGCGGTCGTAGAGTGACTTATGAATATTTACTTTTAGAAAACATTAATGATACAAAAGAATGCGCTGATCAATTAATCGCATTAATCAAAGGGACCAAAGGTTATGTCAATTTGATTCCATATAACGAAACAAATAAAAACGATCAATACCATCGTAGTAGCGGTAATCGCGTTCACGCCTTTTTAGATATGCTAACGAAAGGTGGAGTAACCGCGACTATCCGTAAAGAATTCGGTAGTGATATAGATGCAGCATGTGGCCAACTAAAAGCGAAAAGTGAGGGTCTTTATGGGGAACAAGAGTAAAAATTACGTCTTTGGTAATTACGCTTGCCGTACCGACATCGGTAAGGTAAGGATGACTAACGAAGACAGAGTGGGTGCTTACACCAACACAAAAGGAAATATCCTTTTGTTAGTTTGTGATGGTATGGGAGGACAAAAGAAAGGCGAATACGCCGCACAAATTGCCCTCGATATCATTTCAGAATCATTTTTAAAGAAACAATCATTCTTAAATTCATTCACAGTGAGAAGCTGGATTTTTAGCTCAATTAGAGAAGCTAACCGCTTAATCTATGAAGAAGCCTCAACCCATGAGCAATATAAAAATATGGGAACAACTCTTTCTCTTGCCCTCATCTATAAAGACACCATTTTTACCGCGCAAGTTGGTGACTCTCGTATATACGAGTTAAGAAATCATCAATTAGATCAACTAACTGAAGATCAAACTTATGTTAACTATTTATATAAAACTGGAAAGATTACTAAAGAAGAAATCGCCACTCACCCAAAAAGACATGTCCTAGTCAACGCTTTAGGCATGTTCCCAAGTGTGGATTTTGATTTTAGAACTCATCCATATTTGAATAGTAAAATATTGGTTTGCAGTGACGGTTTATATAATAACGTCAATGAAAACGACATCGCTTCTGTATTAAGCAGCGAAGATTCAACGATTCAAAAAGTTAATGAGTTAATTGCTATCGCTAATTCTAATGGTGGTAGTGATAATATCGCCGTGGCTATTTGGGAGGCCGAGAAATAATGCCAATTAAAATCGGTTCCATATTAGATGAAAGATATCGTGTAACCGCTCGTATCGGACATGGGGGTATGTCTGAAGTATACGAGGCTATTGATATTATCAATAGAAAGACAGTCGCGATTAAAATGATTAGGGAAGACGTAATGAGAAACCCAATCAATTTTAGACGTTTCCAAAATGAAGCGACAATCGCGGCAAGTTTAAAACACGATAATATCGTCAAAGTGTACGGCCATGGCTCTACTGATGGTAGACCATATATTGTTAATGAATATATTTCCGGACAAACATTAAAAGATGTTTTGGATTTTAATACTAAATTATCTTTATCTGAAGCTATCAGCGTGATGATTCAATTAGCGTCCGCGTTAGCCTATGCACACTCTCACGGAATTGTGCATAGAGATGTCAAACCACAAAACTTATATTTAATGGCGGATGGTTTAGTGAAATTAGGTGACTTCGGCATAGCCGAATCCGAAAGTGTTATTAAAGAAGAAACATCAAAAGATATCATTGGTTCGGTCCATTATATCGCTCCAGAAATCGCGGGTGGTCACCCAGCGACTCCTCAATCAGATATCTATGCTGCAGGTGTCACATTCTTTGAATTAATTACTGGTAAAGTTCCATTTGATGGAAATAACTCAGTCAATATCGCGGTCGCACATATCCGTGAGAAGTTCCCATCACCAAAGAAATTTATCCCAGAATGTCCAAAAGAAATTGAAAGAGTAATCTTTAAAGCAACAAATAAAAATCTCAAACAGAGATATAGAACCGCGATTGATTTAAAGAACGATTTATTAGAAATTCAATCGCATCCAGAACTTCTCAAAGAGAAGAAAGGATTCTTTGCACGTCTATTTGGTTTTAAATAATGGAAGGTAGAATTGTCGGTCTTAACTGTGGATTTTATTCCGTTGAAGCAGATGGAATTATTTTCAAAGTGAAAGCGAGAGGCGCTTTTAGAAATGGCAAGACCAAACCAGTCGTTGGAGATCTTGTTGAACTTGATGATGCATACTATGTGATTAACACAGTTTATCCGCGTTCATCATATTTAAAAAGACCGGTTATTTCTAACCTATCTCAAATGTTAATTGTCGAATCTTTAGTAGAACCAGAATTCTCGTATTTATTGATATTTAAATATCTAACTTATGCAAACCTTCACGGCATCAAAGCGAAGATAATTTTGACCAAATTAGATAAGTATAATGATGAGGCGAAAATCAAAGAAATCGTGGAGACATTTACCAAATTAAATATTGATGTTTATGTTATCTCAAATAAGACTAATGAAGGCTTAGAAGAAGTGAAGAAATTGTTTAAAAACGAAATCACTTGTTTAATTGGCCAAACCGGTGTTGGTAAGTCTTCTTTAATCAACTCAATTGATCCAGAATTTAATAGAAATATTGGTTCATATAGCCAAGCTCTAGGAAGAGGGAAACACGAAACAAAAGAAGTGGTTTTACTCCCTTATGAAGGTGGCTATATCGCAGATACTCCTGGGTTCTCTTCTTTAGATTTAGAGTTATTCAAAGAGGAAATTGCCCAGTATTTCCCGGGTTTTTCCAATAGATTTACTGAATGTTACTTCTCCAACTGCTTACATATTTCAGAAAAGAAATGCAAAGTAAAAGAAGCAATTGAAAGTGGAGAAATCCCATCAATCGCATATGAATGTTATTTGAAGCTTTCTAACGAAGCTATATATAAATCAAAGAGGTATGAATCATGAAAAACATCATCATCGCTCCTTCTATCTTATCCGCGGATTTCACTAAATTAGGTGAAGAGATTGCTCTAGTAGAAAATCTCGGCGCGGAATATCTCCATTTTGATGTTATGGATGGACACTTTGTCCCGAACATTTCTTTTGGTGTTCCAGTCCTTAAAAGCATTAGTAAATGTCACCACATGGTAAACGATGTTCATATCATGATTTCTGAACCGAAAAAGTATATTGAAAAATTCGCTGAAGCAGGCGCGGATATTATAACCTTCCATTATGAAGCTTGTGAAAGTGATGAAGAAGTGCAAGAAGTCATCGATTTAATTCACTTCTATGGCATTAAAATTGGTATGTCAATTAAGCCAAATACCCCTGTTGAAGTCGTTGATCCATTCTTAGATGAATTAGATTTAGTTTTAGTGATGTCTGTTGAACCTGGCTTTGGTGGACAATCATTTATCCCAGATGCTTTAGAAAAGATTGCTTACTTAAGAAGAGTGATTGATTCTAATGGCTACCGCTGCTTAATTGAAGTTGATGGAGGCATTAATGAACAAACCGGTGCTCTTTGCAAAGAAGCGGGTGTTGATATTCTTGTTGCTGGTAGTTATTTATTTGGACAAGATGATATCGAAGAAAGGATGGAGTCATTAAGATAATGGTTTATTCCGTTGGTATTTTCTTATTAGTCGTTCTCTTTTTCACCCTTTTAATTATCTCAGGGAGACTTTTATATAAAAGAAGAACAGAAGTTAAATACTCAATGAGAAATATGTTTCCTTTTGAACTCAATTACAAAGTAGATTTTAAAGATAATTTATATCTTCATATATTCGTTGCTTTATTTGCGATGGCGGCGATTGGCTTTTTCGCTACCTTTAATACATCTTGGAATGATGGATATGTAATCTTCACAATTATCTCGGGAATATTAACCGCGATATGCGCGATGCTATTATTCTATATTCCATTAGCTAATTTAAGGTTTCATCTCATCCTTGATGCGATATTCTTCACACTTAATTTTGCATGTGTTGCTTCTGTCATGATTACTGCTTGGAGAGAGAATCAAGTTTTAGTGACATGGGCTAGCGTTACTTCAATTGTTTTATCTATATTAATTGGTTTATTAGAGTTTGCTTTAATTATGAATCCAAGATTAAACCTCAATTTCAAACCTATTGAAGTGGTAAAAGAAAACGGTGAAAAAGAATATATGCGTCCGAAAGGAATCGTTCTCGCTTTTAGTGAATGGGTATTATTAATTCTATATATCTTTAATATATTAAATATTACGATATTAACATTTGCATAAAAAAAATCGGCTTCAAGCCGAATTTTTTATATCAGGAAATTTCCTATCTTATCTATCTTGTTTAATGAGACTGCGATAGGCGCGTGTGGACATACGAACACGGATTTGTTTGCCATCAACAACGATTGTACGTAATTGAAGATTGGTGTTCCATTTGCGGCGTGTCGCTCTTAATGAGTGAGAACGGTTGTTACCACTAACTGGTCCTTTTCCTGTAACTGGACATACTCTTGACATATCGTAGGCCTCCTTCAAAAGTCTAGTAAACTTTACCACAACAGCATATTTAATGCAATAGCATTTTCTAGATTTTTATTCCAGGAAATCTGCTTTTCACTTCTTCAAGACTGATTAAGTTATTACATTTAGTGGTTGCAGCCTTGAAAATTTTCCCTTCTTTATCAAATGTCAAATACTTGACATGACCTCTATTTGTGACAAAACAAAGAGTCTTGGTTCTTAAAGATTCTTGTTCATCAATGTAGATAATATCGTTATAAAAATAGACGAATTTCTTTCCGAATTTAGCTTCGGTAATATCCTTTTTGTTGATCTCGTAATAATGGGTATTGATGGAAATCATAAGGATGGCCACCATAACGAGAACATAAATAGCGATAATGATCGGTTGAATAACACTCCATTGTTGAAGAAATAGGTTAAAAAACATGAAGAAGACTATTACCGCCATAACAAGGAAGATAATTAGCCACATCAAGAAAATTTTTAACCAAGGAATTTTGACTTTCATTGCGATTAATATTTTAAATATTTTTTATTAAATCATTCAATAAGTTTGTTATAATGGAACAAATAGTTAGGAGTCGATATATGCCAGCATTTCCAGTTGCTTTGCTCATACAAGGAACATGCGCGGGTAAAAAAGAACTTGCTGAAACTGATTGTTTTGTCGCAAATTCTCAATGGGTTGGCGAACACGGAAGTCCGCAGAACATCGAATGAGGTGGCCATTATGGGAAATACTAGTAGAAACTTTTTATTGTTATCAAAAATATAGTATAAAAGGAGCTCTTTCGGAAAAAAATGAAAGAAGATGAGTTTATTCCATACATAGATGTTTTGATCAAACAGATTTGGTTTACCATTTTGATTTCGCTATCTTTACTTTTATTTGCAATAGAAGAAAAAAACAACTTAGGAAATATTTTTTTCGTGATAGACATTGTGTTTAGCTTTTTTGGGTTCCTTTTAATTGTTTTGTCTTTATTCTACTTTTGGAATGCCCCTATTATTGTCAATGAATTAGGTATTAAAAAAAGAATAAATGGTAAGTATTTGTTATTCTTGTGGGATGACATTGTGGACGTAACCATTGTTTGTAAGCCACTTATTGACCATTATAGGCTTGTTTTGGTTTCTATTTACGGAGTAAAAATATCTTTTTATCCAAACAAAAGCATCGATAAAAAGATTTTACTTTTTTGCACCAACGCTAGTCTTTGCTATAAATATACTGAAGCAAGAAAAAATCTTAATCTATAACTTTATATATTTGGTTTTTAAGTAACAAATAAGTGGCTATATAAAATATTAATCGCGTTTTTATCGTGCTCTATGGTATCATATACATGATACGGAGGCACACATATGTCTACAAAAGTTGTAGCGATGATTCTTGCTGGTGGTAAGGGGACTAGACTTGAATCGTTGACGAAAAAAATTGCGAAACCTGCTGTTTCCTTTGCAGCAAAATACCGCATTATTGATTTTCCTTTGAGCAATTGCGCGAATAGTGGAATCAATACTGTGGGTGTATTAACACAATACGAATCCACATTCCTTGATACTTATCTCGGAAGTGGTGAAAAATGGGGTATGAATGGTGCTCACTCCTTAATGACATCTCTCGCTCCAAGACAAACTGAAGAAGGAGCCCAATGGTATAACGGTACCGCTGATGCGATTACCCAAAACATTGATTTCCTCGATGGCATCGATCCAGAATATGTCCTTATTCTTTCTGGCGACCATATTTATAAAACTTTATATAACGACATGATTGATTTGCACATCCAATCAGGTGCGGATGCGACTATTTCAGTTATTGAAGTTGATCCAAAAGAAGCTAGCCGTTTTGGCATTATGGCGGTTGATAAAAAAGACGTCATTATTGAATTCCAAGAAAAACCAAAGAAACCAAAGAGCAATCTTGCCTCTATGGGTATTTATGTTTTCACTTGGAAAACATTACGTAAATATTTAAGAGATGATGCAAAAGACGAAGCCTCTGAACATGACTTTGGTAAAAACATCATCCCAGATATGTTAAATGCTGGACGTAAACTCCAAGCTTATCGTTTTAAAGGATATTGGAGAGATGTCGGAACATTGTCTTCCTTACATCAAGCCAATATGGATATCATCAACGCTGATGAAATGAATTTATTTGATGGTGATATCAAAACTCGTATTTATACAGAAGACACTTATAGTGTACCTCAATATATTGGACCAGTTGGTTATATTGGTCACTCTATCGCCAATCAAGGTTCTGTCATTTTAGGACATGTCACTGATTGCGTTATTTCTAGTGAAGTCGTCATTGAAGAAAACGCTGTTTGTACCAAATGCGTCATCATGGAAGGAGCGCGTGTTAAACGCGGAGCGAAAGTTCATAATGCGATTATTGGCCCAGGCACAGTGATTGAAGAAAAAGAAGAGATTAATTTAGACAATGATGAAGTTGTCTTAATCGCTAGAAGGGGGAAATAAAGTATGAGAAACGTTGTAGGTATTGTTAATTTACATGATTGTCCACATTTAGGACCTCTTACTATGTCACGCCCATTAGGCACGACATCATTCTTAGGCCGTTATGGCTTGATGGATTTTACCCTCTCCAATTTCTCTAATTCTGGAATTGATAGAGTTGCCGTTTTAGCGGAGACAGATTTCCATTCTGTGATCAATCACCTCCAAACAGGTCAAGTCTGGATTAATAACACCAGATTAGGCTTCCAAAGAGTTTTAACAAACGAGAGTTTATTAGGTGTTTCTAAGTTCAACACCGATATCCAAAATATGATTGTGAATAAAGGTCTGTTCTATGATGAAAATCCAGAATACGTCATTATCGCTCCAGCCTTTATGCTCATGTCATATAACTATCGTGAATTACTTAAAAAACACATCGAAACAGGCGCGGATGTCACGATTTTGACAAAACACATCTCAAATAATACTGATCGTGAATTCTATAATTGCGATGTTTTAGAAGTCGGCGAAGAAGATAAAGTAGTAGGCGTTTCCACGAATACTTGCCGTAGAAAAGAAGTGGATATTTCTCTAGAATCATTCATCTTCAAAGCGGATTCTTTAGTGAACATTATTTCTGAAGCAAAAGATATTTCTAAGCTCTTCTCATTAAGAAAGTTAATCAACTATTTTATCGAGCTTGGTAAATATGATATTAGAGCGGCGTTCTTTGATGGATGCGTGCTTCCAATTTTATCCTTCGAACATTATGTTCGTCATTCCTTCAACTTATTAAAAGTAGAAGAAAGAGAAAAATTATTCAAAGATGATTGGCCAATTTATACGACCACGCATAATACTCCACCTGCCTTATATGGCGAGCACGCGATTGTGAGTAATTCATTTATCGCGAATGGTTGTATCATCAAAGGTCGAGTAAAGAATTCTATTATTTCTCGTGATGTTATCATCGGAGAAGGTGCATCTGTTGAAGATAGTATTATCTTCACTAAATCCGAGATTGGTCAAAATATTAAAATCAAATACGTTGTTACCGATAAGAGAGCCAAAGTCGTTGAAATCAAAAAGATTAGTGGTGAAAAAGGTGACATGTTATATATCGGAAGAGAGGAAAGAGTTTAATGAGAATTGCAATGGTTGCTAGTGAAAGCAATCCTCTCATTAAAACAGGGGGTCTTGCTGACGTTGCTTATTCACTAAGTAAAGAACTAGTTGTAATGGGGCACGAAGTTTGCATCTTGTTGCCTCTATATAAAAGAGTGCTTGATAAATATCATCACTTAATTAAAAAGATTGATTCTTTTGACATTCATATGTCATGGAGAGTCAATCACGCAGATGTTTATGTCACATATCAAAACGGCATCGCTTATTATCTTATAGATAATGGTTATTATTTTGGCCGTGATGGTGTTTATGGATATGGCGATGATATGGAAAGATTTGCTTTCTTCACAATTTCTTGTGCGGAATTCTTATCTAGACAAAAACAAAGACCAGAAATCGTTCACATCCATGACTGGCATCCAGGTATGCTCGCGTGTCTTCTTCGTGAAGATTCAGCATATAAAACCAAATTTAAGAAAACAAAGATAGTTTTCTCAATCCATAACCCAGCCTTCCAAGGTATGATGGGGCCAGATGATTTATATAATTTATATAACTTACCATCTGAATTATATGATAATGGGGCGACGAGATTTAATGGAGGAGTCTCTTCATTAAAGACCGCGATTATGTACGCGGATAAGATTACAACCGTTTCCCCAACTCATAGATATGAGTTATTAACTAGAGATGGATCAATGGGATTAGATTCAGTTCTCGCGATGAGAGAGAACGATTTTATCGGTATTTTAAACGGTATCGATTATTTAGAGTTCAACCCATTACATGACGATCACATCAATCATCCATTCTCCGCGGTTAATTTCTTTAGAACCAAGACTTTAAACAAATGGGATTTATTTAAACAGTTAGGTATCAAAGACTTTGGTAAGCCTTTATATTCATTCGTTTCACGTGTGACATGGCAAAAAGGTATGGATATCGTTTTTCCAGTTGTCGATGAACTCGCCGCGAGAGGATGCAACATCATCATGCTTGGTTCTGGTGAATACCGTTATGAACAATGGATGGAACATTTAAGATCTAAGTATCCAAACAATATCGCTGTTTATATCGGATATAACGATGACTTAGCGCATAAGATTTATGCATCTAGTGATTATTTCCTCATGCCATCATTATTTGAACCATGTGGTTTAGGCCAAATGATCGCTCAAAGATATGGCGCTTTACCAATCGTTAGATATACAGGTGGATTAAAAGACACGGTCATCGGTTATGATGGCAGTAATTTAGAAAGAGCAAATGGTTTTGGTTTTACCAACTTCAACTATGAAGCTTTTAGAGAAGTAGTACTTCTTTCTTTAGAAATATACGATAAGTTAGAAATTAGAAAACAACTTGTCAAAAACGCGATGAAGGTGGATAATTCTTGGAGTAAGAGTGCGAAAGAGTATCTTTCGCTTTACAAATACATTCTCAAATAGGAGGAACGTATTTATATGGGATTTAACCACAAAGAAATCGAAAAGAAATGGCAAAAATATTGGGAAGATAATCAAACATTCAAAACGGATGTTTATGATTTCTCTCGTCCAAAATTCTACGCTTTGGATATGTTTCCATATCCATCAGGCGTTGGATTACACGCTGGTCACCCAGAAGGATACACCGCAACAGATATCGTTTCACGTATGAAAAGGATGCAAGGATATAATGTCCTTCACCCAATGGGATACGATTCTTTTGGTTTACCTGCGGAACAATATGCGATTCAAACTGGTAATCACCCAGAAGGTTTTACTAATCAAAATATCAAAACTTTTGAAAAACAATTAAAAGAACTCGGTTTTGACTATGACTGGAGTAGAGTTATCTCCACAAGTGATCCAAAGTTTTATAAATGGACCCAGTGGATTTTCAAAGGTCTATTCCTCGATGGATATGCTAAATATATCGATATGCCAGTGAACTGGTGTGAAGAATTAGGAACTGTTTTATCTAATGATGAAATAGTGGATGGCAAATCCGAAAGAGGCGGCTATCCAGTCATTAGAAAGAATTTAAAACAATGGGTTATTGATCAACCAAAATTTGCTGAACAATTATTAGAAGGTTTAGAGAGAATTGATTGGCCAGAATCCACGAAAGAAATTCAAAGAAACTGGATTGGAAAATCTATCGGCGCTTTGATTGATTTTAAAGTCGCTAATACAAACGAGAAATTCACAGTTTTCACAACTCGTTGTGATACGATTTTTGGTGCGACATACTGCGTCTTATCTCCAGAACATGAACTCGTGAAAAAAATCATGTCAAAAGAACAAGCTGAATTAGTCGAAGCTTATATCAAAGAAGCGGCAAATAAGAGTGAAATTGAAAGAACTTCTTTAAATAAAGAAAAAACCGGTGTCTTCATCGGTGCTTACGCGGTTAATCCTGCGAATGGAAAGAATATTCCAATTTACATTTCTGATTATGTTTTATCAAGCTATGGAACAGGCGCCATTATGGCGGTTCCCGCTCATGATAGTAGAGACTACGCCTTTGCGAAGAAGTTTGGAATTGAAATTATTCCAGTTTTAGAAGGTGGAGATATCTCAGTAGAAGCATATGAAGATGATGGTTTACATATCAACTCTGAATTCCTTAATGGCTTAAATAAAGAAGATGCAATTAATAAAATGTTAGATTTCTTAAAAGAAAAAGGAATCGGAGAACAAAAAGTTAATTACAAATTCAGAGAATGGATTTTTGCTCGTCAAAGATATTGGGGCGAACCAGTTCCAGTCGTTCATTTAAATGATGGAACAGTTTACGCTTTACCAGATGATGAATTACCATTAGTCCTTCCTGAATTAGATGATTATAAAGGTCATAACGGACAAGCTCCATTAGAAAACGCGACCGAGTGGAAACACTATAGCAAAAACGGTATTGAGGGTAAAAGAGAAACCTCTACAATGCCAGGCAGCGCAGGTAGCTCTTGGTACTTTATTCGTTATATTGACCCGCAAAACGACGATGTTTTCTGCGATAAACGCTTAGCAGACCACTGGTTACCAGTTGACTTATATATTGGTGGACCAGAGCACGCTGTAGGTCATTTGATTTACTCCCGTATCTGGACAAAATATCTCCATGAAAAGGGATATATTGCTGCTGATGAACCATTTAAGAAATTAGTCCACCAAGGCATGATTCTTGGCGCGAACGGTATTAAGATGGGTAAACGTTTCCCAGAATTCGTTATTAACCCAAGTGATATCGTTGAACAATATGGCGCAGACACTCTTCGTATTTATGAAATGTTCATGGGACCTCTTGAAGCGAGTAAACCATGGTCAGATCAAGGTGTCGAAGGTGCCCATAGATTCTTAGAAAGAGTTTACCGTATCATCATTGAATCTAACGTTATCGTTGATGAACCAGTTAAAGAACTCGAAATGATTTATCATCAAACAGTGAAGAAAGTGACAGATGACTTTGAAAACTTAGCTTTCAACACTGCGATTAGCCAAATGATGGTCTTCATTAACGAAGTTTATAAAGTTAACAAATTACCAAGAGAATACGCTGAAGGATTTGTGAAGATGATCTCATGTATCACTCCACATATCGGTGAAGAAATGTGGTCATTATTAGGTCACAATAAAACATTAGCGTTTGAACCTTGGCCAAAATATGATGAATCTAAATTAGTGGCTAACACTGTTAAGATGGCGGTTTCCGTTAACGGAAAACCAAGAGCGACAATCGAAGTTCCACTTGATTTAGATGATGAAGAACTTAAGAAAATCGCTTTATCTCAAGAAGGCGTGATGAGAAACGTTGAAGGTAAAGAGATCAAGAAAATCATTATTGTTAAAAATAAGATTGTTAATATCGTTGCAATTTAAACATTTGTATATGACGCGATACCCTTAGTGGATTGCAGTGGAGGAGATAAAATGAATGTTTGTATTGATGTCGGTAATACGACTATTTCAATGGGTTTCTATGAAGAAGATAAACTCGTTGATAGATTGACTCAGTTTACTGAAGTTAATCGAACCAAAGATGAATATGTGATGTTTTTGAAAAACTCATTTAATTCATTAGGTTTCAAATTTAATCAGATTAATAGAATTATTTATTCTTCAGTTGTTCCATCAGTGAATCAACCTTTTAAGAGCGCTTTAAAAAGTTTGATGAACGCGGAATTACTTTTAATTGGCCCTGGCATTAAAACAGGTGTTGGTTTAAGAGTAGATGATCCAAACGAAATCGGTAATGATTTAATCGCTGATTTAGTGGGTGCAAAAGAAAAATATGGTTACCCAACTTTAGTTGTGGACCTTGGAACAGCGAGTAAAGTCTTACTTTTAGATAAAGACGGTAACTTTGTTAGTTGCTTAATCTTACCTGGATTATCATTAAGCGCGAATAGTTTAACTAGTAAAGCGGCATTATTACCTGATGTTTCTTTAGAAACA
Source organism: Bacilli bacterium (assembly GCA_045631885.1). Lineage (GTDB taxonomy): Bacteria > Bacillota_I > Bacilli_A > RFN20 > CAG-826 > CAJOLV01. The sequence goes on from JAZQVN010000008.1 coordinate 18,374, forward strand.
CCAAAAACAGTTTTAGCGAAGAACACAGTTAATGCGATGAACGCTGGAATAGTGTTTGGTCATGCGGATATGATTACTGGTTTAGTTAATCGTTATGAAAAAGAAATTGGTTATTCATGTAAACATGTTTTAACTGGTGGAAGTGCGATTTATTTAAAAGATATCATGGGTGAATCTTTCATCTATGACGCTAATTTGACCTTGGATGGTCTTAACATTTTGTTAATGAAAAACGAGGTTAAATTATGAAGAACTTTTTTACCGCGAAAACAATAGCAGGACTAGGCGTTTTAACCGCGATGGTTGTCGCTTTACAGTTCCTTTCTAACTATGTTCAATTTGGCCCAATCTCTATTACTTTAGCCTTATTCCCAATCGCGGTGGGCGCGATGTTATATGGCCCAATTGGAGGCTTATTCCTTGGTTTAATTGATGGGGCAATCATCTTATTATCTCCATCCACAATTACAGGATTTTTCGCTATTAATCCATTTGGTACGATTGTTGTATGTTTACTTAAAACTGGTCTAGCTGGATTAGTAGCAGGATTTATTTTCTTATTACACAAAAAAGGTGCGAATGTTGAATTATTCGCGGCGATGATTTTATTGCCTTTAGCGGTAGTTATCGCTATGCCTGATATCAATACAGGATTCTTAGCTAGTGAACCTTGGGGTGTCTTATTAGGTAGAATAATTAGATTTGTTATTATCTCCGCCTTAGTGGCGTTTGTCTTTAAGGGATTATTAAAACCAAGCACGAAATCTGTCGTCTTTTTAGCCTCAATTTCTGTGCCTTTATTAAATACAGGATTATTTGCTGTTGGCGCTTTCACTATATTTAGTGATATCCTTTTACCAGGAGCAGCTTCTGCGGGTAAATCGGCGATTTACTTCTTAATCTTTGTTTGGATTGGTTGGAATTTCTTTATTGAATTCGCAATCAATGCCGCTTTAGCGCCAGCATTTTATAACGTTTATAAAAGTATTGAAAAGAATTTTCAAAGGGAGAACCGATAATGAAAAAGAAAACAATTTATGAACAAATGACAGAAAAGTATGAATCTCTTTTGTTTGAGAATCTCAAACCATTTGTGGCTATTCCATCTGTTTATAGCGATGAAACAAAAGATGAACAAAATCCATTTGGAAAAGAAGTTTCTAGAGCTTTAGATTTCATCACTCAATTAGCGAGAAAAGATGGTTTTAAAGCGACGAATTACGACAACATGGTTGTTGAAATTATCGCTGGCGATGAGAGTACAAAAAACGTCACAGTCATGGCTCACGCGGATGTCGTTCCAGAAGGTACAGGCTGGGATCAAGATCCATATGAAGTCGTTGAAAAAAACGGTGAATTATTCGGTCGTGGTGTCGCTGATGATAAAGGACCACTTCTCTCTTGCTACTACGGCATGAAAGCCTTAAGTGACGAAGGAAGAATTAATGGTTACCATGTCAGATTCTTAGTGGGTGGAAATGAAGAAAGTGGTTCATTAGGCATGGAACATTATTTCCATACATTAAAGAAGAAACAACCAGATTTAGGTTTCTCTCCAGATAGTGATTATCCATTAACTTATGGAGAAAAAGGTATCATCGGTTTCTTAGCCTCAACGAAGGTTAATTTACCAGAGGTATTTTCCATTGAAGGTGGCGTCGCTCATAACGCGGTTATCGAGAAGTGCGATGTCCACATGATTAAAGATGCAAAATTCTTAAAATTCTTAAAAGATAAAAAAGTTAAATTTGAATTATTAGAAAAAGAAGATAGCTATGTGATCAGCTTTATTGGCGCGGCGGCTCATGGCTCAGTCCCATGGATGGGTGTTAACGCTGGCTTAATCGCTTTAGATATGTTAGGCCAATATTTTGATAATAAAGAATTACAATTTGCTTATAAATGCTATAGTGGCACCAAAGGTGAAGGTGTTCACGCTGATGCTTATAGCGAAGATATGCACGATAACTCATTATGTGTTGGCTTTGTCAAATTACATGATGGCTTATTAAATATCGCAATTAACTTCCGTTATGTTAATACAGTGACAGAAGAAGAAATGATTAATAAGTTCCTCGAAAATAGTAAACCAATGGAAATTAAAGTTTTAGGAACATCTCCATTACTTTATTTCCCATTAGATTCATTATTAATTAAGACATTAATGCAAGCTTACCAAGAAGAAACCGGTGACTTAGTCAGTAAACCATTAACTTCCGGTGGTGGAACATATGCGAAGGAAGCGGATAATGTCGTCGCATTTGGTATGCAATTACCAGGATATAATTCTGGAATGCACTCTCCAGGAGAAAAGTGTCCAAAGGACAACCTTATCAAATCAATGGCGATTTACGCTAGAGCAATTGAAGCATTAGGAAATAAACTGAAATGAGAACTAAATTCAAAGCTTGGACAGTCCCATATTTAGAAGAACACCCAGAAGTTCTCTTAAATGCGGAAGAACTTCCAGCTTTTGATCGTTCTTTTAATCTTGAAATTGGTTCTGGTAAAGGCCAATTCCTCGTGGATATGGCGCTTAAGTTCCCAAAACAATACTTTATCGGTGTCGAAAGAAATACCACTTGCGCGGGTATCACTGCGAAGAAACTCGTGGAAACTCCTGAAATTAATAACGCTAAATTAATCTACGATAATGCTGATGTGGTATTAATGAATTTAAAAGATGAAACAGTGGATAATATCTTTTTAAATTTCTCTGATCCATGGCCAAAGAAAAGACACTGGAAGAGAAGATTATCTGCACCTAGTTATTTAGATAACTATTACCGCATCTTAAAGAAAGATGGAAAGTTAATAATCAAAACTGACAATCCAGATTTATTTGCCTTTAGTAAAGAGATGCTTGAATCATCAAAATTCATTTTAGTGTCTATTACTGATAACTATATGGATAGAGATGAATTCGACGCTGAAACAGAATATGAGAAATCTTTTAGAGAAGAAGGAGTGGCGATTCATCGCTTAGTGGTGAAGAAATAATGATTAAAGATTATTTGATTTACTTTTCTAATAGCATTTATAAAGATAGTCTCTATATCCATCTCAGAAGAGATTATCAAATTAAGGACGAGACCAAGTTCTTTAATAATGTGGAAGTTCTCTACAAAGAAAAAGTCCCGATCGTTTATATGATTCATAACATCTCTAGATATACAAAAATCTGGATGGACGGATATATTTATTTGCCAACAAAAGTGCTTATTGATGTGATTAACTCAATACTCATTAACGCAGGTTTAGAACCTCTCGCTTATAAAGATGAAAGCGGCTATAAAATTGGAAAAATTACCGCAAAAACGCCATATTTGCATGGTTTTTCATATGAAATTGATATCGGAAGTAACAAATTAGTGCACGCTTTTTCTCTACAAGAAATAGATATAAATAAGAAAGTTGTCATCATTCAAGAAGGCGTCAGTTTAGATGAAAAACGCTACTTCTTAAATTATGAATTAGAAGGGGAAAAGTTCGATTCGTACTTAGTAAATGAAAAAGATTTATTGATTAGTGATAAAGATAACATAATAATTGTTGATGATAACGTTAATATAGGTAGTGACTTCTTTTGGATGGAGGAAAGAAAATAATGGAACCATTAGAAATTAAATTAAAAGAAGAAGGAAAGATTTCTCGTTTAACAAACAAGACTTTCCAATTTGAGAAAGAATTAGGTGAAGGATTTTATTCCGCGAACTATTTCTTAAAATCTCAAAAAATCGTCAAAGAAAATGAACCAGGTCATTTAGTGACTATGCAGTGGTTCCAAAGAAGAGATGATTCAATGCTTTGTGGAATCGATGAAGTTATTGCATTAATTCATACATTTGCCATTCACCCAGAAGAATTAGAAATCGAAGCTTTAAATGATGGCGATATCATTCAAGCTAATGAACCAGTATTAAAAGTCACTGGTAAATATGAAAACTTCGGATTCTTAGAATCAGTAGTGGATGGCATCTTAGCAAGAAGAACAAGTGTTGCCACGAATGTATATAAAGTGAAGAAAGTCATTGGAGATACGCCAATCTTCTCCATGGCGGACCGTCAAGATGATTATCACACTCAAATCGGTGATGGCTATGCAACATATGTTGCAGGTATCAATAAAGTCAGTACCGATGCCCAAGGTTATTGGTATGGTGGTAAAGGTATGGGCACAATGCCTCATGCTTTAATCCAAGTGTGTGGTGGTGATGTTTGTAAAGCTGCAGATATCTATTTAAAATCATTCCCAAATGAAAAAGTGACAGCCTTAATTGACTATCATAATAATGTCGTAAGAGATTCCTTAATGCTAGCGAGACATTTAGGTGAAAAACTCAATGGCGTTCGTGTTGATACATCTAAATCATTAGTCGATCATTATTTCGATGATAAAGACACAAGTGATTTTGACCCTCATGGAGTTTGTAAAGAACTAATCTTCGCTTTAAGAAAAGCCTTAGATGATGAAGGATTTAACTATGTTAAAATCACAGTTAGTTCCTCTTTCTCCGCGGAAAAGATTGCTGAATGGAAAGCATTAAATGTTCCAGTTAGTATGTACGGCGTTGGCACATACTTTGTTAACAACACCACTTGTGGATTTACTGGTGACTTAGTTATGCTTGATGGCAAACCTGAAGCTAAAGAAGGTAGAGCCAATTACCCAAGCGATAGATTAAAGAAAGTTCCTTATCCTATTTACTAAATAATATATTTAAACAAGAAAAAACCAGAGCACGATAGCTCTGGTTTTCAGTAACTCTCGATTAGAGTTTTCTGTTGTAGAATTCAACGATTTGAGATTCGGTGATGTCTTGCGGTAATTCTTTACGTTCGACTTCACGAATGTATTTGCCGCATTTCTTTTCTGCATCGACTTCGACCCAACCATATTTGGTGGCGACGCTGTCGAGAGATTCTTTAACGACTTTCAAATCTTTGCTACCTTCTCTGACGGCGATGACATCACCGACTTTGCAAAGGTATGATGGAACGTCAACTTTCTTACCGTTAACTTCGATGTGACCATGATTGACTAATTGTCTGGCACCTCTACGTGTGCGGGCGAAGCCCATACGGAAGACTAAGTTATCAAGACGGCTTTCGAGTAATTTCATAAATGCGACGCCTGTAACTTCGTTACTCTTTAACGCAATCATGAATAAACGACGGAATTGTCTTTCATTGACGCCATACATCTGTCTGAGTTTTTGTTTCTCGGTTAATTGTTTTCCGTATTCGGATAATTTCTTTCTACGGTTCGCACCATGTTGACCTGGGCCATATGGACGTTTGGCAAGTTCTTTACCAGTTTCGAGAGTGGAAAAACCAAGACGACGGCTTTGTTTCCAACTTGATCCAGTATATCTCACGATATAACTCCTCCTTTTCTTTATTTTTCGCAAAATAATGAATAGGTGTGAATCCCTGTCTCCGGATGTACCCTTTTCGCCGTTGAGCTTAGGTTACTTTTTAATGTGGGACATCGGACAAGACGTATTCACATGCTGCATTACATGCAGTAAGTATCTTACAGGAAATAATATATTTAAGTCAAATATTTTTTATAATATTTTTCCGCTAGTTTATATATAATATTCAACATATATGTACAAACTAAACAAAACTCAATCAATTCTCATTATTGGTCTGATATATTTCTTTGCGATAGCGGTGGGGTATCTTGCCTCCTATTTTGCAATTAAAGGTAATTTGATGCTTCAACTCTTTTTAGCGGATGTCATCGCAACCTTTATTGTTTATATATTTACTTTGATATTTAAAAATACCAGTGTCTATGATCCATATTGGTCACTCACTCCATGGGCCCTCATTTTATTAGGTATTATTCAAGTTGGTAATTACAGCGTTCCAATCTTTATTTTGTTCGTCGCGTTTAGCTTCTGGTCATGGAGATTAACGATTAACTGGGCAATTACATTAAAAGATATTTATACAGAAGACTGGAGATATAAAAAGTATCGTGGAGAAAATGTTGTTTTGTTCCATATCATCAACTTACTAGGTTTCCAATATATGCCAACATTTTTGGTGTATGGGGGAATAACTCCATTTGTTTTACTTGTCGAGTCTGGCTCAAATTATTGGGCGATATTAGGCGCGACATTTATCGTGATAGGCACAGTTTTAGAATTAATCGCTGACCATCAAATGCATCGTTTCTTGAAGAAAACAACAGAGAGAAAAACATGCAAAGAAGGATTGTGGGCTTATTCTCGTCATCCTAATTATTTAGGTGAAATTACTATCTGGTTTGGCTTAGCTCTAACACACGTTATTCAATATCCTACTTTATGGTATAGCGATATAGCCATATTCTTCATCTTCGGTCTCTTCTATTTTATCTCTATCCCAATGATGGAGAAAAGACAGCTTTCACGCAGAAATGACTATGAAAATTACATCAAAACCACTTCAAAATTATTGATTTTACCAAATAAACACGTCGAATCAAATAAGGCAGAGCTTCAAGAAGAATAGTCCAAAATATCTCATATTATTTATAACCTATTTATTAAGAAAAATGGGTTATTTTTTTATCTTCATTTCTAAATAATGGGAAGAAAATATTTTTATAAAAATTATTTTGTTGCACTTATTAATAGAAAATTTTAATGAATGTTGCTAATCTATATTTATAGTTCATTTATGAACTTTTAATATCAGGTAAAAAGAGGATTAGTTATGAGAGTATTAGATGGAAACACGGTTTTAATTACCGTCCTAGTCATTCTAGGGGTGATTGTTTTAGGGTTTGGATTATTCCTTCTCTATCATTTTGTTATTTCACGTAATTCATACAAAAAGCAATTAAGAGATTTAGAAAGAAAATATTCCTATCTCGACGCTTTACTTATCGGTCAAGACTCTCAATATATCCATCGTTTAGAAATCATCTCTCGTACCAATTTACTCTTTGTTGAAAAATACAATTTCTATTCTCGTCGATTCAAAGAAGTGTTTGATGGTGATGATAAATTCGCTGAATCAATGATTAAACAATTAAAAGCTTTAATCGCGAACAATCAATATAAGAGTATCAAAGTCGTTTTAGCGGACACTAAGAAAGCGATCGCGACTTTTGAAGATAACGTCAACCAATTAGACGCTGAACTTTATGAGATCATTAAACCAGAAGAAGAAGCAAAACACACAATTCTCCAATTAAAAGAGAATTATCGTCGTGTTAAACAATTATTCTATGCGAACTCTTCTGACCTTGAACTCGTTTCCGCATCATTCACTCAAGTGTTTGATAAATTAGATGAATCTTTCTCTAACTTTGAAGATTACATCGGTGGTGGTGAATATGAAGAAGCTCAAGCCATTATTCCTGTCATTAGACAAGTTGTTACCGCGTTAGATACCGCTTTAGCGACTTTACCAACTCTTTGTATTTTAGCCACTAAGATCGTCCCAGAAAAAATCGCTCAATTATCTACAGAATTCAATGAAATTGAAAGAAGAGGAATTCCTCTCTTTAATTTATCATTCCAAGAAAAAGTCAGTAGATGGAATAACTCTTTAACTGCGATTAAAAAGAAATTAGTTTCTTTACAAGTCGCTGGTGTTAAAGAAGAAATCGATTCTGTTCAAGATGAGATTGAACAATTACGTCAATCTTTAGAAAAAGAACTCGCTGATAAAAATGACTTCACCGCGAGATGCGATGACTTATATGGAAGAGTTGTTAATTTAGAAAAACAATATGTAAAAATCTGTGCGGTTTTACCAGATGTTAGACAAGTTTACGTAGTAACTGAAGAACACGAAGAAGAAATCGCCAACTTAAAAGACTACATCAATAAGATGGGTAGTTCTAAACGTACCCTTGATAACTTTATTAATTCCGGCACAAAACAACCTTATAGTGTTTTGAAAGAGAAATTAGATGATTTACAATCCGACTTTGATACCGCTTCTACAGCGATGAGTGCTTTTAAAGCCTATGTTGATAGTTTAAGAACATCTAGCGAAGAAGCTTATACAATTGTTTTCGTCTATTATTATCACTGCAAACAAATTGAAGCCAGTTTAAGAAACTTAAACATTCCTAATTTTGCTAACCAATATATCGAACAAATTGAAAATTGCTATTCATTATTGAACCAAATCGATGAAACTTTAAAGATTAAACCAATCAATGTTGGCGATATTAACGCGATGGTGGAACAACTCAAGAACACCGCGAATGTTTTCTTCGATGAAGTTGATAACCACATTAGAGAGGCTCAACTTGCTGAATCGGCAATTGTCTACGCGAATAGAGATAGAAATCACCAAATGGATTTACACTCAAGACTTAATGTCTTAGAAAAACAATTCTACGATGGTGACTTTGTCAAAGTTTATCACGACGCGAAAGATCTTTATAGACGTAGCCATGTAGAGGAAAATCCTTATGGCGCAAAATAATTTGATTTATTTTGATAATGCCTCTACCACGAAAGTTAATCCTGAAGTATTACAAGCGTATATCAAAGTAAATGAAACTACCTTTGGTAATGCGAGCAGCATTCATTTCGCTGGTCAAGAAGCATCGAGATTACTAGACAAAAGTAGAGAATCAATTCTCTCTTCTTTTGGTTTATCTAGTTCCCATCAAGTCATCTTCACTAGTGGGGCGACAGAAGGAAATAACTTAGCTATTAAAGGCTACGCTTTGAAATATAAAAACCGTGGGAGTCACATTATCGTGAGTGCGATTGAGCACGCCTCTGTGCTTGAATGCGCAAAGCAGCTCGAAAGTGAATTTGGTTTTAACGTTACTTATTTACCAGTTGATGAACACGGCACAATCAATATTGAGGAACTCATTAACGCAATTACTGATAAAACAATTCTCGTCTCCATTATGGCGGTCAATAACGAAATCGGCGTTGTTAATGACATTGAAGGAATTGCTAAATTATTAACTGCATACCCAAAGATTGCCTTCCATGTAGATGCCACTCAAGCAATTGGAAAAGTTAACCTCAATTATAGTAATGTCGATTTCATCACTTTCTCCGGTCACAAGATACACGGATTAAAGGGAACAGGAGCCTTAATTAAGAAGAAAAAGTTAGAGGTTTTACCACTTAATTCTGGTGGTGGACAAGAAGACAATTTTAGAAGCGGCACAAACGATGTTGCAGGCGCTGTCTCTTTAGCCAAAGCGATTAAGCTCGCAAATAGTGAAATTGAGAAAAATAAGCTGAAAATTACGGCGATTTCCTTCCTAATTTACGAATATTTAGAAAAAAATAATGACCTTTACGAGATCAATTCTGATAAGGAAAATCCATACATTATTAACTTCTCTTTGAAGAACAAAAAAGCTAGTGTTGTAGTAGAGGCTTTATCGAACAAAAATATCATGGTCTCTTCTATCTCCGCCTGCCACTCGAGAAAAGAGTCATATAGCCATGTTGTAATGGCGATGGGTAAAGGGGAGATATTATCCCACAACACAGTGAGAGTAAGTTTGGATTCTTCTAATACTATTGACGAAGGAAAAGTCTTCTTAAAAGAGTTAGATGAAATTGTCAGGGGGATTAAACAATGATTCATTACGACTATATCATGGTGAGATTTGGTGAATTATCCACTAAAGGAAAAAACAAGATCGATTTCATCCGCACTTTAGGAGATAACATCAAACATGCATTAAAAGATTTTAATAATATTTCTATCGATGTGAAGAGAGATCACATCTATGTTGAACTTAACGGAGAGGATTATGAGCCGATTTTAGCCCGTCTACAAGACGTTAGCGGAATTCACGCCTTATCCCTCGTCTATAAATGTTCCAAGGACCTAGAAGCCGTAAAAAAGGCTTCTCTAGAGTTAATTAGACAAGAAAAAGGTAAAACCTTTAAAGTCAAAGCCAAAAGAAGTGATAAACAATATCCAGTGCATTCCGAAGAGATTACGAGAATTGTCGCTGGTGAAATATTGAGAAATACCGATTTAAAAGTCGATGTCCATAATCCAGATATCTTATTCTCTGTCGATATGAGACAAGAAGCTTGCTATATCTTCTGTAGCACTTTTGAAGGCGCAGGAGGATATCCTTTAGGAGTAGGCGGTAAATCTATGCATATGCTTTCTGGCGGAATTGATTCTCCAGTCGCTGCATATTTACTCATGAAAAGAGGCGTGATGGTGGAATGCATCCATTTCGCATCCCCTCCATACACACAAGCGGGCGTTATATATAAGCTCGAAGACCTATTACACAAATTAAATCGTTATCAACCTAGAATTAGATTACATATCGTTCCTTTTACCAAGATTCAAGAAGCGATTTACGATAATGTCGATGAAAGCTATTGCATCACCTTGATGAGAAGAATGATGTTTAGACTTGCGGATAGATTAGCAAAAAGAAGAAAATGCCCTGTTATTTCTACTGGTGAATCAGTGGGCCAAGTCGCCTCGCAGACACTCGCGAGCATGAATGTGATTAACGCGGTCACGAATATGCCCGTTATCCGCCCGTGCTGTACAATGGATAAATTAGACATCATTAAAGTGAGTGAAAAGATCGATACATATGAAATTTCCATTCGTCCTTATGAAGATTGCTGTACGATCTTTACTCCACTCGCGCCAAAGACAATGCCGCATTTAGATGAAGCTTTAGAATATGAAAAGAAATTCGATTATGAAACTTTAATAAATGAAGCATTAAATAATATCGAAGTGAAATTTATTTCTGAAGATGATCAAGAAATCATTTAAAAAAATAAAAATATTTGAAAAAAGCCTCTTTTTAGACCTAAGAAGAGGTTTCTTTTTATATAAAGAAAATATATAGA
>JAZQVN010000009.1:0-99571 GCA_045631885.1 Bacilli bacterium
ACTTTTTTCATTCTATATTTCTCCTTTATACATAAGTATAGTTTGATTTTTCAACAATTGAAATATTAAATTGTTTTTTGCGCAAAAAAAGACGGAATATCAAACATATCCCGCCTATTTTTATATTATTTAGAATTTTGAAGTATCGAAACCTTTAAGAATTCTTAATAGAGGTTTGATGCTCTTTTTCACATTGCCTTCTTCAAATGGATTTCTTAAATGATCTTTTTCTAATAAACCAGTGAATGGATATTTACCGCCCATCTTACAGAGCTTGACATATTTCTTCCACGCTCTTTCATGATTTTTAGTATTTTCATCTAAGAATTGGAATGCTACTACTTGTGCCAAAGTGTAATCAATGTAATAGAATGGGGAACCAAAGATATGGGATTGTCTCATCCAATATCTACCAGCGTTCATCGTTGGAAGTTCATCATATTTCTTATGTGGAGTATATTTCTTTTCGAGTTCTCTCCAGAAAGCACATCTCTCTTCGTGTGTCGCGGTTGGATGTTCATAAACCCAATGTTGGAATTCATCCACGGTAATACCATATGGTAAGAATTCAATGGCTTCAGTTAAGTGCATATATCTATATTTTTCACCATCTGCGCCAAAGAATTTATCAGCGTAGCACCAGGCAAAGAATTCCATACTCATGGAGTGGATTTCTGCAGTTTCCATTGTTGGTTCACGATATTCAGGAATCTTAATACCAGAGCAGACATAAGCTTGGAAAGCATGACCACCTTCGTGGGTTAATACATCAACATCGCCAGAGGTACCATTAAAGTTAGAGAAGATGAATGGAGCTTTGTAATCTGGGAAGTTAGTGCAGAAGCCGCCTGGGGCTTTACCTTTGCGAGCTTCTAAGTCCATTAACTCGTGAGAAACCATGAAGTCAAAGTATTCTTTTGTTTCTTTAGATAAATGGGAATACATATCGTGCGCGGTCTTCACTAAGTAAGCGGAATCACCAGCTGGTTTTGGATTACCAGATTTAAAGCTTAATGAGTAGTCATAAACTTGTGGGTCTTTAATTCCCAATAATTTCATTTGGGTCTTGTATAGTTTTTGGCAAACTGGAACGACTTCTGTGTTGATTTGTTCACGATAGCCTTTAACCATCTTCGCATTATAATCGGTTCTACCCATATTGAGGTAACCTAATTCAACGAAGTTCTTAAATCCGAGTTTCTTGGCCATGCCATCTCTTAAGGTGACTAATTGAGAATAGATATCACCTAACTCTTGGTCATGGTCGCCTAACCATTTATCTAATGCTTGGGTGGCTTCTCTTCTTGTTTCTCTATTAGATGATTGTGTGTATTTTCCTAATTGAGAGAGGTTAAGAGTTTCTCCGTGGAATTCAATTTGTGCACCACCTAAGATTTCATCGTATCTAGTCACTAATTTGTTTTGTTGAATTAAATCTGGAACGATCTTTTCATCAAAAGCTTTGAGGTTGTTATCAAACTTTTTGAAAAGGAATTTACCAAATTGTTCTTCTAATTCTTTTCTATATTTGGCTTTAGCTAAAATCTTAACGAATTGATTGTAGTAGTTAGAAACAAGTGGAGTTAATTCATCCATTCTTTCTTGCGCTTTTTTATTCGCTAATTTTGTTGTGTCACAAGCGTATCTCACATAAATAAGAGAGAATTGAGTGGCTAACTCATCCATATATTTATTGAAATGTTTGATGACTAACGCGGCTGTTCTCGCGGAACCACATTCTTTTAAATCTTGGATTAAGCCTTCTAATTTATTACACATTCTCTTTTCCGTTGGGACGATAAATGGGTATTCGGAAAACTTTAAATCTAGTTCTTTCATAACATCTCCTTTTCATTCCTTTTGGAATGCTGCTTTGCTATTTTATCATATTATGTATAAATATCGCGATAATTATTATTAAAAACTACCCGAAGGTAGCTTAGATAACTCTTTTTGTCTTTTTCCTCAAGATAATGAAGAGGAATTTTGTTGGAGCGAAATTGATCCAGAAATTATATCCGAGCACATCTGCGTTATACATCGCTGTGGAGATTTTAAGTGATTCATTTAAATCTCTTAATAACGCATCAAGTAATTTAATTTCATCGTTATTTAATAATTTCTTATTATCAGAAAGAACGCTTTTGATTTCTAATTCAACTTCGTTGAGTTCATCTCTACTTTGTAAGAATTCATCTTTTTGGACTTCTAAGAAATCTTCAGTATCTAAATACTTCAATGAGTGTAACGATTCATCACTTAATTTAATCTTTTTCTTTTCAATCGCTTGTTGGAATTGTTTGAGTAAATCGAGCTTTGCGCTCATCGCCACTCTCACACCACGATTATCCCTTCTCATCATCCCCCCAAAGGAAATAACAAAAGTGATTACTGTAATTAAAAGTAATAGATAAACCGCTACTAATCCTAATAGAATTAGGATGGTGATATTCCAGAAAAGTTCTAATTCAGGGAAAAGCATGTTTGTATATTATCACGATATCTTTTATAAAAAAAGACCGCTAAAGTATCTTTACACTACTATTTATATCTTTGTTTGACCAATATTATCGTTTTATGATAATATTCTTGTGAGGTATTTATATGGCTAAACAACCGATTGTCGCTATCATGTACGATTTTGATAAAACATTATCCACTACTGATATGCAAAATTACTCTTTTATTCCTAATCTTGGTATGACACCAGAAGAATTCTGGGGAGAGACCAGTAAGTTCACCGCTACTGAAGGCGTTGAAAGAATTCTTTCCTATATGTATATCATGATTAAAAAGGCCAAAGAAAAAGGCATTCCTCTAACAAGAGAATACTTAAGAGAATGTGGCAAAAAGATTCAATTCTACCCAGGTGTTTCCACTTGGTTTAAACGCATCAATGAATATGGTGCTTCTAAAGGTGTTCAAGTAGAACATTACTTGGTTTCTTCTGGAACAATGGAAATTGTCGAAGGATGTTCAATCTTTAATGAATTCACCAAAGCTTACGGCTGTGAGTTCTATTATGAAAACGATGTCCCGGTTTGGCCAAAATTAGCTATCAACTATACACAAAAAACACAGTTCTTCTTCAGAATCGCAAAAGGCGCAGTCGATGTTACTAACGATAACGCGGTTAATGAAAAGAATTTAAGTTTAAGAATCCCATATCGTAACATCGTTTATATGGGTGATGGAATGACTGATATCGCATGTATGACTTTAGTCAAAAAGAACGGAGGCCGCTCCATCGCTGTCTTCCCAAAAGAAGAAGATTCCGAAAAAGTGAAACGCATTTTCACCGATGGAAGAATTAACTTCTACTGCCGCGCTGATTACTCCGCCGGAAGCGATATGGAAAAGATGATGAAATTAATCATCGATGACGCTGCACTTAACTTCGAGATTGAAAGAAAAATTCAAATTCTCGCTAATAAGTAAGTAGACAAATTTTGTAATTATTGAAAGGTAGTCATTATTGTCTACCTTTTTCATTTTTCACGCGTTATAATGACAAAGAAATAGTTTTTATGAGTTACGGAATTGGCGAACTTATCATCGGAAAAGTTGAAAATGTAAAACCTTATGCTCTCTTTTTAATTTTTGAAGATGGCTCAAAAGGTCTTTTACACATTTCTGAAATATCCGATTCATATATTCGCGATATTGAAAAATTCGGCACAGTCGGAGATGAACTCAAAGTGAAAGTCTTATCAATTGACCAACACAACGGTTTCCTCCGTGTTTCTTTGAAACAAGTGCCTGCTGAAGAGCAATTTTCCACTCATAATAACGATGAAAGACACATTCCAGTCGTCGATGAAAATAGTTTTAAAGATTTAAAAGAACATCTCGATGGTTGGATTGAAGAAACTCTCGCGAAAGCAAAAGGAGAAGAAAATGATTAAGTTACATCTCAATGATCGCATCGATGAAAAGATTATCGAATCTTACCAAGAAGATGTGAATCGCATCAACAAAATGATTAATGAAAAAACTGGTCCAGGTAATGACTACTTAGGTTGGGCAGATTGGCCAGTTAATTATGATAGAGAAGAATTAGCGAGAATGCTTATCGACGCTAAATATGTTAGAGAACACTTTGACATCTTAGTCGTCTGCGGTATCGGTGGTTCTTATTTAGGCGCTCGCGCTGCTTTAGAAGCTCTTAATGGTTTAAAGAGTGATGACAAAATGGAAATCATCTTCATGGGTCAAACATTCTCACCAAACTATGTTGCCCAAGTGATGAATTACCTTAAAGGTAAAAACTTCGCGATTAACGTCATCTCTAAAAGTGGCACCACCACTGAAACAAGTATTTCTTTCAGACTATTAAAAGAATTATTAGAAAAACAAATCGGTAAAGAAGCCGCGAAGAAAGCTATCTACGCGACAACCGATAAAGAAAAAGGCGCTTTAAAAACTTTATGTAATAAAGAAGGCTACTCCACATACGTTTTACCAGGTGATATCGGTGGTAGATTCTCCGTCTTAACCGCGGTTGGTTTATTCCCATTAGCAGTCGCTGGTATTGATATTCAAGCTATGCTTGATGGTGCTTGCGTTGCTCGCTTACTTTATAACTCCACAGATTTAAAAGAGAATTTATGTTATAGATACGCAGTTTCTCGTGACTATATGTATAGACACGGCTTCCCAGTGGAAATGTATGTCACATATGAACCACAAATGAGTCAAATCAGCGAATGGTTAAAACAACTATTCGGTGAATCCGAAGGTAAAGAAAAGAAAGCTTTATTCCCAGCTTCCGCAACATTCTCCACAGATCTCCACTCATTAGGTCAATACATTCAAGATGGTTCTCCAATCTTATTTGAAACCATTATCAACGTCTTAACTCCAAAAGATGATATTAAGATTCCACATGATGATAAAGACTTAGATGGACTTAACTATTTAGAAGGTAAAGATTTAGCGTTTGTTAATCAAAAAGCCTTCGAAGGAACACTCAAAGCCCATACAGAAGTCGGTGGAGTTCCATGTAATGTTATCGAATTAGATAGATTAGACGCCAAAACTCTTGGACACCTCTTCTACTTCTTCATGAGAGCTTGTGCGATGAGTGCATATTTACTCGATATCAACCCATTCAATCAACCTGGAGTGGAAGTTTATAAGAAAAATATGTTCCACCTTCTCGGTAAAAAAGGTTACTAAACATAGTTTAAAGGCTATAAAAAGCGGCTTGAAAAATGGTCGCTTTTTTCGTTGACTTGATAATATCAATAGTGATATATTATTTAAGCGCGTATTCCTAAGCGTGATCCTGGATGCTTAGCTCAGCTGGGAGAGCATCACCCTTACAAGGTGGGGGTCGGCGGTTCGAACCCGTCAGCATCCACCACCATATACGCAAGCAACCGGGAGGGTAGCGAAGAGGCTAAACGCGGCAGACTGTAAATCTGTTACCTACGGTTTCGGCAGTTCGAATCTGCCCCCTCCCACCATTGAAGGTCTTGGGGTGTAGCCAAGCGGTAAGGCAACAGACTTTGACTCTGTCATCTCACTGGTTCGATCCCAGTCACCCCAGCCATTTCACTCTCTAGCTCAGCCGGTAGAGCACTTGACTTTTAATCAAGGGGTCTGGAGTTCGATTCTCCAGAGAGTGACCATCTACGCCCAGGTGGCGGAACAGGTAGACGCACAGGACTTAAAATCCTGCGGTAGCGATACCGTACCGGTTCGATTCCGGTCCCGGGCACCAGATGACAAATTAAACCCAGACTATGTCTGGGTTTTTTCGTGCTTTAAAGGTGTCGGTTCAGTTTAAAAAAAGTCCAACGAATTGGGGGAAGCCCACTATTTTATATCTTATAAATATTATTAATATATAATTATTTTTAGCAGATTTGCTCTTTTCAAATGTCTTATTTGATGAAAGGAGATAGATGAGCCTTTCAAACAAAACGGTGATCGGTTTCATAAATGGAGATCAAGAAGCTATATCTAGTGTTTATCTAGAATATAAAAATCTTCTTTATTTTGTTATTGCCTCATATGTCGATAACAAAGATGACTGTAATGATGTGCTAAGTGAGGTATTTCTAAAAGCTATTCAACACCGTGAAAGTTTATCTAAGGGAGAAAGTTTAAAGTCATTTCTATGTTCTATTGCTAAAAACGAAGCCATTAACTTCGCGAAAAAGAATAGAAATATCCCATGTGATGTCATTGAAGAAATCTATGGTGAAAATGATAAAACTAATTCCGTAGTAGATATGCTCGAACCACTCTTAACAAATAAAGAAACAATTGTGGTCTACTACAAAGCAGTATTCTCCTATACGTGGGATGAGATCTCTAAAGAAACTGGAATACCAGAATCCACAGCGAGATTAATCTATAAGAACGCAAAGGAAAAACTGAGAAAGGAGCTAAGATGAGTTTCAAAAATAAAATGAAAAATAGAGGAATGAGTAAACTTGATTCACTCGTGGAGACACCTGAATCAGTTACTTTAACCACTCCTAAAAAGAAAACATTCCCTAGATGGTTACAAACCGCTATCCCAATCGCCGCGGGTGTAGTCATCGCGACTGGCATTGTTTTACCAATCACTCTTAGCTTAATGAGAGGGTATGGCTCATCTCAACAAGATGGAGGCGCTGAATGGTTTGATCCTGATTATGGTGGGGGCGAGGCTGACTATGGTCCTACTCCAGGAGAAGGCAATTCCTCTTCTAGTGGTGAACCAGAAGATCCAATATATAGCTTAAATATAGAAGGAGCGCGTTACTCATTAGTTAACCCTCAAACATATAGCGATACATTATATCAACGTTTTATTAGAACTAGCTTAACTAATCTAGGTCAAAACTCTCTTGGAGACAAGGTTTGTGATATGACTAACTCTATTAATCCTAGACTATACTCTGAAGGTAATTATTCTATATTTCACGTAAAAAACTCGAATTCTAACGGGGTTTTGCTAGTAACAAACGGAATTGCTTATTATGTTTATTCAATTGAAACGACAGCAAGTTTACCAGTTGATTCTTCATTCTCAGATATTTTAACTTTCTTTGGAATCGATGCTTATTCCTTTATCGAAGCTTACGAAGGATTAAAAAATGTTTTAACTTACACGTTTAATAACGAAGATTCCACTTCTATTGTTAATAATCTTAAAACAATTAACTCAAATTTCGCCTCGATTGAAGAGAGAAATAAGAACTATGAACGCGATGATACGGGCATACCAAAAGGCGTTTATTATGAATTTATCTTAAGTGATGGATTAGATTGTTTACCTTTATATTACTGCTCACAATCTTGTGATATCGTTACTTGTAGTTCTCTATTTTCACTTAAAAATACTGATGCATTTACGCTCATGGACAGCAAGATTGAAATGGATTACGATCCTAATTATTCTCGCTAAAATCCCCATATTTTACACAAAGTCGAACTTGTTCGGCTTTTTTTATTCTTAAAAATTGACAAATATCAAATATGAAATATATGATATCTCTATACAAGTAAAAAGGGGTATTACAATGAAACATCTTATCATTATGAATCCAAGAGCCGGTGAAGATAATAAGATTGGCTTTGATGTGAAAGGCGAAGTCTTAAAGAATTTTTCCGGATTAGATTACGAAATCTATGAAACAACTGGACCAAGATCAGTTATTCCATTCTTAAAAGAATATTTCAAAAAACATCGTGAATTAACTAGAGTTTATGCTTGCGGTGGCGATGGAACAATCCATGAAGTCGTTAATGCAATCGCTGGTATCCACAATGCTGAATTAGCCATCTTACCAATCGGTACTGGCAATGACTTTGTGAAAATCTATGGCGCAACCAATGACAAAGTTGAAAAGTTCAGAAACTTCAAACACTTAATCGAAGGTGAAGCGAAACCAATCGACTTAAGCGTTATCTCTGGTGGCCACTTAGAAGAACCATGGTATTCCATTAACGTCATCAACTTCGGATTCGATGCGATCGTTGGTGCAAAAGGTAATCAAAATAAAT
Organism: Bacilli bacterium; assembly: GCA_045631885.1. Lineage (GTDB taxonomy): Bacteria > Bacillota_I > Bacilli_A > RFN20 > CAG-826 > CAJOLV01. Next base: position 8,002 of record JAZQVN010000009.1, read on the forward strand.
TAAAAGGACATAAAAATCCTTATGGCCCAGCCGCTATTATTCCAGCATTATTAAAAGGCCGTTTCAATAAAACAATTGTTAAAGCTGATGGAGAACAATTAAATAAGAAGAGAATGTTATTAGCCTCCCTTGCTCAAGGTCAATGGGTTGGTGGACAATATCACGCCTCTCCAAAGAGCGATAACACCGATGGTTTAATCGATGTCATCATCTTAAAATGTATGTCTTTAGCTAGATTAATGATTCAATATTTTGGTAAATACCAAAAAGGTGAACATTTAGATAATGAAAAATTAATGAAGAGAATCGTTTATAGACGCGCGAAGAAGATCGAAATCATCGCTCCAAAAGATATCGACATCTGTGTTGATGGCGAAATGATTAGAGGCGATCACTTCGAAGTCGAAGTCGTTCCAAACGCTATTAAATTAGTCGCACCAGTCGAGGATAAATAATGTTTCTTATCGCTTTCATCATTCTTTGTGCAATTGCTCTACCAATTGTCGGCTCATTAACTTTCTGGCCGGTACATAATTTGTATGACTTTTACATCCCGATTGTCCTATTAATCGCAGGATTTTTCGGTGGAATGTTAATTGAAATTATTATTGTATTCATTATTTCCTTATTTTCTGGAAACAAAAAAGAATACACAAAACCAAGCAGATGGTCACACTGGTGGTTATCTCAAGGTATTAAGTGTATCAACTACTTTTCAAGCGTTGATTGCCGTGTCATCGGAGCGAATAAATTACCACATAATCGTAGATTCGTTTTAGTGTGTAATCACCGTTCTAACTATGACCCAATGCTCATCGTTGAAAAGTTTTCTTTGAAACAAATCGCTTTTATCTCTAAAGAGTCCAACTTCAAAATTCCAATGGTTGGAAAATTCTTAAGAGGGTCTTGTTATCAAGCCATCGATAGAGAAGATAGAGAAAAAGCACTTGCAGTTATTAAAAAATGTACAGACTTTGTCGCTAACGATGTTGTTTCCATCGGTGTCTTCCCAGAAGGAAGAAGACAAAGAACTAAAATTATTGATCCATTCCATGAAGGTGTTTTCAATATCGCAATTAAAGCTAAAGCACCACTAGTCATCTGCGCTTTAAAAGGCACTGATAAAATTAAAGGACGTGCCCCTTTTAGAAGAACCAAAGTCGTCTTAAAAGTTATCGGTGTTGTTGAACCAGATCAATTAGAAAATATGACAGCGAAAGCCGTCAGCGATATGGCGTCAGAATTAATCGTCAACTACTTACAAGAAGATTAATATGAATAAAGAAGAATTGATTAAAAAGGTTCTTTCTCCTGAAGCGAGAATCATTTCTCCATTAATCGGTGGGATGATGAATGAATCATATATCGTCCAATCGGGCGAACAAAAATATGTTTTATATATCTCGACAGAACAAGCTAATGAGATGGTCAATAGACAGTTAGAAAAAGACTGCCAATTGATTGTGTATAATTTAGGAATCACAAGTAAAAATGTTTATTTTGACCTGCAAAAAGGCATTAAAATTAACGAATTTATCGAAGGAAGCTCATTAGATCACCTTGATAAATACGATATTAAAAAGGTCGCTAAATTATTCCACACACTTCATGATTCAGGTAAACTCGCGGATGAAGATTATCACCCATTTAATCGATTCAAAGATTATGAAAGTCAAGTCGATGAATTCGTCAAAGAAGAAAATAAAGACAAAGACTATTTAAAAGTTAAAAAGGTTTTATTTGAGAATAAAGAATATCTCGAAAGTCAAAAGAAAGTCATCTGCCATAACGACGGACAAAAGAGCAATATTGTCAAATCACTTAATGATGAATATTACTTAATTGATTTTGAATTTATGGCGAACAACGACTTTGTTTATGATATCGCGACATTTGGTAATGGCTTGGTCGAAGAAGGCTTTGCCTTATTAAATGAATACGCGCCTAACCCAAGTAAAGATTTAATTAGACGTTATTATCTTTGGAGAATCTTCGTATCACTTCAATGGTATAATGTCGCACTCATTAAGCATTATCGCGGAGAAGGAGAAGTCCACCACTTTGACTTCTTACAAGTCGCCACTCATTTCCTTAATAATGCTCTAAAAGCATTAAAAGGATTGAATAATAATGCATAATTGTGAACAAATATAAAATATTGTGGTATTATTCTTAACCGAGGATCAAAAATATGGACAGCACTGAACAATTAATTATCCAAACATTAGATAAAATTAGATACTTCTTACAGAAAGATGGCGGAGATTGTGAATTCGTCTCTTTTAAAGATGGTATTGTTTATGTTCGTATGCACGGTGCCTGCGCGGGATGCGCTTACGCGAATAACGACATTAAAGAATTGGTAGAAGTTATTCTTCAAGAAGAAGTTCCTGGTATTGTCGAAGTCCGTTTAGCGGAATAATTACCATTGGGGTGTAGCCAAGCGGTAAGGCAGCGGACTCTGAATTCGCCATTCACTGGTTCGATCCCAGTCACCCCAGCCAACCACTTTATACTCAGAAAAGCAGAGGCAGGAGCCCATCCTGTTGAAATATCTCCCATTATCGGCTAGAATAATATTGTTGTGGGACACATGCTAACCATCATGTGCCGTTTCGGTCACTTCGGTGACCTTTTCTTTCATCTTAAACTAGCGAGCTAGTGTCAGAATCACCATCACAATGATCAAGATTATTTTCATAATCAAGACCAGGATATCTTTCATGGCCCTCTCTTCGTCAAGGATGGGTTGGATGGGCTTTTTATGGTTTTGGCCATATTTGCCTCCTATATATAAATAGGAAGAATTTTGAATTTTGTTGCAAAATTTCTTCAAAAAAATAAAAAAAGTTACCATTGAGATAACCTTAATTTTTTAAAATTAAATTTTTACACAAAAAAAGATCGCATCACCTTAATAACGATCTTTTTCATTTTCTATAATAAGATATTTTCTTTACGATTAACGACGATGTAACCGTTTCTGTTATAAACATCTTCGCGGTTATATGTTAGTCTCTTACCATTTGGTTCAAGGACAAATCCGCCTGCTTCTTCAACGATAATTTGGAACGCCGCAGTATCCCATTCTTTCGTACCTGCGCTCATACGGTATGTAATTTCCGCTAAGCCTTCAGCGATACGGCATGGTTTAACTGATGATCCAAATTTCTCAACGTGTTTAATTCTGTCGGAATGTTTATCAATCAAAGCTTGTTCGTTTTCATTGAAATGGAAGACGCTTCTTAAGACTGTTAAATCTTCAGTCTTGTCATTAACATGAATCTTTTTAGCGACTCCATTAACTTCGTGGAAAGCTCCACCATCTTTTGTCGCATAATAGATATCACCGGTCACTGGAACGACAACAACACCGACAACAACTTCGTGTTTGTAGGCTAAAGCGATGTTCGTGGTAAATCCACCATCACGAGCGACGAAATCCTTGGTTCCATCGACTGGGTCAACGATCCAAACATAGTCGTTATTTAAACGCGCTTTATCATCTTCACTTTCTTCAGTTAAGAAGGCGTGTTTTGGGAACGTTTGATGTAAGTGTTCCCTGATGATTTTATCCGCGGTTTTATCCGCTTTTGTGACTGGAGAATTGTCTTCTTTAATTTCGACATCAAAGCCTTCATCGTAAATCTTAAGGATGGCTTCTTTGGCTTTTAATCCAGCAAAAATGGCTTCTTTTAATTCTTTTTCCCACATATTATTCATTTTCCTCCTTCCATTTTCTGGCTATTTCATCTAGCTCAGCGAGAATGGAATCTATCTTTTCTTGAGTAGGATTAATAATGGTCACTCCTGCTGCTTTTCTATGGCCCCCGCCACCAAGGGATAGAGCAAGAGGTTGAACCGCTGGTCCGTTGCTTCTAAATTCAATGTGCATGGTCCCGTTATTGTTCTCGCAGAAGAACGCCCAAATTGGACATCCTCTAACGTTAGAAATGAGGTTAACCATTCCACTAGCAGCGTTCGCGGTTAATTTAAATTTGTGAATCTGTTTTTTGTTCATCACCATGTATAAAACGCCATGTTCAGTTTTCTTGTAATTGTTATAAACATAGCCTTTAAATTCCATCGCTCTTTCATTAGTTTGAGTAAGAACAACATTTAACGCTTTTGGCTTTGCTCCTAATCTCACTAATTCAGATGCATCAGAGAAAACTTTTTCGTAATCTGTGACGAACTGGAATCTATTGGTATCAGTGATAATACCAAGGAATAAGGCTTGTGCGACTAACTCATCAATTGGAAAACCGTTCTGTTTAAAGAAATCAAATAAGATTTCACAACAGGAACTAGCGTCTTCATTGACAATGGATGGTCCTTCAGTAAAGGTACCCACATCAACGTGATGATCAAATTTAATAAAATCTTTTGCGAAATTAACTCTCTGGTCTTCCATTCTAGGAAGGTCGTTCCCATCTACAATAATAGCGAGAGACTGTTCAATAACTTTCTCTGGGACGACGTCCATACATCCTAGTTGATCGAAGAATCTATGGAGTCCACTACCGAGTGCGTATACTTTCTTCTCAGGATATTTGAGTTGAAGAGCTCTACGCATGGCAATTTGACTACCATAGCAATCTCCGTCCGGATTTATATGACCAAATATAACTATACTGTTATTCTCTTCGATTTTTTGAAGTATAGCTTTTACCATAAAGAGAATTATTCTTCTTCAGATTCCTCGGAATCAGCTAAGCGATCTTCGTCATCAAAATCTTTTGGTTCTTCGAAGACTTCGTTGTATTCCTTTTCTTCAATTAATTCTTCTTCATCGCTATCGTCTGTAGCTTCAACATCGCTATAGACATCTTTCATATCGATATGGACTTTATCGAATGTGTGAGATGATCTTAAATCCCAAAGGTTTTCACCTAAGGTGACAAATCTTCCGTCTAACATGAGATTTGTATAGAAGCGTGAAACTTTTTTATCAGCTTCTTCTGGGGTAAGGCCAGCGTGTTCCACGACGTATTTCCAAATTTCTTCAAATGGAACCGCTTCTTTATGACTGCTAACGCAATCAAAGGCGTAATCTAATAATGATTTTTCCATACATTTACTCCTTTTCTACATATGGTCTGGTGCGCTAACTCCAATAAGAGTTAAGGCATTCTTCATTACTTGTTTGCTCGCTTTACATAAAGCAAGTCTTGAACTGGAAACATCTAAATTGTCTCCATCTATTACTCTACATTCTGAATAGAATGAGTGGACTAATTCCGCTAATTCGTGAATGTAGTTTGTAATCTTGAATGGGGCTCTATCCTTACCAGCATCAACAACGACACCAGGGAAAGCCGCTAAGTGTTTAGCGAGTTTTAATTCGCTCGCTTTTTCTAATTTACTGCCGCTTAAATCAAGAGCAATACCTTTTTCTTCCGCTTGCGCTAATACGCTCGCTAAACGTGCATGAGCGTATTGAGCGTAATACACAGGATTATTAGAACTTTGTTCTTTCGCTAAATCCATATCGAAGTCAAGGTGACCTGATTGAGCGCGCATCGCGAAAAAATAACGCATCGCGTCTACGCCTACTTCTTTGCACACATCAATAAGCGTGATCGCGTCACCTGAACGTTTTGAAGCTTTGAATTCTTGCCCATCTTTGATGAATCTCACCATTTGAATTAATTCAACTTCTAAACTCTCTGGTTTATATCCGTGCATCATAAGCGCGGATTTCATACGGTTAATATAACCGTGATGGTCAGCACCTAAGACATCTATTAATTGATTGAATCCACGAGATAATTTATTTAAGTGATAGACGATATCAGGCATGAAATATGTATATTTCCCATCGCTTTTAACGATAACTCTATCTTTATCATCTAAGAAATCTGTGGTCTTTAAGAATGTCGCACCATCTTGGACATAAGTATATTTCTTCAAATATTCGATTTCTTTTTCAATCGCATCAAGTCCACGGATTGCTTTCTCGCTAGAGAAGATATCAAATGTGACTCTAAAGATTTCTAAGTGTTCTTTGATTCTCGCTAATTCGATTTCCATACCTCTTTGCATAAAATATTGGAGGTGGTCTTCTTTATTAAGAAGATCTTTGCCATCTTCTTTTAAAATCTTTTTGGCGATATCAATGATATCTTCACCATAATATCCATCTTCTGGCATATTGGATGGTAAGCCTAATAATTCTTTATATCTTTCTTGAATTGATTCACCTAAATGAACAATTTGTTCACCGGCATCATTGATGTAATATTCTCTTGTTACATCATAGCCATTGAAATCTAAGATACGACATAAAGAATCACCATACGCTGCACCTCTTGCGGTGCCGACATGGAGTAATCCAGTTGGATTGGCGCTGACAAATTCGACATTGATCTTGAAGTTCTTTTTGTCTTGTCTACCGTAGTTTTCACCTTTTTCATCAATTATTTTAATAATTGATTGAAGTGAATCGTTTTTCATAAAGAAATTGATGAAACCAGGACCAGCAATTTCCACGTTCTCAATAGAAGACATATCTAATTCATTAACTAATAAATTAGCGACATCACGAGGAGGTTTAGAAAACAAACGACAAAGTTTCATCGCGGCATTACTCGCGTAATCCCCATGGGCTGCGTCACGTGAGTGCTCGATGATGATATCGTTTAAAGAAACTTCGTGTCCAAGTTTTTTAAAAGCGTTTTGAATGTTCAATCTTAAGCTTTCAACAATATCCATACCTTCTCCTATTTGTCATTTAATAATACGATCGCATCCACTTTGATGGCTAAGCCATGACCGACGTCATCTAAACCCTCATTAGTGCCTGCTTTGATAGAAACGTTTTCTACACTTGTGTGTAATAATTTAGCAATATTACTCACCATGTGTTGACGATAATCTTTTAGTTTTGGTTTTTCTAAAGAAATCATGATGTCCACATTACCGATTTCATATCCCATTTCATCCATTTTGTTATAAACAAACTTGACGATTTCACTAGAATCCATATCTCTAGTATCTTCGGAATTATCTGGGAAGAAAATACCGATATCTCCTAACGCAAGCGCGCCTAATATCGCATCGCTTAACGCATGATATAAGACATCGCCATCAGAATGGGCTAATTCACCTTTATCAGATGGAATGACCACTCCAGCGATAATTAATTTACGACCCTCGACGAGTCTATGAACATCACTACCTAAACCAATTCTCATTATCTTTTACCTGATACATTAAATTTGAAGAACATGATATCTCCATCACTTGGATAATATCCTTTACCTTCGGTTTTTAATTTACCCGCTTCTTTGACAGCTTGTTCACTTCCGAGAGCGTGAATATCTTCATATTTATAAACCTCAGCGCAGATAAATCCTCTTTGGAAATCTGTGTGAATAACTCCCGCACATTCAGGAGCGCTCATACCGTTTTTAAAAGTCCATGCACGGCATTCATCGCTACCAACTGTGAAGAAAGTGGATAAATTTAATAATTTATAAGTGGCTTTAATCACTCTTGATAAACCAGATTCAGTGACGCCTAATTCAGAGAGATACATCTCTCTTTCTTCTTGTGATAATTCTGAAAGTTCACTTTCAATCTCACAAGAAACAGGAATGACTTCGCTACCTTCTTTTTCCGCGAACTCTTTCACTTTTTGATAATTAGAAGCTTTTGATAAATCCATCAAATCTTCTTCGCTGACATTCGCGACATAAATAATTGGCTTATTGGTCAATAAGTGATAATTGGTTTTGCAGAATTCAGCTTGCTCTTCACTTAAGTGAACTGTTCTCGCGGCTTGGCCGTTATCTAAAACTGGTTTAATCAAACTTAAAATCGACATTTCAAAGAGGGACTCTTTATCTTTTTGAATACGAGCTTTGTTTTCCACTTTTTCAATTCTCTTATTCACTGTGTCGAGATCCGCCATAACGAGTTCGAGATTAATAATCTCAATATCTCTAATTGGATCGACTGTATTTTCCACGTGGATGATTGAATCATTTTCAAAACATCTCACAACCTCGACAATCGCATCGCATTCACGGATGTGAGCGAGGAATTGGTTGCCTAAACCTTCACCTTTGCTCGCACCTTTGACTAATCCAGCGATATCGTAAAACTCGACAGTGCAAGGAATCTTTCTTTCTGGTTTAAATAGATTAGTTAAAAATTCTAATCTTTCATCAGGAACATTGACGACACCGGTATTTGGATTAATCGTCGCGAAAGGATAGTTCGCCGCTTCAACATGCGAATTAGTAATCGCGTTAAATAATGTTGATTTTCCAACATTAGGTAGTCCAACGATGCCTGCTTTTAAACTCATAATACTTTTTCGTCCTTCATCGAAACACCTTATTATACGTGTATAGCGCGTATAAAGCAAATCACTTTTTTAAAACTTCTAATGGATTTAGTTGAATTACCTTATGAGAAACCCATAAAGAAGAGACAAAAGTTATGATGAGGGCTATCAAAAACATGAATATCAAGCCTCGTATATCAAAAGAGAAAACCATTGATGAATTTAACGACTGACTAACCATGAATGAAGAGATGAATGATATGGCGATCATTTCCAACGAGGCAATCACTAGTGAAATAAAACAAGACACCACGGAATGACAGATAACAAATTTCTTTGATTCTTTTTTCGACACCCCAATACATCGAGATAAAGCTATTTCTTTTTGACTATCTAAAATGTGGAGATAGGTGCACATCGTTAATAAAAGTGAAGCGACGATAATGGCGATAATAGAAAAAGCCGCCATCGCGATTTCGATATACTTACAAATCTGATTAACGCTCTCGTTTACACTAGCCATTGGATTAACAACTTCATAATTTGGAAATGAGTTAGAAATCCTCTTCATCGCCTTTTCATAGCCATCATTTGAGGATGTAAACGCCACTGAACTAATTAGTGTATCAAACGCGGAAACACCTAATCTGGACTTAAAGAAATTAATGGTCCAATATGAGTGATGATATATCTCAAATCTATCAGATTCTACTAATCCACACACATATATTTGTGTGTTAACAAATGTCCTTTTTAAGCTCCCATCTTCTAAAAGCGTTTCCTCGCTGTTATAACCAATAAATAATGGTTTATTCATAACATCCAAACCACCTGTTAAAGCTTTGGCTAAACCAGTTGATATTGCTATTTGATCTAATGATTCAGGTTTCTTTCCTTTTATAATTCCATCATTTATCACCGCAAAACGGACACTTTCTGTCATTGTTTTAGAAAAATGTCCAACCATCACTCCTTCTTTTAAGACTGTATATTCATTCTTGTCTAGATTTAAAGAAGAGTTCTCATCGATGACATTTTCTAATAATGGTTCACTAAAAGAGAAGAAAGTTTGATGAGAAAAACCTGATAACATATTTGAAGGATAAAACATATATCCACCTAAACTACCATATACCGGGTCAGAAATATCATTGTTATTATCTAGTAAAATCTTCGCATATCTCTTTGGGATATTCTTAAAAGGATTAGAGAAAAACAGAACTCGATGTCTATCGATGATGTCCACGCCACGATATAACCACGGGAAATAATCTGCACTACCGATTTCCAAAATGAATTTATCTAATAAAGGTGATTCTTCCGCGTTGATTAAGAAATCATCAGTATTCCCAAAAGTATGGAAATAATAAACCTTTTTCATTACCCAAGGATAGTAATCTCTTGTCGTTAATGAATCACTTGTTGGAAACCTCATTCTATCTTCAAACATATATTCATTCCATAAATGATCAGTGTGATATATCGAAGGATTAGCTTCTAAAGTAAAACCTTTAACGGAGAATAATTGCTGGTCATAATACTGCCAATCACTATTTGAAACATCTAGATAGATTAATAAATCGTTATTTTCTAAATATTCAGATAAAGATTTAACCGTTCTTTCTATTCTTAAACCAAAACAAATGTCCTCAATCATCGGCATGTTTAACGCCAAAACAATTTCATCTTCTTGTAGTTCTTTTATTGTCTTTGGATAAATCGTTTGAGGACGATAATAATCTAACCATTTAAATTCGTTTATATGTCTCGCGGATAATCCCTCTATCGTGTAACGATAAGTCGTTGACGCTAAAGCGAATTCATTTTTACTTTTAAAGAAGTTTTCAAAGTCCACAAGATAGTCCACTCCTACATCCATCACGTAATCAGGGAATGTTTTTGCAATTTCCATCGCATCATAATAACTTCCTGCGTTAATGACATTGGTCTTATTTTCTTCTTTCACTGACATAATGATTTTTGAATCATCTATCATTGAAGAATAAGCGTGCTTAATATTTGAAGATATTGTCGAAGATAGACTGACCGCTAAACCGACACCGATTAAACCAAGAGAAGTGATGAAACTACATATCATCGTTCGCCACTTTTTCTCTTTTAATGAGGCAAAAGAATGCCTTAATAAGAAGCTTAATGGAATGGATGGTTTCTTATTCGTTTCTTTGTTTTTAAAGATTGGCAAATAGACTTCTCTTTCTTCTCTTTTTGGGAATTCATTTGAGGCGATTTTTCCATCTTTCATATGGATGATTTTTGAAGCGTATCTTCTCATTAATTCTTCATCGTGACTGACAACAATAACGACGGATTTTTTGGAAATTTCCTGTAAAATCGCCATGATTTCTTCGGAATTTACGCTATCTAATGATCCAGTCGGCTCATCTGCGAGAATGATTTTTGGATCATTAACTAACGCTCTGGCGATCGCAATTCTTTGTCTTTCTCCACCCGATAAAATGTTTGTTTTCTGTTTATTCATTCTCTCAAGGTGAACGATATCTAATAAGTCGAAAACTTTCCTTTCTTTAAACTTACGTTTCATGTTGCTAGACATATCTAAAGGAAGGAGAATGTTTTGCCCCACTGTTTCGCTAGAGAATAATTTAAAATCTTGGAAGATAAAACCCATATGCTTTAAGCGATATGTATCTTTTTCTTCCTCACTTAGTTTCGATAAGTTAACTCCATCAATCTCTATCTCGCCTTCATAATCAATTAGTGACGACAGACAATTTAATAAAGTTGTTTTGCCACATCCTGAATCTCCACATATCGCGAATAAGCCATATCGAGGTAATGTGATGTTTATGTTTTTGAGTACTTTTGTATTTTTATAACTCTTAGATAAATTCTTAATATTAATCATTCGTCTTTTAATTCCTCCTTAAGAGATATCTTCTTTGAAAAAGCGATTGGTAATAATGTCGAAAATAGGCACACTAACAAAGTCCCAATCAAAACTAGAAGTGGGAAACCAAAAGGTATGCCTTTAAATTTCATAAAAGGAATTGAAATGATGTTATTAAAGCCAGTGACATTATTGACTATAAAATTAATCAATATTTGAAGTAATGGTGATAATAAGATTGATATGACGAACGCCACTAAACCGATTAAGACATTTTCGGTGCAGTAGATGTCATTTATGTCATCCATCTTTGCCCCTAAACAAGATAAGATCGCGATCGTCTTTTTCTCTTCTGAATAAAATGAGAAACTAACTATCCCCATAATTAAAGAAGTTCCTAATAAAGCGATAACTAAAAATATCTCCATTCCCGCGGTGGCGGCGTTAATTAAACTCAACAAAGCCTCACTTCGAGTAATCGCTCCACTAGTAATCGAATATGGTTCTTTAATTAAAGAGATATCATCATTTACTAATTCGTTATATCGGTAATCCTTTAAAAACAAGCGAAAAGAATAAGATGATATTTCATCAGAATTATTGCATTCATCTATTCGGTTGACCCAAGATATATCTCGATTAAAATAAGTTGATAAATTATTTAAATAAACATCATATAAATAATCTTTTAAACCTAAATATGAATAATAAATCTTAGGCGTGGTCAAGAAATTTAAATCATGACAAATACCGACAATTTTCACTGTTTTATCAAAGATAAAATAATCGGTGATGTTTTCATCTTCACTATAATATGTTGATTCTTTTTGATGATAGATAGTGATGTTTTTGCCAATTGGAGAACTACCAATAATCTTGATTAATTCTTCACTAGCTTTTTCATTAATCACTACTTCTTTGATGTTATCGGTATAAGGAAATCTACCTTCCACTAATAATGATTTATCAACATAAGGTGATGAAAAAGAATAGATTGGATTATAAGTGAATTCTTTTAATTCGTTCTTTTGATATTTGATTGAGGGAACGCTTGGTAATAAAGAATCAAAATTTAAATCGATAATATAATTATTGATCTTCTTACTGATACCATATATTTCTTGTCTAGATGGTCTAGAACTTCTGACAATTGATAGACCACCATTCGTGCTTTCTGTTTTAATATCTTTTGAAATAGTTAATGAACCATAATCTAATTGTTTATAGCATTGTTCTTTAATGGAATTCTCCGCGTTTTCTGCAAAGCCAATAATAAGAAAAGACGCGGTCAACCCCACGATTAAAGATAGAACGGAGAATATATTCCTCTTTAAATGCTTTTTCATATTGCCGATGGCTAAATGGTTGACCCAATTATTTCTCTTCATATAGTTTTCCATCCTTTAAAGAAATAATCTTGTCAGCGAAATCTTTGATTAAAGATAAATTATGAGAAACTATGATGACTAATTTGTTCTCACTAATCTTTTTCAAATTTTTCATGATTAATAAAGAATTACGGCTATCTAAAGCCCCGGTTGGTTCATCAGCGAATATGACTTTCGGATCATTGATTAAGGCTCTTAAAATCGCCACTCTTTGTTTTTCTCCGCCACTTAGATGACAAACCTTCTGTTCATATAATTCTTTTTTAAACGAAATATCGTTTAATAATTTCTTAGCTTTGTTCTCTGCTTCTTTATATTTATCCCCTCTAATAAATGAGGGGAGCATGATGTTATAAAGAACGGTTTCATTTTCTATTAAGTTATAGTGTTGAAATATCATCCCGATATCAGTTTGACGATATTTCCTTTTTCTTTTCTCTTTCCATCTTTTCACATCTTCTCCATTAAAAGATATTTGTCCACCTGTTGGTTTATCTAATAACGCCATCATGTTTAAAAGCGTGGATTTTCCACTTCCAGATTTTCCAATCACTCCAATCAATCCTTTTGAAGGAAATAAATAGGAGAAATTATTTAAGGCGTTATGGACTTTGGTTTCGAGTTGATATGAACGAGTGACACTATGTAGTTCAATAAGAAATTTTCGATTTTCCATAAAAAAACCTCCTATATATAACTAGGAGATTTTTGGAATTTTGTCGCAAAATTTTTAAAATTTCTTTATTCGTCTTCCATTTTTACCGCGGCAGGAACCTTTGGTAAACCAGGCATTGTCATGACCGCGCCGGTAAGTGGAACGAGGAATCCAGCACCTGCTGATAAGCGGATTTCTCTAATGGTAATGGAGAATCCTTCTGGTCTTCCAAGGACCTTTGGATTATCAGTTAAAGATAATGGGGTTTTGGCGATACAGATAGGAGTTTTATCAAATCCTAATTTCACATATTCATTGATTTGTTTTAAGGCTTCTTCACTATAAATAACATCTTTTGCACCGTAAATTTCACAGCAAATCGCGTTTATTTTTTCAGGAATTGATTTATTCACATCATATAAAGGATGATAGTGGGATTCTTTTGTGGCTAATATTTCTTGCACTTTTTTAGCGATTGCAACTGAGCCTTCACCACCGCGAGAATAGCCATCACAGAAGGCATAATTGTAGCCTTTAGATTCGATCCATTTGATCAAAGCTTCTGTCTCTGCTTTAGTGTCTTTATCGAAGTGATTAATGCAGATAACTGCAGGCACATCATACTTCGCCATATTCTCCATATGTTTTTCTAAATTGCAGACACCATTTAATAAAGCGTCGATATTTTCTTCATCTAAATTTTCAAATAATTGTCCACCATGCATCTTAAGTGCTCTAATTGTCGCGACCACCACAACACAGTCTGGGTGTAAGCCACCGACACGGCATTTGATATCCATAAATTTTTCCGCGCCTAAGTCGCCACCGAAGCCAGCTTCTGTGATAACAACTGGTGCTAATTTAAGAGCTAAACTTGTCGCGATTAAGGAGTTACAACCATGGGCGATATTTGCGAATGGTCCACCGTGGATAATGACTGGATTTTCTTCTAATGTTTGAACCATGTTTGGTAATAAGGCTTGTCTCATTAATTTCATAATCGCGTTAGAGATTCGTAATTCTTCTAATCTCACTGGACGACCATTAAATGTATAAGCGACAACGATATTGTTAATTCTTCTACGGAAGTCATCGCTATCTTTTGCGATACATAAGATTGCCATCATTTCACTCGCGACTGTGATAACGAATTCATCATGTCTTGGTGAGCCTTTCTTTTCATCTTGCATGACTGTCACGCTTCTTAAAGCGCGGTCATTCATATCTAAAGCTCTTTTCCAAATAATTCTATTTGGGTCGATTTGTAAGGCGTTACCTTGGAAAATATGGTTATCAATAATCGCAGAGATTAAATTGATTGAGCTTGTTAAAGCATGCATATCACCTGTGAAGTGAAGATTAATATCTTCAGTAGGAATAACTGTGGCTTTACCTCCACCAGTCGCACCACCTTTTAAACCAAAGACTGGTCCTAATGATGGTTCTCTTAAACATAATAAAGAGTTAACACCAATCTTATGCATACCATCGTGTAAACAAATGGATGATGTTGTTTTACCTTCACCAACTTTAGTTGGAGTAATCGCTGTCACTAAAACTAATTTACCAACAGGATTATTTTTGACTTCTTCTAAAATGTCTGATGAGATCTTAGCTTTGTCATTACCATAAGGAATGACATATTCTTCTTTAATACCGGCTTTTTGAGCAATTTTAACAATGTGTTGCATATCTATTACCTCCAAGGTTTCTCGTAAATTATAGACAAATAATAATATTTATTAAATAGAAAAATTAATTATTTTTCATTTAAGTTAGTTTTTATATAATTTAATAACTCTTCACGGTCACTAAACTCAATTGTGTTGAATTGATGTTTGAAGAACGTAACCTGTCTTTTCGCGTAATTTCTACTTCTTTTTTTCACTAATTCTTTGCATTCTTCTAAAGAAGTTTCTCCGTTTAAATATTCGATGACTTCTTTATAACCAATTGCTTGCGCTGCGGTTAATGAGAATTCATATTTCTTTAATAATTCTTTAACTTCATCAACGAGTCCGTTATCAAACATTTCATCCACTCGTTTATTGATGTTCTCATATAACGATTCTCTATCTGGATTTAGGAATAAAATCTTAACTTCATCTTCTGGGAATCTCATTTTATGAGATTGATTAGCGATATTCTCGCTTTTTGTTTCCATTTGATTATCCGCGATCGCTAAGGCTCTTATCACTCTTTTACGATTATTTATATGGATAATCTTCGCTGATTCTGGATCAACTTCTAATAAGCAATTATATAATTCTTCATTAGACATATTTTCATATGCTGATAAGTCTAGTTCTTCTTGTTCTGGAAAATTATAATCATAAAGCGCAGCCCGCAGATATAAACCAGTTCCCCCACAGATGATGATGTCTTTATTTTCTTTAATTAATATATTAATTATTTTCAAGAAATCATCTTGATATTGTTTGACTGAATAAGTTTGATTTGGTTTAACGATATCGATTAAATAATGTGATTTATATAACGGATCATCTTTAACTATCTTCGCTGTTCCAATATTCATCTCTTGATAGATTTGAAAAGCATCCGCGTTAATGATTGGTAAATGAAATAAACTTGCTATTTCACAAGCAATCGATGTCTTTCCGCTACCAGTTGGGCCTACAATCGCATAAATCATGCTTATATTTTACACGAAATATATAAAAAGCGAATAGTTTTACTACTCGCTTATTACTTGTTTATTTATCTAAGATATCTTTTATCTCATTTAGTAAGCTAATTACTTCTTCTCTAGCTTGAGAATAATTAACGATAATCGGATGATTATTATAAGTTTCTAACAAGTTATCGCGTTCTTCTTTTTTATTCTCATTAGTGAGTCTAGCAATTTCTAAACGCATATTTTTTAATTCTGGATCAGATTCCACTCTTTTTTTAAGAGTGAGATATTCTTGGATAACAGGATTTTTATCTAATTCACCTTTTAACAGAGTTAAAACTTCATCAATCTTATCCATTAACGATTTCTCCAATTAAAGAATATGTATGAGACTCAGTGATCTTCACTTTGATAATCTTACCAATTAAAGAATTATCTCCTTTAAAGTGGACTAACTTATTTGTTTCAGTATATCCAGAAAGCATATCTTTATTGTTTTTGCTTTCTCCATCAACGAGGATGTCATAGGTGTTACCCACCATATCTTGAGAAGATTTTTCAATATTGACTTCTAAATGTTTTACTAATTCTTTAAATCTTCTAGTTTTATCTTCATAAGAAACATTATCAACCATTCTCGCTGCAGGCGTACCTTTTCTTGGAGAATAAATAAAGGTGAATGCCGCTTCGTATTTAACGATATCCACTAAAGAGAGGGTGTCTTTAAATTCTTCTTCAGTTTCATTTGGGAAACCCACAATAATATCTGTTGATAAAGATAATCCTGGGATCTTTTCTCTCATCTCTTTCACTAAGTTGAGATAGTCTTGTCTAGAGTATCTTCTTCCCATTTTTCTTAAGATTTCATCATTACCGGATTGAACTGGTAAATGAATGAATTTCATAATGTTAGGATACTTGGCGATAACATCAATCATCTTGCTAGAAAAATCCCATGGATGAGATGTGGTAAATCTTAATCTTGGAATACCGAGTTTCGCTACCGCTTCCATTAAGTCAGCGAAGTCATGACCTTCATCTAAATCTTTACCATATGCGTTAACGTTTTGACCTAATAAAGTAATCTCTTGATAACCAGCGTCAACAAGCTCTTTACATTCTTTAATGACTTCATCAAACTTACGGCTTCTTTCTTTTCCTCTAGTATATGGAACGATGCAGTATGTACAGAATTTATCGCAGCCATAAATGATGTTAACAAAAGCTTTATAATTGTTATTTCTTCTCACTGGTAACTCTTCCACGACTTCACCAGGTTTACTTTCAACAGAAACAATTCTTTCTCCGGTTGTTAAGCATTGATATAAAAGAGAATATAGTTCACTTATCTCATGAGTACCAAAGAATAAGTTAACCTCTTTAAATGTATTCATCACATAGACTAAAATCTCTGGTTCTTCCACCATGCAACCGCATATTGAAAGGATGAGATTTTTGTTCTTTTTTCTAAGGTATTTGAGGTTACCAATTTCACCATAAACTTTATCTTCTGCGTTCTCTCTAACCGCACAAGTGTTGATGATAATTAAATCAGCATTTTCTGGATTTTCGATTGGGAAATAGCCGACATTTTCTAGCATTCCACGCATTGTTTCTTCGTCTCTGACGTTAGCTTGACAACCATATGTTTTGATGAAATATTTGTGACCTTGAACAAGGCGAGATAAATCGTTAAATTTCTCTAAATTGAGGACGTCAAAAGAGGTCGGTGTTCTCTTGCGAGATGCAGCCTTTAACATATCAGGTGAATTAATAACCTTCGTTTTCATCTTCTTTCCTCCTCTACATAGTAAATTGAGAATATGTCTTTGGTGAGGCCTGTTAACTCATCAACATCTAAGACAACCGCGCAGAATAAGCCATCTCCATCTTCATTTAAAGTGAATTTTTGATTGCTTCCATAAACGGTTTTATTGATGACTGATTCGACATCAAAACCGAGAACACTATCATATTCTCCACACATACCGACATCACTGATAAATGCGGTGCCGTTTGGCAAAACTCTCGCATCACTTGTTTGCACATGTGTATGTGTTCCAAGTACCGCGGTAACTTTACCATCGAATGCGCGAGCAAAGCCCATTTTTTCCGCCGTGGCTTCTGCGTGATAATCAACAATATTAATCGTCGCTTGTTCTTCTTCAGAGAGAACTTCAAGCATCGCATAATATGGATTATTGACTGGTTCATTCATAAATGCTTCACCAAGGATATTTGTGACTCTCACAGAAACACCATTAACATCAAAGATGATGCTTCCTTCTCCTGGGAAATCATTCGTTAAATTAACTGGTCTTACTAATCGATCAACACGAGAAATATATCTTCTGATTTCGCTTTTTGAATCGTAATGGTTACCAAGGGTAATGCAGTCCACTCCAGCATCGATTAATTCACAATATTGGTTATAAATTAAACCTTTACCGTGCGTGGCGTTTTCCCCGTTTGCGATAACGAAATCAATATCGTATTTCTCGACAAAGTAATCTAATTTTTCTTTGACAATACGTCGACCAATACGACCGACGATATCTCCAATAAATAAAATTTTCAAAATAACTCTTTTCTATGAAACATTATTTCGCTGTTTCGACGGCGCGATATTCACGGATGACAGACACTTTAATTTGTCCTGGATAAGTCATTTCCGCTTCAATGCGTTCTCTGATGTCTCTCGCTAATTTAAATGCGGCGACATCATCGATTTTTTCTGGGACAACCATAACGCGTAATTCACGTCCTGATTGCATCGCATAACTTTGATAAACACCTTCGTATGAATTACAGATTTCTTCTAATTGTTCAATACGTTTGATGTAGTTTTCTAAGATTTCACTACGTGCACCTGGTCTAGCAGCAGATAATGTATCCGCGGCTTGAACGATATTCGCGATGATATATTTCGCTGGGACATCACCGTGGTGAGATTCAATTGAGTTAATAACGACATCAGGTTCGCCATATTTTTTCGCTAATCTAGCACCAACTTCAACGTGGCTGCCATCAACTTCAAAGTCTGCGGCTTTACCAATATCGTGTAATAAGCCTGCGCGTTTAGCTAAGTTTTGATCTAAACCTAATTCTGCAGCCATAATACCGGATAAATAAGCCACTTCGATGGAGTGATCTAACGCGGATTGACCATATGATGTACGATATTTCAATCTACCGACATAGTCGAGTAATTCTTTATTAATTCTTGGTAAACCAAGTTTGAAGGCCACTTCTTGACCAGTTTTATGAATACTTTCTTCGACTTCGCGTTTGCATTTTTCGACGATTTCTTCAATTCTGCCTGGTTGGATACGGCCGTCTTTAATTAAAGCTTCTAAAGATAATCTTGCGATTTCTCTTCTAATTGGGTTGAAGCAGCTAACGGTGATAACTTCTGGAGTGTCATCAATGATTAAGTCGACACCTAATAATTGTTCTAATGAACGAATGTTACGACCTTCTCTACCGATGATACGACCTTTCATTTCATCGTTTGGAAGAGCGACGACTGAAACAGTTCTTTCAGTGGTGACTTCTTGAGCATATTTACTTAAGGCTAAGCCAAGTAATTCTTTTGCTCTTTCATCAGCTTCATCTTTTGCTTCTTCTTCTTTGTTTTTAATGTAGGCAGCGATTTCTTTAGAAATCTTGCTTTCCACTCTAGCGAATAATTCGTCTCTCGCTTCTTGAGTGGACATTTGAGCAACTTTCTCTAATTCTTCGATGATGGAATCAATCTTAGCTTGTAAAGTCGCTTCTTTTTTGTCGAGTTCTTTTAATCGACGGTTTAAGTTTTCATTCTTTTCATCTAAGGTATTTTCTTTTGCGATAAGCGCTGCGTCACGTCTATCAATACCTTGTTCTCTTTGTGCGAGTTTATTTTCTAAATTCGCGATTTCTTGTTTTCTTTCTTGAATTTCTTTGTTGGCTTCTTGCTTTAATTCAATAACAGCTTGTTTACCATCAAGTTGAGCGTTCTTGGTAATGTGTTCCGCTTTGATTTCAGCTTCGCGGATAATTTTTCTCGCATTATTTTGCGCTCTTTGCTTTCTAAAGAAAGGAACAAAAAATATAATCGCCATACCAGCTAATATACCGACTACCGCGGTAATAATTGGTAATCCGACAGTTAGAAAATCATTTAAAACTAACATAATAAATCCTTTCTATATCCTACGGATATTCATTATAACTATAAATTTGCATAAAATGGCCCTTATAAAGGGGAAAAATTATTGCATATAATTAACAGACAAAAGTCTGATTAACAGTTCTCAAATAGAGAATATATAGTTAAGTGCTCCTACGAGTACGCTTTAATTATACGCACATATGGAAAGAAAATACCAAGTTTTATTTATTTAAAAGGGTAATTAATTTCTCGATACCAACTTTTGCTTTCTCGTTAATGAGTTCGTTAACCTTATTTTCACCAATGTAATCGCAGTTATGAATACTGACATAATCAAAATTTTTAATGCCCCATAATTCACATAACGCTTTTAAATAAGTGCTAGCTTGTTCTAGATGAGATCCATCTGGAATATCCATGCCTCTAGTTGTGATATAAAACATAAATGGACATTTCGCGATACCAACGCATGTTTTACCATCATCTTTGAACATGATATCCATTAAGGATAACTTTTCTAAAAAGACTTTTAATAAAGCCGGGAAAGACATATCCCAGAAAGGCGCGGCGATAATAACACCGTCACTATTCGCGATCTTTCTAGAATATTCAAAAAATCTCTCTTCGATTGGATTATATAAAGGATTGTTATCTTGTGTATATGGTAATAAGTTGAGTTCAGAAATATTGATTTCTTCGATTCCAACTTTATCTTTAATACCTTCTAAACATAGATTAGCAAGTTTAAAAGTGCGTGATTCTTTTTCATTTCTGATAGTCGAATTGATATAAATAATCTTTTTCATATTTTCTCCTTTTAAAGAAAAGCCCTAAAGGGCTATTCTTTTTTACTCGATGACACCGCTTTTGATTTGAGCGATTAACTCTTTAGCGACATCTTCGTTAGATTTGATGTATTCTTTAGCAGCGTCTCTACCTTGAGCAATCTTGCTTCCTTTATATTCGAACCAAGAACCGCTCTTCTTGATAAGGCCTAATTCAACGGCTTTATCTAAGATTTCGCTTTCTTTAGAAATACCTTGTCCATAGATAATATCTAATTCGCAAGTCTTAAATGGTGGGGAAACTTTGTTTTTCACCACTTTTACTTTGACGGTATTGCCGACAATGTCCGCACCACTCTTAAGAGCTTCTGTTCTGCGGATATCAATTCTAATTGATGCATAGAATTTAAGTGCTCTACCACCAGAAGTGGTTTCTGGGTTACCATACATAACACCAACTTTTTCTCTTAATTGGTTAATGAAGATAACTGCGCATTCTTTTTTGTTTAAGATACCTGCGAGCTTACGCATAGCTTTAGACATTAATCTCGCTTGTAAGCCAACGGAGTTATCACCCATTTCGCCATCTAATTCTGCTTGTGGAACTAAAGCAGCGACAGAGTCGACGATGATTAAATTAATCGCACCACTGCTAGCTAACATCTCAACGATTTCAAGAGCTTGTTCTCCATTATCTGGTTGAGAAAGAATTAATTCATCAACATCAACACCTAAGTTTTTCGCATACACAGGGTCGATCGCGTGTTCTGCATCGATGAACGCCGCGCGTCCACCTTGTTTTTGACATTCCGCAATCGCGTGTAATGCTAATGTGGTTTTACCACTGGATTCTGGACCATAAATTTCGATGATTCTTCCTTTTGGATAACCACCGATACCTAAAGCATCATCAAGTAAAAGTGAACCGGAAGGAATGACTCCGACATCCACTGTTTGACGATCGCCAAGTCTCATGACCGAGCCTTTACCAAACATCTTTTGAATTTGTTTGAGCGTTTCGTCGAGTTGTTGTTCTGTTTCTTTAATTTCATCTTTTGCCATAAAAATTACCTCTATATATTAATCCGACAAAATTTTGATTTTTTTGCAAAATTTCTGATATTTTTTTATTTTTTCTCTTCTAGCAAAGATTTGAGCATTTCCATACCTAGGTTAATTGCTTGAGATTGAATTTCTTCTCTACTACCTGATAATTGGAACTTTTGAATTCTCGCTAAATCATATGCACAGACACCAATATAGATTTCACCAACTGGTTTATTTTCCATCGTATCTGGTCCAGCGTTTCCTGTAAAGGAAATGCAGTAATCAACATTGAGCAAATATTTACCATGACTCACCATCTCTGCAGCGCATTCTTGGGAGACCACTCCAAACTGCTTAACAGTGTTTTCACTGACACCCACTAATCTAGTCTTAACTTCTGTCGCGTAGGTGACAATTGCTCCTTTAAAAAATTTGCTGGCTCCAGGAATTTTTGTCATTTCTCTGGAAAATAATCCTCCAGTAAAAGATTCTACTGATCCGAGGGTCCTCCCATAAGAAACGAACATTTCTTTGAGCTCAGCAGGGGTCATTATTTATTCTCCTCAGTCTTGTTTGAAAGGAAGACTTGTCTATTTTGCCAGACATAAATGACTCCAGAAATGAGAGACATTGCTGTTGTGATATAGACTAAGAAATCGGCGATATGTAAACCAGCTGGCCAGCCAGCATCGAAATAATTGAATGGGAAACCGTTTAATAAGACAAAGCTAATGGCCACCATTTCAAATACTGTTTTCATCTTACCAAAGATGTTCGCAGCGATAACAACTTTCTTTTGCGCAGCGATAAATCTTAAAGCATCAACAACGATATCGCGAACGATTAATAAAATTCCGCACCACATATTAAATGAGATGATTTGATTTGGTGCATATCTCGCAAATAAAGATGGAGCGATTAAAAAGATAACCATTGAATTAATCAATAACTTGTCAGCGACTGGGTCTAAGAATTTTCCTAAATCGGTGACTTGGTTATTCTTTCTCGCTAAATGACCATCAAGATGGTCTGTGTAACTGGCGATTACAAAGAACACAAAGATGATGAAGAACACTAAATTGATTCCAGTGTTACCAAAATCTGGAGCGATGAAATCAATGAGTGATAAAACAAATAAAGTTACTATCAAAGCAACTGTGGCGATAATTCTACTGAATGTGATTTTTGTTGGAAGATTCATAATAGTCTCCTTATTGAGTGTCTGATCCTGTAAGCCATGTTTTGTCTAGGATAATTATTTATCTAAGCTAAGCTTATTAACCTTGATTCGTTTCTCTTGGTTAATCTCCCCTACCAAATTTGGGTTTCTCGCTTGTGGGGTTTACCGCGTTCCACCTTTACATTTCTATAAAGCTACGTCACTGTGGCACTTTCAGAATTCCCACCATGGTTACCTTTAGGTGGTCCTTCGCCATCACGTACTCCTACGTGCCTAGCGTTATTTTTTCCGCTAGCGCAATCACTACGAGCATCACAGCCCGTGCGAGCATGGACTTTCCTCTACTAAAAAGCAGCAATTATCCAGATCAGATGTTATTTTATTTTATCAGGCATAAAGCCATGTTGGTAAAGAAACTTTTCATAACGATTAATCTTTTGGATTAACTCGATATTCTCTTCTGTGACATTATCAGTTTCTTTAATATCCTTTAAGCGGGACTCATATTTATTAACTTTGATTTTGAGTTCTTGGTTTTCCGCTTCAAGTTTGGCTATCTTGTCTTTAAAGGCTTGAACTTCTTTCTCGTCTAAAAGATGATTTGTCTCCACTAATCGATAGTCACGAATAATCTTATCGAGATATTCATCGACCATTAATGGATCATATCCTCTTGGTACGTTTGGAAACTGTGTTTCTAAAATTTCTTTTGAATTTAGTTTAAGTTTAATTGCCATTTGACTGCCTCTTATAATATAATATAAGAGATTAAAGAGTATTTCAATCTTTTTCCAACGGAAAAAGAATATTGTTTATATATTTATGAAAAAACTAGACAGCTTATTACGTGGTCGAAAAAGTTTGGTGTTCGTCGACTTTGAGGGAACACAATTTTCTCATGAAATGATTTCTATTGGTGCGGTCCTTTGTAACCTCGATAGACATAACCAAATTAAGACCAGAAAAGAACCTTTTAAGATTCTTGTTAAAGCCAAAAATAAGATTGGTAATTACGTTGTGGAATTAACCAAGATTACTGAAGAAATGCTCAAAAAAGAAGGTGTTAGTTTTAATGATGCCTTATTAGCTTTTAAGAAGTATTTAGGTACCAAATGGAAGAAGTGTTTATTCGTTACTTTTGGTAATCACGACTTAAGAATTTTCAATCAATCCATTTCTTATAATTTCCAATATCCAAAAGATTTTACACAGCAATTTCAGAAAAATTACGCTGATTTTGCAGCGTTTCTCGCTGAATTTGTGAGAGATCAAAACGGAAATCCACTTAGCTTAATCCATAACTGTGAGTTATTCGGAGCGACTATCGTAGAACCTGCACACGACCCTCAATCTGACGCGATTAACTTAGCTAATTTATATGAAGCCTTCCTCAAACATCCAGAGATTGTTAAGGATGAATATAAGAAAGCGATTTTAAAAGTCAGCCACTTCCCTCAACCAATTAGAGATACCGTGGCCAAATTAGTGGACGGCCAAGATGTCACCGCGGCGGAATTTGATGAATCAGTAAAGAATTATTTGAAATAATGAGATATCCAACAGGCAAGAAATATACCCCAACCGCTCAAAAGAAGAAGAGAAAGACATCTTCTGAACTTTCTATTTCCGCAGCGAATAGAGGTATGGATCTAGAAAACGATATCAACGAATCAAACGAATACTATAGCGAGCACGATATCGCATTAATTACAAAAAGACCTACTCCTATTAATATTGTTAAAGTTGATTATTCAAAAGGGGCGAGAATTACTGACGCCTATTTTGAAAAGCAATCCACGACCGACTATAACGGTGTGTATAAAGGAAAATATTTAGACTTTGAAGCCAAGAGCACGAAAAGTAAAACCAGTTTTCCTCTCTCTAATATCACTAAACACCAAATCATCCATTTAAAAAGAGTCAATCAACACGGAGGAATCGCTTTCTTCATCATCGGTTTTGAAACTTTAAACGAAGTTTACTTATTAGATTCTAATTTCGTTATTCATTATTATGAACAAGGCGAAAGAAAATCTATTCCTTACAATGTCTTTAAAGAAGAAGGCATATTAATAAAACAAGGGTATAACCCTCGTTTACATTATCTTGACGCAGTTGAAGAAAAATATTTTAAATAACTTTGTGACAAAGGTGAGATAATTTACAGCTTTCACAAGCAGGTTTTCTCGCCGTACATAAATATCTTCCAAAATGAATTAATTGATGATGGGTTTTAATCCAACGATCTTCATCAATTATTTTTTTTAGTTTTTGTTCCACTTCAAATGGTTCATCATCTTTTTTTGCTAATGAGAATCTTTTTGAAATTCTTAAGATGTGGGTGTCCACTGGTAAATCTGGGATATGAAAAATCTCCGCGCGAATAACTCCTGCGCTTTTATTTCCAATACCAGGAAGCTCTTGCAACAAGTCTTTATCAGAAGGTAGAACACCATTAAATCTCGTGATTAAAGTTTGAGCGATACCAATGATATTTTTGGCTTTGTTTTTATATAATCCAATCGATTTAATTGTCTCTTCAATATCAAAAAGATCCGCTTCTGCGAGCGACTCTAAAGTTAGATATTTCTTAAATAATTTATTGGTGACTAAGTTAACTGAAGTATCGGTTGTCTGCGCGGAAAGCATGACCGCGATGACTAGTTCGTAGTCTTTATTATAATTAAGTTCACAACCGACATTTGGAAAGATTTCATCCAAATAATCGAGGATTTGCTGTATTTTTTGCTTATTCGTCATCGTCGTTATCTAACCAAGGGGTCTTCGCGATGCGGATTGTTTCTGCTAAATTTTTATCCCAATCTTCTCTGATTGTGGAGACGCCTTCTTTTTCTCTATCATCTCTAGAAGACCATGATAATAAAATCTTATCAACAGAGCGGAGAGACTTTTTGCCTTTAGATAATGCTTCTTTTAAAGCGTCGATAATCACCTCATCGGAATAGCCATAAGAAACCCATTCACGAATCTTAGAAACTTCTACTGGAGAGAGTTGTCTACCGAGTAATTTTTCAAATGTTTCGTAAATATTTTCTAACTGTTCTTTCATCTCTTTTTTATCTTTATCGTTCGCCTCTTTATTTAAGGAAAGTTGGAATTCGCGATAAAGGATTTTTTTTAAAGGATCTAAAGAAGTGATTGTCTTATTATCTTGAGAAACAAAAGCGATAAAACCTTTTGTTAATAATCCAGCGAGTATCTTATCAATCGAGGCAACATCTAAAGTCATCTTTAAAGATAATAAATCTTGTGTCACTAATGGATTACCTTGACTGATTAAATGGTCAATCATAAAAATGGTCGCGAGTTCTTGCTCATTCAACTTTAATTTTTTATAGTTCTCTAATAAGAGAAAACGGAAATCTATAGCTTCACTTACCATAATTGCTTAATTACTCTACCATATCTATTAAGTCATTGATAGAATATTTTATAAATATTTCTTTTATCTTATCCTTAGGGATATCATTCATCTTTTTGATTTCTTGTTTAATCTTATCTTTTTGGATGAATTTTAAATATTTTACTGATTGCGTCATCGCTTTTTCTAACTTCTTTTCAATAGAAAAATCAAAGATTAAAGCAAACCTCATCGCACGAATGATTCTTAATGGATCTTCTTTTAATCTCTTCTTTGGTGAACCCACCATGGAGATGACACCATTATTTAAATCTTCTATTCCATTTTCAAAATCGATTAGTTGGAAATTCTTATCCATATACATCGCATTGATTGTGAAATCTCTTCTGACATGGTCTTTCTTTAAAGAAGTAATAAAGTGAATGTTCTTTGGATGACGGAAATCATCATACTTCTCTTCTTCTCTTAAAGTTGTGATATCAAACTTAACATCGTTAATCTTATATTTCACAGAACCCATCTTCGCGAAAGTATAATCTCCATCGATAAATTCTTTCATCTGTTCAGGTGTTGCGTCAGTCACAACATCCATATCAGTTAAAGGTTTATTTAAAAGAATATCTCTCACCGTGCCGCCCACTAAATAGAGGTGAAAGTTATGAGAAGAAAATAACTTTTCTAGTTCTAAAAACGCTCTAGTTTTTATATCCATGCTCTCATTATAGAGTAAGTAAAGAAAAAGAGACAAACAAGTTGTCTCATTTTATCTACATTAATAAACTTATTTGTTTATTTTTTCTTTGAGTTCCTTCGCCGCTCTGAAGGAAATGATGTTGGCTTCTTCAATCACTAACGGAGTGTGATTCTTTGGATGTGTGCCTTCTCTACTTTTTCTCTTCTTTGGTTCAAAAGCACCGAAGTTTGTAATGTTAACTTCTTCACCTTTTAATAACGCTTCGATAATTAAATCAAAACACGCGTCTAATGCGAGTCTAGCGTCTTTTTTAGTTAAATGCGCTCTTTCTGCTACTAAATCAACTAAATCGCTTTTGTTAATTTTGCTCATAATGTTTCCCCTTTACCTAATAATTTGATATGAGACATTTCTAATCGAAAGTGTGTCACAACGTTATGAACGTAGATTATATTTTAAAACGAAATAAACGTTATGTTAAGACCTTTTTTGTCTACAAATAATGTTAATCGGCGTCCCATCGAAGTTGAAAGTGTCTCTCAAACGATTCTCTAAATATCTTTCATAACTGAAATGCATATATTCTGGATTATTCACGAACAAGACAAATGTTGGAGGCGCACTCGACACTTGGGAGGCATATAAGATTTTTAATCTTCCTCCGTTAAAGTGCGGCGCTAAATTCATCATTTGGGCGTCTTGAATAACCTGATTCAAAATAGATGTTTGCACTCTTGTGTAATACGCTTCATGCACCATTTCTAAAGTAGAGAAGATTGTGTCTAATCTACTCTTCTTTAATGCGGAAACATAACATATAGGCGCATAGTCTAAAAATTTATATTCATTTCTAATTAATTTAGAAAAATCGCTCATCGTATTCGTGTCTTTTTCAACGATGTCCCATTTATTGACAACGATGATAATGGCTTTATGTAAATCTGTCGCGTATTGAATGACATGTTTATCTTGATCAAGAATTCCTTCTTTGCCGTCTAAAACAAGTAAAACAATCTCACTTCTTTCAATAGCTTTTAAAGCTCTAATCGCAGAATATTTATCAATAGATTCATAAATCTTTCCGCGTTTTTTAAGTCCCGCGGTATCAATAACGACATAATTTTTATCATCTTTTTTAAATGGAGTGTCGATGGAGTCTCTGGTTGTACCAGAGATATCGCTGACGATAACTCTATTTTCATTTAAAATCGCGTTCACTAAGGAACTCTTACCAACATTTGGTCGACCAACCATACAGAAAGTAATCGTGTCTTCATCAATTTTCTCATCCGCACCTTCTGGTAAGTTTTCAATAATCTTATTTAATAAATCACCGATACCAATGCCGTGGCTACCAGAAACGATTAAAGGTTCACCTAGTCCTAAAGAGTAAAACTCTTGTGCTTCAGCGAGTAAATGATTGTCATCAACTTTGTTGACCGCGAGAATAACTGGTTTATTGATTTTATAAAGCATCTTCGCGACTGCGCGGTCATCGCTTGTGACACCTAATTTGACATCGGTGATAAAAACAATGACATCCGCTTCATCAATCGCGATTTGCACTTGTGTTCTAATTTGAGTTTGGAATGGAGCATTTTTAATTTCCACTCCACCAGTATCAATTAAAGAAAATGATTTACCTAACCAATTACAAGTTCCATATAAACGGTCACGAGTAATGCCAGCCTCATCATCGACAATCGCATGTCTTTCACCGATCATACGATTAAAAATCGTTGATTTACCAACGTTAGGACTTCCGACAATTGCTACGGTGCCCTTAGGCATCAGCAACTACCCCCATTTTTTCTTCAATGATTTTTAAAATTGCGTTAACAACTTCTTCAATATTCATAAATGAAGTATCTAATAAGATAGAATCCGCTGCAGGTTTAAGTGGAGCGAAATCACGATGTGAATCGATATAGTCTCTTCTTCTCACATCTTCTTCAATTTCTTCTAATGTACAAGGAATGCCTTTGGCAACATTTTCATCATATCTTCTGATTGCTCTAGTTTCGACGCTGGCAATTTGATAAATTTTCACATCAGCGTTTGGTAAAACATATGTGCCGATATCTCTGCCATCCATGATAACAGAACCTTTTTCCGCCATCGCTCTTTGTAATTCGACTAAAGCCAATCTGATATCTTTGTAAGAAGCGATATAAGAAACATTCGCGGAAACATCTGGTAAACGAATTTCTCTTGTCACATCAAATTCATTACACATGACCACACCATTTTCTTTTAATTCAATGGTCACTTCTGGAATTAAAGCAACGCAAGCGGCTTCATCTTGGCAGTTGATACCTTTATGTAAACAATACCAAGTATAAGCGCGGTACATAGCGCCTGTGTCAATGTAGATAAGATGTAGAGCTTGTGCAACTCTTTTGGCAACAGTGGATTTGCCTGCAGCAGCAGGTCCATCAATGGCAACAGCAATCTTCTTCATAATTATTTACCCCAAGCAAATATTCCTAATACGACTAAACCAATAATTAATAAGACAACAATACCAATTTCAATAACTAATTTTAAACTGGCTTTAGTTCTCTTCCGCTTTAATAAAGCGGCTTCTTTCTCTCCTTCTTGAACTGCGTCGATGACTTTGTCCATTGGAAGAGTGGAAGTTGTTGAGGCTACATCGCTATATTCATCGCCTTCGGAGGCATCAGAAACGATAGCCCCTTCTTTAATAAAAGAACGACGATAATCTCTGTAACGGTCAACTCTGGTTTCATCCATATCGTATTTTATTATAATAAAATTGTTACATTTTGGATAGAAATAAATAGATTTTTTATTCCTATTGAAAATGGTTTATTTAACAAGTTATAATTTTTATACAAATAGGAGGAACTATCGATGGAGAAAAAGAAAATTAGTATCGATAAATCTGTTTGCATCGGATGTGGTTGCTGCGCAGGCACATATCCAGAAGACATCGCCATTGGTGCTGACGGCTTAGCAGAAGCAGTCACAGGCGTTGCCGAAGAAGGTGCTGCAGCTGTCTGCCCTGTTGGTGCAATTTCCGAAGAGGAATAACCTATATAAAAACTAGGCCGCGTTGGCCTAGTTTTTTCATGCGCTGATTCTATCAATATAAGCGTGAAGTCTCTTATAGAGAAGCATTGTCACAACAATAACAATCGCATCCTTCAAAGCGTTAAATGGTAGTGACACCATTAATAGGAACGGCCAAGTTAATGAAGTGATTGATGGGTTGATCGCTTGGCACATACTTAAGATCGCGGCTTCTGGTAAACCCATCACAAAGATATAGAATTTTAAGATTAAGAAAGTAGTCACAAAGCAAGCAACGATGAGTTGGGTTACTGTACCAATTCCTAATGCGAGCATCGCGCCTTTGATGCTTCTTTTTTTACGATAAATTATCGCCGCAGGAAGAATAAACGCGGTTGAATAAATAAAGTCAGCGAGTTCGCCAACACCCAAAGTTGAAGTCATTGGTAACTTGGCTAATGTTTTCACAATTAAGATAAATAGCGCGGATAAAGGACCATAAGCAAATCCAGCGATAAAGACTGGAATTTCGTCAACGTGAATCTTTAAAAATGATGGAAAAATAGGAAGGGCAATATTGAAGGCCGGAACTAAATAAAGGATGATTGAAAAGGCTGCAAAAATTGCACTTCTAGTAATGAATTTTGCAGAAATAACGTGCTTTTTGCCGTGTTTTTTCAAAAATAACCAGATAAATATCATGGCTAATGTAGCAATAGAAATGATCGCTCTATAATCCATAAAAAATAGCCCCTTCCCAGGGCCCACAAAAGAAATCTAACTTCTTCCATCCAGACTTTACTGTCGCCACTTGAATCTCACAAGTTCCTACTCATTTTGAGCTCGCGGGGTTTACCGCCGGTCACGATTTACGTTGCCCTGAAGTATCTATATTATAGAACTATTTTTGCATAGTTCCACATTATTATCTCTCTTCGTGATCAATTACTTCTTTCGCGAGAGAGAAATACGCTAAAGCGCCACTACTACTTGGTCGATAAATAGTCACTGGTAATCCCTTGACATTACTCTCTGGAATAGAGACATTTCTCGGGATTTGAGTGAGAAAAGTATTCTCTTTAAATAAGCCTCTCACTTGGCTAGCTATTTCCGTACCTAAAGTGGTCTTTGCGTCATACATTGTCATTAAGAATCCTTCGATTCCTAATTCTTTATTTGTGCTCGCTTGCACATTTGAGATAGTCGCTAAAATTGTGGAGACTGCTTCCATCGCAAAATATTCACACTGGACAGGAATGAGAACAGTATTCGCCGCATTAAGCGCATTAATTGTTAATACACCTAAACTTGGTGGGCAATCGATAATCACATAATCATAACGATTATCTAAAGAATCTAGTTTTCTTTTTAAAGCCATATATGGATCCACCATTGAACCAAAAGTCGTATCGATTGATGCGAGCATCAATTTTGATGGTAATAATTCTAAATTCTTCATCATTGTCTTTTTAATCGCTGAAGAAATATCAACTGTGCCAGACAAAACTTCAAAGATTGATTTATTAATCAAAGTGACATCGACACCTAGTCCACGAGAAGAATTACCTTGTGGATCGATATCGACGAGTAAAACATGACGACCAAAATGGGCCAAAGCCGCGGATAAGTTGATCGCTGTTGTGGTTTTACCCACTCCACCTTTATGATTAGCAACTGCAATGATTTTCATATTATTGATTTTATAGTGGTAATTTCTTAATTTCACTATAATCACGTGGATATTTGTGATTAGTGACTTTTTCTTTTTGAATATAAACAATATTTCTCACTTCGTTAGATTCTGGTAATTCATCAACGATAATCTTTTGAATTCTGGCATTTAATTTCTTTAAAGCTTTATCAGAAGCATTGATTTCTTCTTCCACACCAGGTCCTTTTAAAGCGATAAATGAACCTCCTACTTTCAGTAGAGGTAAACATAATTCTAATAAGATATTTAATGGAGCGACCGCTCTAGCGAAGACATAATCAAATTGTTCTCTATTATTTTTCGCGTAATCTTCTACTCTAGAGGAGACACAATTATATTTATAATTATTCTCTTCCGCGTATTTCTTTAATAAATCAATTTTCTTTGTCGTTGAATCTAATAAAGTAACATTTGTTTTTGGATTTAATAAATATAAAACCACTCCTGGGAAACCTGCACCTGTACCAACATCCAAAACTTTTTTGTCTGTCAAATCTAAATCAGTTAATGTAAGTGCACTATCAAAAATCATCTTTTCCATGAAGACATCTTTTTCTTTTATCGCGGTGAGATTAAATCTTTCATTCCAATATAAAACATGCTCCATGAACTTGTTGAGGTCATTATATTGTTCCTCTGTACAGGAAATATTTCTTTTATCTAATTCTTCAAAAAATAGTTCTTTAGTCATGTTCGTAATATCTCCTGACATTTAAGATAAGGATAGAAATATCACTTGGATTAACTCCAGAAATACGTGAAGCTTGTCCAATTGTTAATGGTTGAATCTTATTTAATTTTTGTCTCGCTTCAAGGGCTAAGCCGTGCATATTAAGATAGTCAAATCCCGCGGGAATTTTCATCTCTTCAATCTTTCTCATACTCTCCGCTTCATGGATTTGTTTAGCGATATATCCTTCGTATTTTGCGATTATTTCAATCTCTTCAATTGTGTCTTCTCCATACGAAATTCCCGCTAATTCGGGGATAAATTGTTTGATTTTGCTAAATTCGACACCT
The DNA here is from genome assembly GCA_045631885.1 of Bacilli bacterium. GTDB lineage: Bacteria > Bacillota_I > Bacilli_A > RFN20 > CAG-826 > CAJOLV01. The sequence continues at coordinate 40,844 of JAZQVN010000009.1, forward strand.
GGTCTCTTTAATAATTCAAAAGCTTGGAAGCCACCTTTTAATTCGTTAAATCCAAGAGACATAAAGTATTCTTCAATCTCTTTTTTCTTTCCTAAATAAACAACTTTCATCACTTCGATCGCGTGAGCAATTTGTTCTTTCTTATTGAGGAAGTGTTGATATCTTTCTTCGCTGATTAAACCGATATCATGACCGATTTCAGTTAATCTCAAATCAGCGTTATCGTGTCTCATAAGTAAACGGAATTCTGCACGTGATGACATCAATCTATACGGTTCTTCTGTCCCCTTAGTGACTAAGTCATCAATCATGACACCGATATAAGCTTGATCTCTTCTTAAGATTAATGGTTCTTTCCCTTCAATCTTTAAACAAGCGTTAATACCAGCGATTAAACCTAAACCCGCGGCTTCTTCATAGCCAGAAGTTCCACATATTTGACCAGCGATATATAATCCAGGCCATTTTTTAATTTCTAAAGTTGGCCCATATTCTTCAGTAACAATTGCGTCGTACTCAATCGCGTATGCGTATTTGAGAAATTCCGCTTTTTCAAAACCTGGAAGAGATCTAACCATTTCTTCTTGCACCTCTACTGGCATAGAAGTGGAGAAACCTTGTAAATAGATGGAATCTGTATATCTAGATTCTGGTTCTAAGAATAATTGATGTCTTTCTTTATCAGCGAAATTAACAATCTTACTTTCAATAGATGGACAATATCTTGGTCCAACCCCGACGACTAAACCATTATTAATCGCCGCTTCAAATAAATGAGCGCGAATAATATCGTGAGTTTCAGGAGTTGTATAAATCAAATAACATAATTCTTGTTCTTCTAAAGGAATAAATTCCTTTGTTTCATATGAAAACGCGAGATTACCTTTAGTGCCTGGTTGAACACTACCTTTAGAAAAATCGATTGAATCTTTTTTAATTCTTGGAGGAGTTCCTGTTTTTAAGCGATATGTCTCAATCCCCATACTTCTTAAATATGGTGATAAACCTTTTGAAGGAGCTTCTCCATCTGGTCCTTCTTCTAATACTTCTTTACCACGGAAGATCTTACTTTCCATGTATGTACCAGTAGTAAGGATGACCGCTTTTGCTTTAATTTGTTCTCCACCTTTGGTGATAACACCAAAAACAGATTTGTCATCGTGTAGCAAAGCTACAACCATTTCCTCTTCAATGTGTAAATGAGGGGTGGCGAACGCTACTTCTTTAATATATGCGGGATATTCTAATTTATCTTGTTGAGCTCTTAAACATTGAACACCAGGTCCTTTTCCGGTGTTTAACATCTTCATTTGTAAATAATGATGGTCCGCAAATTTGCCTTGCATACCACCTAAAGCATCTATTTCTCTAACAACAATACCTTTCGCGGATCCACCGATAGATGGATTACAAGGCATATTGCCCATTAACTTAATGTTTAATGTAATTAAAAGTGTTTCATGTCCTTTATGAGCACTAGCAAAAGCAGCCTCTAAACCGGCATGACCTGCACCTACGACAATGACATCAAACTCTCTCATTAACCAACACTACCTTCCATATCCATTTTGATAAGTTGATTTAATTCAACAGCGTATTCCATAGGAAGTTCACGAGAGAATGGTTCGATGAATCCCATAATAATCATTTGAGTAGCGTCTTTTTCACTAATTCCACGACTCATCAAATAGAATAACTGTTCTTCACTAATCTTACTGACTGTTGCTTCGTGTTCAATATATGAAGAATTATTATGCACTTCGTTATTTGGAATAGTGTCACTTCTAGATATATCATCAAGGATTAAAGTGTCACATTCGACATGGCTACGGCAGTTAGTCGCGCCTGGTTTATGTCTCACTGTGCCTCGATAATTAGCGACACCACCATTTTTCACAATTGATTTTGAAATAATTGTCGATGTTGTATTAGGAGCTTCATGAATCATTCTCGCTCCAGCGTCTTGATATTGTCCTTTTCCAGCGACTGCGATAGAAATACAGGTGCCTTTTGCCCCTTCACCTTTAAGGATACAAGCTGGGTATTTCATGTTAGTTTGAGAACCGACATTTCCATCGATCCATTCCATGGAAGCGTTTTCATAGCAGACCGCTCTTTTGGTCACTAAATTGACGATATTTGTGGACCAGTTTTGGACTGTAGAATATCGACATTTTCCACCCTTCAAAACGATAATTTCAACAACTGCAGCATGTAAAGAATCCGCGCTATAAGTTGGAGCGGTACAACCCTCAACATAATGCACATCAGCGCCTTCATCAACAATGATTAAAGTTCTTTCGAATTGACCTGATTTTTCGTTATTAATTCTAAAATAACTCTGCAAAGGCTTATCTAAATGCACATTTTTTGGTACATAGATAAAACTTCCGCCAGACCAAACCGCACTATTTAACGCGGAGAACTTGTTATCTGCGACAGGGACAACTGTACCGAAATATTGTTTAAATAAATCAGGATATAATTTTAACCCCATATCAGTGGATAAGAAGATAACTCCTTTATCCTCAATTTCTTTTAACATATTGTGGTAAACCATCTCTGATTCATATTGCGTGGCAACGCCCGCTAAATACTTTTGTTCAGCTTCTGGAATACCTAATTTATTGAATGTATTTTTAATCGTCTCAGGTACCTCGTCCCAGTTTTGTGATTCTTTCTTCGCTGCACGAGTGAAATAAGTATAAGAATCATAATCTAAGAATGATAAATCTGGTCCAAATTTAGGAAGAGGCATAGCATAAAAACTCTTGAGAGCCTTTAATCTGAACTCAAGCATCCATTCTGGTTCGCCTTTTAAACGAGAGATTTCTCTAATTGTGTCTTCATTTAAACCTTTCGCGGTTTTGACAATAGAGACATCTTCGTCTTTAAAACCATATTTATAATCTTCTTGGAACTTAATATCTTTCTCTGACATATTATTTTCCTTTTAAAATGTTTTCCGCAGCGGTCCAGCCAATAGTAGCACACCTAATTCTCGCTGCTTGTTTAGATGTATTAATAAAGGCTATTGCTTCATCAATCGCATCTTCATCAAATGGTTCTTCGTGAATCATTTTGTTATATTGATTAATTGAATACATCGCATCTTCGATGCTTTTGCCAATCACTACTTCACACATAATGTCTGTAGAAGCCGTTGAAATTGTACAAGCGACACCTTCAAAACAGGCATCAGTGACTTCTTCATTTTCTACCCTTAGGTAGATATCTAAATTATCAATGCAGTTATCTGAATGCATATGCATCTTTTGATAGCCTTCACCATTAGGTAAATGTTTATGTAATGGATTTGAATAATGGTCCATAATAATGGAACGCATCATATCATTAGTTAAAGTAGGCATCTAGAAAGTCACCCCCATTTAATAATTCATTAATTAAAGCATCAACTTCTTCTTTAGTTGTGTAGAAATAGAAAGACGCTCTAACAGTAGCTGGTGTTTTTAAGAATTCATTTAATAACTTATCGCAGTGTTGTCCACTTCTCACCGCGATACCTTTATAGTTAAGATATGTCGCCTCATCTTGAGAGAACACACCTGGGATATTAAAGGTTAAAATTCCACTATCGGTATTTGGGTTATAAACGATAACTTTACTACCTTTAAGTTTTTCAACAGCATATCTTTGTAATTCAAGGTCATGCTTTTCAATTTCATCCATACCAATTTCTTGGATAAAGTCGATCGCCGCCTTTAGTCCGATGATACCAGCGACATTTTGTGTACCAGCTTCGAATTTGACTGGTGCTTCAAATGGAATTAAGTTATTTGGTTTAGTGAAAGTTTCATTCATTCCACCACCAACAAACATTGGTTCGAGTCTATCTAACCATTCCTTTTTACCAATTAAGCAACCTATTCCGGTTGGAGCGCACATCTTGTGTCCAGAGAATGTTAAGAAATCAATATCCCAATCTTTAAAATCTGTCTTAAAATGAGGAACTGATTGAGCGCCATCAACAACACAAATTGCACCAAAAGAATGGCAAATTGCGGCAATTTTCTTAATATCTAAGCGATATCCCATCACATTACCAACGTGAGCAAGTGATAAGACTTTGGTTCTACTATTCATTATTTCAGGAAGTCTATCTTCATCGACTCTTCCTTCTTTATCTAGTGGAGCGTAAACGATCTTGGCCCCAGTCATTTTAGAAACTTGGAACCATGGTAATAAGTTAGAAGCGTGCTCACCTTCGCTTAAAATAATTTCATCTCCCGCTTTTAAGAATTGAAGACCATACATATAGGCAACCATATTAAGTGCCATTGTGTCTCCCGCGGTAAAAACGACTTCATTTACATCGCAGTTCACAAACTTTGCGACGGTTTCACGAGCATCTCTAATTTTTTGATCCGCCATCACGGATAAATCATAGTCACCACGGTGTGAATTTGATGTCTCTCTTTCGTAATATTGATTCATCGCATCTAAAACACATTGTGGTTTAAATGTTGTGGAGGCATTATCAAGGAAGATTAACGGTTTTCCTTGCATCTTAATGCCGTTAGTTAACATGGGAAAATGTTTACGGATTTCATTAATATCGTACATTTTACATTCTCCTTTCTATCAAAGATGCTATCTCTTCTTTAATTTGCTCTTCTATAAAACCATTCATAATTGGTTTCAAGTATCCATATGTAATAAGTTCTTTTGCCGCGGCTTCGCTTAGTCCACGAGAAGTTAAATAGAATAAATGTTCATCATTAATCTTACCCACGACCGCCGCATGACTAGCTTCAATATCATTCTCATCAATCTTTAATATTGGTTTAGCAATGCCGTTTGACAAAGCGTTGAACACCATGATTTTAGAATTTTGATGAGTCTTGCTTCCTTTTGAACCGTTATAAATTTGTGAGATTCCAGCGAAAACTAATTTGCCATCATCTTTACAAACGCCATAATTATCCATCTTCGCATATGTTTCTGGAGAATTATGATTTACAGAAATATCAAAATTCTTGTTATCACCACTCGCAGATAAACTAGCTAAATGCCAATTCAAAGTGGATTCTCTATCTAATAAATTACCAATAAATTTGAAGTTTTCTTTTCCGGTTGAGAAATCAGCGAGGAATGCTTCAACATGAGAATTTCCTTTTTCATTAATGATGATATCTACACCATCGATATTTTCTTTAGCCAAAAATGAAATGGTTAAATTGCAGTAATCACCAACATTAATTGTGATTTTTTTATCTTTAGATAAAACACCAAACAAAATATCCGCGGTAGTGGAGTTTGGGATTTCAATTAAAGATACATCTTTATCCACGATAAAATATTGTGGTTCTAAAGAATCACCTTTAATTTGATAGTTTTTATCTAAAAGAATTCTCTCCATATTTATTTAATAATTTCTTTAACTGCGCAGCTACCAATTGAAACTGAATTCATATTTGCTTCTTCTTTTTCAATATTGATACCTAATTCAGTTTTAATAAATTCGTATCCTTCTTTATCAATGCGGTGAATGACTTCTTCTCCACCATCGACAACGATTCGACCATTAATCATCACGACCGCGCGTTTTGGGTGTATTAAATCATATAATCTCGCGTAGTGGGAGATGACAAAAAATCCCATCCCTTTTGCTTGTTGTTCTTTAATAACATCGGAGACGATTTGGATTGCATCAACGTCTAAACCAGAGTCAATTTCATCTAACATCGCGATAGATGGTTGAAGTAAAACCATTTGAAGAATTTCATTTCTCTTTTTCTCGCCACCACTAAATCCTTCATTTAAGGATCTAGTTGCTAAGTCAAAAGGCATATGAACTTCTTTCGTCGCTTTGTCTAGCATCTTATAGAAATTGTAGGTTGAAATTGGTTTTTCAGCTTTCGCGTTAATCGCCGCTCTTAAGAAGTCAGAATTGATAACTCCAGGAACTTCAGATGGATTTTGCATGGCTAAAAATAAACCCATTCTGGCTCTTTCATCTGTTGTTTTAGATAAAATATCTACTCCATCAAAAGTGATAGTTCCTTGAGTGACTACATATTTTGGATGACCCATTATGACATTTAAAAGAGTGGACTTGCCGTGTCCATTAGGACCTAATAACGCAATTGTTTCATTGCTATTAATTGTAAGGTTAACACCTTTTAAAATTTCTTTTCCTTCGACTTGCGCGTGAAGGTCTTTGATTGTTAATGTAGCCATAACGATTTTCTCCCAAAAACCTAAATAATTCTAAACTAGTCCTAGATAAATTATCAATCAAAGTGATAACAAATATTTTCTAACTGTTGCTTTTCCTATTTATAAGAAATAGGTAAAAACGCTTGCATTAAATTTCAATAATATTTAAGATATTAACGCTATATTCAGAAAAAGGAGAACAAAAAATGAAGAAAAGTAAACTATCCAAAGGATTAGTTACATGCTTCGTTGCCTCACTCGCATTAGCGGGTTGTAGTTCAGTTGCTGCTAAAGAGAATAGCATCCTTACCTTCAATGGTTATGATGGCACTCAATATGATTTAGTAACTGAGTCTTTATATGCGGAATATCGTAAAGATAACAGTGTTATTTCTACCTTCTATGACAAAGTTTTAGAAGTATTAATACGCGATGCGTTCTTAAATCCAAATTCCTCATTAAAGTCTGGTACAACTTATGAAGCAATCGAAGCTCAAGCTAAATTAGATGTTGATGCCGCTAAGACAAAAGCATCTGAAAACGCTAATGCTAACAACACATCCTACGATACAGAATGGGAATCCATCTTATCTGGAGAAGGTGTTGAAGATGAAGATGAACTCTTACAAAAGTACATCTACAACGCTGAAAGAACAGCCCTTGAAGATGCATTATATGCATCCTTAACAACCGGTGCTGCTGGCGACACACTTAAGAGAGACTGGATTGAAGGTGCTCATCCATATCACGTCCGTCACATCTTAGCCAAAGTCGAATCTGGCACATCCGATTATACAAGAGGAACAATCACTAGTGATCAAGCCAAGAGATTATCCGATATCGGTTTAGCTTTAGGTTTAACAAACGATACATTCGGTGGTATTGCACAACGTTTAAGTGAAGACGAAGGCAGTGGTAAGTTATACGGTGATGTCGGCTTAGTGACAAACAAAGCAACATCCACAGGTGGCTTCTCCATGGTTCCAGAATTCCAATTAGCTATCTATATTTACGATGCTATTTATAGAGGCAGAGACTTAACATCTGGCACAGGTGCCGACTTAATTCCAGAAAGAGCTTCAACAGCTTTCACAAATAAAGTCGTCAAAGTTCCATATCAAGTCTTCCAACTCTTAGCACCAGAAGCCCAAGGTGGATTTGGTGATGTCACAACCAATAAAGACAAGAGAGTTGTCGGTGAAGGTGAAGAAGCTGTCTATCCAAGAAACTTATTATGGAATAGATACCTCAACCATCACGAACCATTTGTTATTACAAATGAATCAGTTGCTGACTTATATGATGGCGCGGCCTACACATTAGATTCCGCTGGTTTAGGTACAATGTTAGCAGCGGTTAAATCTGATAAAGATGAATACGCTAAATTAGACAACAATGGTGTTGGTGATCAATTACCAGCCGCTCAAACCAAAGACTATGTCGAAGGTAAGGGTACAGGCTTTGTTGATGGCGACATCATCGGTTTAGCCGGTACAAAGATTCTCGCTGATGAAACAGGTAATCCAATCTTCGGTGTCCGTAGTGAATACGGTATCCACTTCATCATCATTCAAAAGAGTGCTTTTGAAGATACAGCCAGCTTAGAATCTTGGTATCAAGTCTACTCACCAAACCAAGCTGAATATCCAAAGGAAGGCGAAGTCAAATTAACATCTTATGTTAACTACGCCGGTTTCGATGAAGCCACATGGAATTCACGTGCATCCGCAGTTAAAGATGCAGTTAAAGGCTTTGATGGTACATACCAATACAGATTATTCGAAAAATTATATGCTGACGCTATTGGCAGATTCAATTTTGAAGATGATGAACAAGGCAAAGCATTAGTCGAATCAATCACCAAATACGTCACATTACAAAAAGAAAAGAGCAGTTATGACCAATCCGAAGGCTATGAACTCGCTTGGGAAAACTTCTTAGACAAATATGACGAACAACAATTAGAACGTGAGAAATTCCAACGTGTCATCCCATGGGGATGTGCCATTGGTTTCAGCAAGACAGTTGATTACAACACTGTTAAAGATTTATACGAAGTAGGAGGAGCATGTTATTATGGCAACAAAGTTAAGTAAAAAAATCATCGCCATTGCTTTATTAGGTATCTTCGGTTTAGCAGGTTGTGACGAAGTCACTGCTTATCCAAAAAATGTCGACGATCCTGTTCTCCAACCAACAGCCGACAATAATAAGGATATCTATAACAATGAACTCAAGAGTATCTATGAAAAGATCCGTGAAGGTTCATTAGCTTCTGATGTATTAGACAAATTATTATATGAATACGCCAACAGTATGTTTGGTAGATATTCCTCTTCTTCTCCAACTTATCTCGCTGATAAAGAGGGCGAACAATTCTTAAGAGAAGTTGCTGCTGGCAGCGACGAAGAAAAAGATGCATTCATCGCTTCTCACAAGGCTTATTGGCCAGGCGAAGAAGCCCCAACAAGCGCTGAAGATAAAGCTTTAGCTAGAGCTAAATTAGATGCGATTGCCAAATCCATTTATGGCCGTATCCAAGAAGCTTTATACAATAAGATCTCTGGTGGTGCTTATTCTAAGCACAATATCTTCTCTGAAATTGATTTCCTTGCTTCCTTATACTTTGATGGCAAGAGTGTCACCAAATTCACAGAAGTTCAAGATGAAGATCCAACCGCAGCAAACTATGCTTATAAAGGTATCATCACCCCAGAAGTCAAAGGCAAAGAAGTCTTTGAATCCGGTATCTTACATGAAAAATTCTACATGGACGCTGATAATAGCTATGCTATCGAAGAAAACATCGTTAGTATTTATAAGGAATTATTAACCGAACAATATATTATCGACGAATCTTATTCCACATTAGGCCGTAGCTTTGCTCGTAAAGTTAACGTCTTATCCGTCACAGTTGATAGTGATAACAAAGCCGATGTTCCAGCTTTAGTGAACTGGGTCTTAGAAAACTACATCGCTAAGAAAGATGGAGATAACTACAGATTCGAAGGTAACGACGAAGAAGCAGTCCAAGAATTATATGGTTCCGTCTCTAACATTATGAGAGGCTTACCAAAATACTTCAGAGATGGCGACGATGAATTCGATCAAACCGCGAAAGATATCGTTGATGGCTTATATACAACCTATGGATTATACGGTGATACAACCGCGTTAACCGGTTTAGGAAGTAACACCTTCTTAACATCCACCGAATATGGTTCATTAATGAAACAATATAACAAAATCGATGAAGACTTAAGCTTAACCGATTCCTCTATTGAATCTTCATTCAATGGTGGCGGCGCTTACTCAATTGAACAAGGTAAGATTTATAAAGAAACCGACATCGAATTAAAGAAATACACAACCTCTGGTTGGTATATCAAAAATGGCGGTCTCACATCCTTACCAGATTCAATCAGAAACAGATTATTCAATATCTCTGTTGCTAACGCGTTAGACGTCACAGGCGATGATGCCTTGGTCGACCGTTTAGATTCAACATGGAGTTACGATGAAGAAAACGACATCTCTAGATATGTCGCAAAAGTCAATGGTGCGTACTTCTTAAAAGCTCAAACAGTTGAAGATAAGAATTCCAACAAAGACTTATACTTCTATGAATCCAGTTCCAACACATACTATTTCGTCCAAATCGCTGAAGCGGTCAATCCTGCTAAATTAAGCGATGGCGACAATAGCTATGCGAAACTCTACAACGCTCAACATCAACAAGACATTGCTACAGAAGTTTGTGAAATCGTCGGAGAAATCTCCTCCTACGGCACACTTGCTAAAGAGCACTGGCTTGAAAAGATGACTCTCGAATATCACGATCAAGTCGTCTATGATTACTTCAAAGATAATTATCCAGATTTATTTGAATAATTAATTCTTCAAACAAGGAGGTCACTGTGCCTCCTTTTTTGTTATATAATTATTAGGAATAATAAGGAGCAAATAACTCATGAGAGAAAAAGATGTCTTTTGTAAAATAATCGACGGGGAAATCCCTTGCTATAAAATCTATGAAGATGAAGATGTTTTAGCCTTTTTAGATATCAGCCAAGTGACTAAAGGTCACGCGCTTGTCGTGCCTAAAAAGCATTATGATAATTTCTTATCTGTCCCACATGAAGAAATGCACAAAGTCATGGATGTCGCTCAAAGGATTGGCCAAATCGATATTAAATATCTAGGCGCGAAAGGTGTTAATATCTTAACAAACTGCTATCCCGCCGCAGGACAAAGCGTTAATCACTTCCATGTCCATGTCATCCCAAGATATGAAGCGGGAGATGGTTTCCAAATCGAAATGAAAGAGAATAACGTTGAAGAGCTCAATTTACCTGCTCTCGCTGACGTTATTAAAGAAAACCTATAATTTATCTAATAAATTAAGAAAAACGGCTCAAGGCCGTTTTTGCTTATTTCTTTGGCTTATACAATGTTCTTCCATCAAGTGGATAAATCTTTTGGGTGAATTCTCCAGGATTAACTGTTTCAAGCGCTTTAGTGACGATGGCCATTTTGCTATCCATATTATCAATTAATGTTAATAACAACGCTTCTTTAGTCATTGGAGAGACTGGGGAACCAAATTCTGGTTTATCGTGATGCGCGAGAATCATATGTTCTAATAACATTGGGATTTCACTTTCAATCTTTAATTCCTTCGCGGCGATTCTAAGTTCTCCCACCATTATGGAGATATGACCTAGTAATTTACCTTCTGTAGAGTAATGGTAGACAACTGGTCCTTCTAATTCGATAGTTTTACCAACATCATGAAGGAGAATACCTGTTAATAATAAATCACGATTAACTGGTTGATATTTATTCGCGAGATATTCGCCAAGATCCGCCATTGAGACGAGATGAGTTAATAATCCAGAAGAATATTCGTGATGGACAGTAACTCCCGCTGGATATGTAAATATCTTTTGAGAATATTTATTTAAAATATAGTCTAATAAAGCTCTGCAGTCTTTATCTTTAATCGATTTAACGTATTCATTAAATCTTCTTTCTAATTCTTCTCTTGGAATTGGAGGAGGAGTTAATAAAGAAACAAAATCAATATCTTCTTCATTCACTAATTGCGCTTTTAAGATTTTAAATTGAAGAGCGTCTCTATATTTAACTACTTCACCGGTAACGAAAACGACATTACCAGGAACAAAGATATTTTCATCTTCACTATTAACTTCCCATTTTTTCGCTCCGATACTACCGGACATATCTCTTAATTCAACATTTAAATAAAATGAGCCTAAATTGTTGATGCTCTTTGTGCATGTGGCGACAAGGAACTGACCCTCAACACGCATTCCATCAGAAAAATCAGAAATCATAACTATCTCCTATCAATCTACTTATATCACTATATTTATAACCCTTACTTCTCAGGTGATTAATAACCTTCTCTTTTAATTCACGACCTTCGTATTTTCTTTTATATCTGTCGTATGTCTTTTTAAAATCTATTTTTAATTTGTTATATTCGTCTTTTTCGTTTTTACTAGATATTTTGTTTAAAGCGAAAGAAGCGACTTCATGATCAAATCCACGGCTCAATAAAGCGGCGTAGATATGTCTTTTCTTCTGCTCATAAGAGTATCTTTCATATTTCTTCTCTAATGATGGGATAAGCGCAACCGCCTTTTTCTTTTCGGAAGAATCATTAAAGTGAATTTTATCAATTTCTTCTGCAAAAATGCCTTTTTTTAACAATTCTTGCTTAATTTTATTTTTTCCAAATCCTCTTTCTTCTGCGTAGCCAAGATAATCTTCGATAAACACTTTATCGTTAATTAAGTCAATTTCTTTTAAGCGTTTAATTACGTAATCAATAGACTCTTTATCTCCACCTTTCGCGTAGAGTTTTTCTCTCATTTTCCATTCAGTGTAATGACCTTTTGAAAGGATTGATAAGGCATATTCTGATAGTTTTTTAACCGAAGTAATCTTATTTAACGAGTCGATTTCTTTTTGATCTAACTCTTTACCTACATATAAAAAGTTTGAAGTATATGCTTCTTGAGAGATTTCTAGTTTTTCACCATCAGTAAAAGATAGAACAACGTTCTTCTTATTGACGCGGATTTTTTTAATTATCTTACCAGTTTTTCCTCTGGGCATTCTCATAGACCTCGACGACTTTTTCGTAGAATTTTTCTAGTGAATAATTGTCTAAGATATTCTTTTGGGCAGCGTCTTTAACCGCTTCGATTTGACTTTCTTTTAATTCAAACACTCTTTGAAGTTTTTTCACAAAGTGTTCTTCACCAACGAATGTATAACCAGTTTCGCCTTCTTCTAAAACTCCAAGAAGTGTTTCATCTTCTTTAGCTAAAACTAAGCAGCGACTGACCATTGCTTCCATAATGGTGATGTTTTGCGTTTCACTTGTTGAAGGAGAAGCGAAAACATCGCTTAATGCGTAATAAGATTTCACTCTATCATGGTTAACTTTACCCACTAAGTGGATGCTATTGCCTAATCGTAAGGCGGTAATCATATCTTCGATATCTTCGTATTTTGGGCCTTCACCAATGATTAATAAATGAGCAGGGTGCTCTGGACATTGTTTAAGGTATTTATCAAAAGCGTTGATTAATAAATCAAGATTCTTTTCTCTAGTTAAATTACCAATATATAAGACGACTTTTTCATTATCTTTGATGTTATAAATCTTTTTGAAATGTTCGACATCTTTCTTCACTGAATCATCCATTTCAAATTCTCTCGCATCAATCGCGGTAGGAATAACGTTAATGACTTTATCAACACCCTTCTTACGAAGATAGTTTTTAATCTTCACACTAGGAGCAATAAATTCAGTGGAAAGATAAGCCATCTTCGCAAAGAATCTTCTTTCTCTTGCTCTTACTAAGCGGAGATAAGTTCCTCCTCCAACATATGGAGCGTATTCTTCATAATGGACGTGATAAGTATAAATAAGAGGAATCTCTAATTTATCCGCGGTATCTTTACCTAATTGACCAATGATTTCATTTGTCTTGTTATGAATAACATCTGGTTTGAAGTTTTTAACGACTTTTAATAAGCGAGTATTGTAATAGTTTGAAATAGAAAAACTATGTTTCTTTCCTTTTTTATAAGGAATGTAATAAACACCATTATTCTTGCTTGGGATATTTTCAGCATCAGTGCAGGTAATAACGATAACGTTGTGTCCGTGCTCTTTTAGAATATCAAAGAGTAACTTTGATGATACGGCAATACCGTTCGCATCTGGATAATATGTATCAGTAAAAATCGCTATATTCATTAGATTGAATCATCTCCATCATCAATATTCACGTCACGGATTTCATCCATGTGATTTTCCGCTTCGCGTTTTTCTTTATCACGTCTAGCTTTCTCTCTTCTACGGCGATCCGCACGAGAAAGAACTCTTAAACGTTGAATTATGCTTTCTCTAGTTAATCTAGAGGTTTCAATCATTGTTTCCGCACTATGATAACGTTCTACGTAAGTTTCATTACGTAATTCCACAAGAGTACGACGGTTTGGAATGTTGTCTTGGTTGACTTGTTCGTCTTTTGGAGAAGAACGATAGAATGCTGTCACTAAACCTGCGGCCACCATTGGGATAATAAATGTAATAGAACGCCACATAACTAGTGATGCAGAAGCCAAAGAGGCTGATTCACGATAATTGCCTACGGCAACAACGAACTCCTTAATTGGATCTGAATCCGCAAGAGTGGAATAATCAACTCCACGCATACCTTCCGCTAAATCGATGAACTCTAATTGTGACATACCTTGTAAATCGACAACAATTCTTTGCATCGCATGGAAATCATTAACAAATCTACTTGGGTCTTCTAAGACTTGAGCGTAAATGCTCATATATGTTGAATCAGAAGCAACTTTATAATAGAAACTCATCTCTGGAGTGGCGGGGTAAGCGCAGAAAAGGCTTCTGAACACGAATTCAGAAACACCCGCACTACCTGGAACTGGAATTAAACCAGTGGCCATTTGATGGTAGTTGCCTAAGAAGACTGCGTCCCAGAAAGTCGCACAAGTTGACTCATTATACATCGCTAATCCAACGAAATATGGAATAGAGAAGAATAACGTCATGGATATGAATAGTAAGATAGTTACTAAAATAGTAAATGGAACATTGGAGAATAAACGTCTAATCTCCATTTTGAAGTTTTCTAATTGGGCTCTTAATGATTCTCTAGATTTATCGGGATCTTTTACTAAATGAATCTTATTTAAGAAACCAATGATTGGACCCATCACAAAGTGATGGAAACCTCTCCAATAACACATTCCGAAGATAATGCCGATATAGCCAACATTCAAAACGAATCCAAGAATTGTTAATGTCCAAATTGGTAATTCAACAGTAAAGTTACCAATCGAACCTAAATTAACAAACGGTAAGTTTTGTAAGAAGTCGTATTTAACGATAAGAGAAACAATGCCATAGAGAATTAAAACAATTTGATAAATGATGGAGTGCATCGCTAACGCACTAACCGCGGAAGAGATATGGATGCCTTGCTTTTTATAGGTGTAGGCCTGCATAACTTCTCCGCCTTGACCACCTGGAGTGACCGCTGCGTAGAAGACACCGACGAAATAGTTAGCCAAAGCTTGGTGATAATGGTAATCACGGGTAAACAATCTTGCGAATACAAATAAGATTAATGACCTGACCAAAATAAAGCCAAGCATAACTGCTAAAATGATTAACAAGAAACGATAATCACTTTGGAATAAATAATTAACAATCGCGTTGAAATCATCTTTTAACGCTAACCAAATAGCGATACCGGAAGCAATCAAAACGAAAGAGATATTTAAAATATACTTAATCGTGGATTTCTTCTTTTTCTTTTTTTCTGGTTTAGGTTTTTCAACCGTTGTTTCCACTATTGATTCTTCTATAACATCTTTTGCCATGTATATGATTTTATCATATTCCAAAACAAAAAACACACACATTCAAAAAAGATAAGAGAGGAACAATAATTGTTCTGTCCTTATCAAAGAAAAAAGACATCCACTTTCAGCAGATGCCTAATTTGTTATTTAACGAGTTCAATCTCGATTCCCACTACTCCATATTGATAAATTCTTTCTATTGAATAATAGATTTCCATATCATGTGGATCAGCGGTTTCATCTGGGAAATATCCTAATCTTTCTTTTGGAAAATGACGATATAATTCATCAAAATCTTTAAATAAATATAGGTTAAGAACATTTACAAATAGTTTTTCACCAGTCTCATTATTTGTGAATCTTATCTGATCACCAACTTTAATGCATTTACGTCTCTCATCATATAAACGCATCTCGATATCTTTATGACCAGACTTAATTAACTCAAATGGACCTGGATGTAAGTTTAATTCGTGAACTACCATTTTATTTTTTTCTATTATTTGAGCTGGATTTTACTACCTTTTTCGCATATTTTGCAGCTTTCTTTTTAGCTTTCTTACTACCGAATTTAGCGAATAATATGATAACGATAATCAATACAACAAGTGCGACGCCGCCGATGATTAATATCATCTTTAAATCGAGTCCAGCAATTGGATTTGTATCGGCTTTCTTGTTAATTGTAATACCAACGTTGAAGGTTTTGCTATCATCGCCATTTGTGACTTTGATGGTTAAAATTGCGTTGCCTTCTTTTAATCCTGTTACACGTAAGACTATGTTGCCATCTTGTTCAACTTTTTCAACGCTGATGACATCGCTTCCAGAAGTGACGGTGTATTCTACAACCGCTCCGTTGAGGTTGGAAAGGGTGACACTTTGAACTTCATCAGTTGCTTCGGAAATTGTTACTTTATCAATTGTTACACTATCAACTGGTGATGGGGTTGGAGTTGGAGTATCACCATCGTTGTTAATTGAGTCGCTCGCCGGATTAGCTCTACCGGTATCTTTATTTTCTCCCCAAATCACATCTGCCCATTGAGGGAAATCAATGAATGGGTTTCTATTGTTTGTGTAGTTTCTATAAAGGATATCGTTTCTCTTGATTTCGTAATCATCAACTGGGTCTAATTTATTCCATTCTAATAAATCTGATAAGATTCCTAATTTGCCAGTTTTTGTTGTGGTTGAAATATAACCGCTTTTGACCCAATCGGTCGCATTATCTACTAATTCGAGATTTGGGTTATCGTTTTCAATGCCTGTTGCATCGCTTCCAGATAAGTAGTTATATCTAGCAACCATGTAGAAGACCGCTCTTGCAATATCGCCTTTATCACTATCTTGTGGTTCAAAAACACTATTGCCACCACCTTTGGTTTTTGAAAATCCCAT
Organism: Bacilli bacterium; assembly: GCA_045631885.1. GTDB lineage: Bacteria > Bacillota_I > Bacilli_A > RFN20 > CAG-826 > CAJOLV01. Next base: position 57,362 of record JAZQVN010000009.1, read on the forward strand.
TAAATTACCAGAAGCGTAAGCGTATTTATCTTTACCATCGGTATAGGCTTTAGTTTTATCTACATAACCATAGAAATAGTTGCTATGAAGCGCACTATTGACATAGCTATCACCAGCCCATAAGTGCATTGGATCGCCTCTCGCGCCTGATGTGGCTGGATCTGAGTCATTATCTTCAAAGCCATGTGACTTTGGCCAAATATGTTCTCTATCAATACACCATTCGTTATTTCCACCATGAGATGTTGTAGTTCCTGTTTTTGCCCATGCGCGGACATTATTGTCTGCATCTCTATTCACATATAATGCGTGTATGTATGGGTTGGAGCCACTCTTAGATGCGCTTTCACCGTAGGTGTATCCAGTAATGATATTTGTTGTCGCGTTATATCCGCTGATTTCACTAGCAGGGGATTTCACCCAGTCTCTATCAGTGATTTCATACATTTTCCAAATGTCTTTACCACTACTGACATCATATGAATAGTACTTTTGACCATTCATCAAAATTGGTTTTAAGTTTTTTAATAAGTTTGTGCCTCTTGCTTCGGCATCAGATAAACCATCAATATTAGAGTAATAACTTCTAATATCGGCGTCCGCGACTGCGTTTAAATCAATTGTCGTAGGAAGCGTCGCTTTGTCATAAGCTTTTGCTTCTTTAAACGAATTTAATTTGATGCCACCTAAACAAGTTAATAGCAAGGCGCTTGATAAAACAGATAATGGAGCGATTTTTTTCATAAGTTTCTCCTTTTCTAATTACGACTTAATTATGATTTGTGAGACAACTTTTTTCAATTTTAATTTAATTATAATTAAAGAATGATAAAATATTCATGTATGTACGACGTAATTATAATTGGTGCGGGTATTACCGGAACACTAATTGCAAGGGAACTTTCAAAATACCAACTTTCAGTCGCGGTTTTGGAAAAATGCAATGATGTGGGTAACGCCACCACAAACGCTAACTCAGCGATTATTCACTCTGGCTATGATCCAGTTCCAGGAACATTAAAAGCCAAATTCAACGTACTCGGAAATCCAATGTACGACCAATTAACTAAAGAACTTGGCGTCTCTTTCTACCGCTTAGGTTCTTTAACTGTGGCCATCTATGATTCTCAAGTTGAAATGTTAAAAGAGCTTGCCGAACGCTCAAAGATTAATGGGGTTGAAGTGCAATTATTAAACAAAGAGGAAACATTAAAATTAGAACCAAACATTAATCCTGAAGTGAAAGCTTCTTTATTCGCTCCAACATGTGGAATTATCGATCCATTTAACTTAACCGTGAGAGCGATGGAAAACGCCATCGATAACGGTGTAGAACTCTTCTTATCTCAAGAAGTAGTTGCTATTGAAAAGAAAGAAGATCATTACGAAATTCAAACGAAAAAAGGCACTTTTGCTGGTAAAATCGTTATTAATGCTGCAGGAAATCACGCAGATAAGATTGCCGCAATGGTTGAACCTATTGACTGGAATATCCACTCAAGAAAAGGTGAATATTTTGTCTTAGATCACTATAAAGCGGGCTTAGTCAATCGCACGATTTTCCCATTACCAAGTGAAAAAGGTAAAGGTATTTTAGTCAGCGTTACAACATCTGGAAACTATATCGTTGGTCCATCTAGTGAATTAGTAGATGATAAGGATGATGTCTCTACTGATGCAGCGACATTAAGAAATGTTAGAACTCAAGCTTCCGATTTAGTGCCATCCATTCCATTTAACCAAGTGATTAGAACTTTCTCGGGTAATAGACCAAGTTGTTCTAGACACGACTTCATTATCGAATATGCGAAATCTGATAATCACTTTATCAATGTCGCCGGTATTGAATCTCCAGGTATCGCTTCTTCTCCAGCGATTGCCAAATATGTCACTGAAGAATTAGTTAAACCATTAATTGAATTAAAAGAAGATCCTAACTTCAATCCAAATGTCAGACCAGTTCATCGTTTATATAATGCTGAAGTGGAAAATGACTATTCCTATGTAAATGAACATGAAAACTACACTGAAGTTATTTGTAGCTGTGAAAAAGTCACATTAGGTGAAATCATGGATCAATTAAATAGAAGTTGCCCACCACATTCTGTGAAAGGTCTAAAAAGAAGAACAAGAGCAGGCTTTGGTAAATGCCAAGGCGGTTTCTGCCAACCAAAGATTGTTCTCTTACTTGCTAAACACTATGGAGTATCGCCTTTAGATATCCCATTAGATGATGAAGGCAGTAATATTCTTTTAGAAAAGGTGAAACCATTATGAAGCACATCGATTTAGTTGTTATTGGTGGCGGTTCAGCTGGTATGGCCGCAGCCATCCAAGCCAAACACGATGGCGTGGATGATATTTTAATCCTTGAAAAAGAAGGCCATTTAGGAGGCATTCTTGATCAATGCATTCATAACGGTTTTGGCTTAACCGAATTTAAAGAAGAACTCGCTGGTCCAGAATATGCGGAGAGATTTGCTAAACAAGTCAAAGAATTACAAATTCCGTACTTACTTAATACTTATGTATTAGAAATCAGTAGAGATAAGTTAGTCACCTATTCCAGTAAAGAACAAGGTGTTCAAACTGTCCAAGCAAAAGCCATTGTTATCGCGACAGGCTGCTATGAAAGAAACGCAGGCGCGATTCAACTCGCAGGCGATAGATGTGCAGGCGTTATTACCGCAGGTACTGCTCAGAGATATTTAAATATCAACGGATATATGTGCGGTAAGAAAGTTGTCATCTTAGGATCTGGCGATATTGGCTTAATTATGGCCAGACGTTTAACTCTTGAAGGCGCGGAAGTCATCTGTGTTAACGAGTTAATGCCATATTCCAATGGTTTAAATAGAAATATCGCTCAATGTTTAAATGACTTTGATATTCCTCTTAACTTATCCACGACTGTTAAAGAAGTCAAAGCGACCAATGGTCGACTCTCTAAAGTCATCTTAACCAAAGTGGATGAAAAGCTTAGACCAATTGAAGGAACTGATATTGAGATTGAATGTGATACATTAATCTTATCCGTTGGTTTAATCCCATATGTTTCTCTTTTAGAGAATATTGATTGTCCAACAAGTTCCACGAAAGGTGCCTATGTTAACGAAAACATGGAAACAGAAATCGATGGAATCTTCTCCGCTGGTAACTGTTTACATGTCCACGATGTCGTTGACTTTGTCACTGATGAAGGTCGATCCGCTGGTGCGGGTGCCGCTAAATACATCAAAGGTGAAAGACATTCGAAAGAAAGAATTGAAGTTAAACCTTTAGATAATGTCGGCTATGTTGTTCCACAACATGTCCATAAAGACAATAAAGAAGACATCACATTAAAATTCCGCGTTAGATGCCCAATTAAAAATGCGATGATAGAAATTATGTCAGGAGATGTAACTCTTGCTAAACTCGCTAAAACCGCGGTTATTCCAAGTGAAATGAATCTTATTAAGATTAGTAAAGATAAACTCGTCGATGTAAAGGACACTATTACAGTGAAGGTGTACGCAAGATGAAAAGAGAATTTGTTTGTATAGTCTGCCCAAGAGGCTGCCCACTATCAATTGACTTAGATACTCTTGAAGTCACTGGTAACACTTGTAAAAGGGGTGAACTTTACGCGAAAGCGGAAGTCACTAATCCAACGAGAATTATTACTACATCTGTGAGAGTTAATAACCGTGATGATAGATTAGTTTCCGTCAAGACCACTAACCCAGTTCCTAAAGGAAAAATGTTCGAGGTCATGAAAGAAATTAATAAGACAAGCGTATCCGCGCCAGTACATATCGGTGATGTTGTTATCCATAACATCCTCGGATTAGAAGGCGTCGATATCGTCATCACAAAAGATATTGATTAATATCAATTACCCCAGCTTGCTGGGGTTTTAATTTGCCAAAAAGAAAAAGTACCAAATGGTACTTCTTAATCATTTAATAATGTTGCTAATTCTTTCGCATCTTTTTCACTGATGAACTTTTCTTCTGAATGATGATTAATACTTGTGACAATATTGTTTTCATCATAGTTAACTGTAACAGAGGATCCATCAATCATGTGATGAATGGAATATCTACCTGAATGATTATATGTCCAGCAATGTTCCATCTTTTCCACATCATCAAACGAGGACTTACCGATTTCTAAAGAAGAGAAATCATCAAATGTTAATGCTTTATCGACACTCCAAAGATCGTAATATTGATATTTATTATCTTTGAGTTCGATTTGCATAATTACTAATAAAGTAAAATCAAAAGTTAAATTCTCTTTCCAAACAGTGTAATAAATATCTTTCTTCGGTGTTTCTCTAATAAAGTTAATCGCACATTTATCAGAATTATAATAATCAGCAAAATAGTTAGAGTAATAGTATTCAATGTCCTCTCTATCAACCTTCGCTTCTTTTACTAAAGAAGAAATAGGAGATGAGTTATCCACTAGTAAGTTTGGAGAGGGTGTATTTTGATTACAACCAATTAATAATGAAGATAATGCAAGTAATAAAGTTATTTTTTTCATAATGATACCAATAAACTATGCTGAAAAAAGCATAGCATTATATTTTGTATCTTTTTTATCTTAATTCAAGACTTTTTTATTTAGAGATGATGCTGAACAAGAACACTAATCCATTCATGTCGCTGTAATAGAGAAGATTATTCATTCTCTTAATAACCTTTTCATCTTTTGCCCATCTTGGATCAGCTAAGACTGTTTTTCTTAATGTTTGTAATCCTTCATTCGTGGTCATGCAAACGTGCTTCGCACTATCGGAGTTTTTCGTCTTATTTGGATTATGTAAATATGTTTCTAATTCTAATGGTCGGTAATTAAAGATGAGATTTGTCGCGGCGAGCCATCTATTGTGTTCCATTTGTAAAATGTGTCTGCCTTTTTCTCCCACATCTTTTTCTTCTTCTGGAATGATTTCTCGCACCATTTTTTCAAAGTTTTCTTTAGAAACTTGATTTCCATCTTGATTAATTAAAGTTAAATCATCATTGATTTTTAAACCAAACATACTGAGCTTAGCTTTTAACTGCCATAAAGCGGCTTTATTAGTTAAGATATTCTCTTTATCTTTATTTAACCAATCGACTTCCGCTTTCTTGTCGGAGATAGAATCAATACCCATATAGAAGTGATTCATCTTCGCCGCTAAGCGATTTTCCGCTTCAAAGGTATGGTTAATATAGTTAGACATAATAGAGTCTTCACCAAAAGCGATAATTGGGCATAATGGAGAACCGGCTTCTAAATATTCTTTAGAATTAAAGCCATCGAGGAATCTCTCTTGTAAGAAACAACAGTTATTTGCTCTATCAAAGTCTTCCATTGCTTGTCTTTCGCTAATTCTCACAAATATCGCCGTGCGAGATAACTTATCTTCAGGAATTTGCGATAAGATAGCCTTTCTTAAATAATAAGAAGTTCTCGCGGAAACATTTGAGGACATGACTGAGACAATAAAGATTTCAAAACCGTCTTTCACAAATCTACTTGGATCATCTTTGATGTCTTTAATATGTTTGATAATCGATTTTTCACTTGTTAAATCGATATCATCATAATTCACATCCATATTAAATAAATTAGGAATTGGCAAGAATCCTTTTACATCTTTACCATTATTATTGCTATATAAGTCATCAAAAGCGATGATGCCATCTTTTCCCTCTCTATCTAAAATATGGTAATTAATAACATTAATGTTATCTCCCCATAATTGATAAGCGACATTAATCTTTTTAAAGATGGCTTTATTGACATTACCAAAGCCACAGAAGGTAATATTTAATCCTTTAATTTCTTTATTACTTTCAGAAAGAGATTTTAAATCTAAGAAATTAGAAATTGGGTTATTTTCTACAAAGTCAGAAGAAACCATATCATATTCACTGATTGTATTAATAATTCCAAAGGTTTCTTGGGTGTAACGATAAATCGTTTCCGGATCAAACTCTTCGTATTTGACAAAGACTCTTAATCTTTTTAAATAAGATAAATCTTCATCAGATATATCTGGTTCACCAGAATTATCTTTTTGATATTGATCAATCTTATTTTTAATTTCTGAAAATCTTTTGTCTTTATGAATGGCTAACTTTAAATCGTTTGTGAAATCTAAAGAGTCTTCATCTTCATAATATAGACCATAGATAGACACTGTTTTATTTGAGTTATATTTCCAGTCTCTTTTTAATAAAAGAGAAGCAAAGTTAGAGGATTTATTTTCTGTCCAAACATCAAAACCCATTAATTCAATCGCATCTTTAAATTCAGTGCCATCTTGAGTTTTCAGTGAACCACGAGAAACGATAATACGAACGATATCACCATCTTCTTTTAACTTTTGCGCGAGTCTCATAGAGAATGGGACTGAATGTTCAGTAAAGATATAAGATACGCGTTTCGCGTTTTTCGATTCAAAGTAATTCTTTACTTTCACTCCAATCATTCTGATGGTAAAGACAACAACAGATGTTGAAGTGGCCACTAAAGAGAAGAATGAGGCGACTAGATAAGCAATCGCGAAGATAATTGACCAAGGTTCATTTAAATCGAGATAAGACGCGATCGCGTTACCATCAAAGCCACCGACCATCATCTTTAAGCCATCGACAAAGGAATTAAGAATCCCAGAAGCAAATTTCGTTGATTCCACTAAACCTTCCGCTGGTCTTAAAGCGACAAAGATGGAGAAGAATAAACAGAGTAAATAACACGGGATGATGTAATAAAGTGAATTACCCATGTATTTGTACTTAAAGAAGAATCTAATAAACCTGATGTTTAAGAAAATAATCAAGAATACTTCAATTAAAATCAATACTCCGATGACTGCGTATAACATATCTTTTACCTCAAAACTATTAACATTATAACAAAAGGCAGTAATTTTCATACTGCCTTAATTATTGTTATATTACTTTAATATCTCTAATCGAGACATCTCGTCCCGTTATTAAGTAAGTATGACCTCCACCACATTTCGGGCAAGTCTTACCATATTGTGTGGTTTTAAATGTATCTTTACAATCTTCACAATATGAGATGCCTTCAATGATGATGACATTGAGCTTGCAGTCTTTCATATATTCCGTTTTTTTCTTTGCCCATTCAAAGGCATCGAGGAAATATTCTTTGACTACTCCCGAGACTTCACCAACTTCTAAGGTGAGTTCTTTGACTTCTTTAACGTTTTTTTCTTTCGCTAATTCTTCAATTTGTTTAATAACGTGAACGACAATCCCTAACTCATGCATCGATGGAATTACCTGTATGTGGATTTTCTTTGCAGAACTCTTTGTGTTCTTTCTTCCATTTACGACGTTTGGCTCTCATTTCGCGAGCTTCTTTACTACCGGAATGGAATAAAATCTTGAACATACGTGGGAGAGCATAGCCCGCTAAACCGCTGACTTTCTTTTCCGCCCTTCTCATCGTTGAGTGTTTTGGATGATCTCTCACTAAGTGGATAGCATCGAAGTTACACTTGGTGGTACAAATACCACAACCGATACACTTATTTGGATCGACCCAAGCGGCACCACAAGAGAGACATCTACTAGTTTCAATTTTAACCTGCTCTTCTGTTAATGTCTTATGGGCATCTTTGAAGGAGTTCTTGTAATCGATGGTTTCATCCATACCTTCTTCTTGTCTACCGGCATCATCATAACCAGGAAGAGTAATATCTTCTTTATTTAAGGTTGTGAATCCACGATGGTTGAAGGCAATTGTTGGGTGAGCGTTTGGTCTAACGTGTCTTGCTAATGCATCGGCAACTTCATGACCAGCAGCGATTGCATCGATAACAAATTTTGGACCAGTGAAGACATCACCACCAACGAAGATATCTGGGTCAGCCGTTTGATATGTTAACTTGTCTGCGAGTGGGTAATTACCTCTCCAGAATGTAACTTTACTACCTTCAAGTAATTTGCCCCATTCAATGGCTTGACCAATCGCGAAGACGATCTTATCAGCTTTGACTTCAATGACTTCGTTTTCATCATATTCAGGAGCAAATTTGCCTGTTTCTGGATTGATAGTTCTGAGACATTTCTTGAAAATAATCCCGCAAACTTCGCCTTTTTGATTGACTTTTACTTCTTTTGGACCCCAGCAGTTATTGATTTCAATATCTTCTTCTAAGGTCTCTTGAATTTCTAAATTAGAGGCTGGCATTGTCGCTCTATCTTCTAAGCAGAACATGGAGACTTTCTTCGCGCCTAATCTATGAGCGGTTCTCGCACAGTCAACGGCAACGTTACCACCACCAACTACAATAACTTCGCCTTTGAACGGTTGTTTCTTGTCTAACGCTTCTCTTAAGTAACTGACAGCGATATCAGTGCCTTTCGCATCATCATTTAAGACGCCAGGTCTTCTACCGCCTTGACAGCCAATCGCGATATAGAAAGCTTTATAGCCTTGTTTCTTTAATTCTTCAATTGTGATGTCTTTACCAACTTCAACGCCGCACTTAATTTCCGCGCCTAATTGTTTAATGACTTCGACTTCTGCTTCAATGACATCTTTCTCTAACTTGTAGGAAGGAATACCATACATTAACATACCGCCAGGTTTTTCATTCTTTTCAAAGACTGTTGGTTTGAAACCTGCAACTGCTAAATAGTAAGCCGCGGATAAACCAGCTGGGCCAGCACCGATAATGGCGATCTTTTCTGGGAATTCACCATATGTAGAGGCGACGATCTTTTCTGGGATATATCTATCTTTACTTCTTAAATCTAAATCAGCGACGAATTTCTTGACCGCGTCGATAGAGACGGCTTGATCGACTGTACCTCTAGTACAAGCATCTTCACATCTCTTATTACAGACACGACCACAGACCGCTGGTAATGGGTTTTGTGTTTTGATTAACGCTAAAGCTTCTTTATATTTACCTTCTTTAGCTAATTTAAGATAACCTTGAACTGGAACGTGAGCAGGACATGCGACTTTACATGGAGCGGTTCCTGATTCCCAAGAATCACTTCTTCTCGCTGTGTCTCTATAGTTTTCATCCCAAGCGTATTTACCCCAGTGAATTCTATCTGGTAAAACCGCTTTTGGATATTCAACTTCTTCACCTTTACCGTTGCAAAGTTTTTGACCTAGCTTAACCGCACCGGCTGGACAGTTAGCGACGCATTGGCCACAGGCCACGCAGTTATCTTTAGTAACATTCGCTGTATACGCGGAACGAGATAAGTTTGGTGTATTAAATAACATGGATGTTCTTAAAGCGTTACAAATCTTCACATCGCAGTTACAAATATCAAAGATTTTATTTTCACCATCGATATTGGTGATTTGATGGACGAAGCCATTCTTTTCAGATAATTCAAAGATTTCTAAAGCTCTTTCTTTTGTGATGTAATGGGCTCTACCAGTTTCCACCGCGTAATCCGCCATATCACCAAATTGGATGCACCAATCATCTGCGTCATCGATACAGCCATCACCTAAGACCGCTCTACTAGCTCTACAAGAACAGATACCAGCAGCGATATGTCCTTCGTATTTTTTCATCCAGTGAGAAATCTTTTCGACATCGATTGCTTCGTTATTAAATTCGATAGCTTTTTCAACTGGGATGACGTGCATACCAACACCGCCACCACCTGGAGGAAGCATTTCAGTAATTCCCGCTAATGGGATAAATGTCATTCTTTCAAAGAAAGAAGTAACTGCAGGATTCTTTGCGATTCTATCATGAGAAGAGTTTAATAACTCCGCACTACCTGGAACGAAGTAGGAGAGCATATATCTCTTAATCTTTGGTTTATCTTCTTCTGGGTGATCCCACGCATAGTTATCACCATAATCGTATTCAATGAAACCGATTACTGATAATTCATCGAGAAGTTGTTGTAGTCTCGCTGGTTCTAGTTCTGGAAACTTCTTCATTAACTCTTCGAAAGTGTAATGTTTTCTTTGCTTCATTTTTAAGAGAACTCTCACTTGGTCGATATTTAAAACTTCTCTTAATCCCCAGTATTCTGGGTCTGTTGTTTTAATACCAGTAACCTTGTGAACAACAACGTCAGTAATCTTTTTACCTAATTGTTTGAATTCTTTTTCGTATTCGTAACCTTGTTCCCCATAGTATTTCGATACGACTTTGTCATTTAATTCCATAATTATCTCTCCTTATGGTGTTTCACTCTATTAATGAAATAGTCGGCGACTAAATCAATACCTTCACCGGTTTTCGCGCTTATTGGTATGATTGTAGTATCTCTATTTCTCATTTTAATATATTCTTGGCACTTTGATAAATCAAAATTGAAATATTTGATTGTATCAATCTTGTTAATGAGCACTAATTCGCTCTTTTCGAAGACTAATGGATACTTTAATGGCTTATCATCACCCTCTGGAATTGAGAGAATCATCATATCCATACTAGCCCCTGTATCAAACTCCGCGGGGCACACTAGATTACCGACATTTTCTAAAAAGATAATGTCTAAGTCTGAGATATCAATGCCATCTAATCCCGCTTTAGTCATACCAGCATCTAAATGGCACATACCACCTGTATGTAATTGGATAGATTTGACTCCAGTTAATTCTGCGATTTTAACTGCATCAACATCGCTATCAATATCAGCCTCCATAACTCCCACTCTAAGTTTATCTTTTATCTTGTTAATTAACTTTGTTAAAGTTGTGGTCTTACCCGCTCCTGGAGAAGACATTAAGTTAACAACAAAAACACCTTTATCTTTAAGATAACTTCTTAAAGCATCCGCTTCTAAATCATTATCAGCGAAAGCGGATCTATGGAGTAATATAGTTCTGACTTTATCCATCGTGCCTAATAATTATATATTAGGAACGATAGATTTGAAAAACAAATTGCACATCTTTATAATTTTATTTGTATGGATTACAAAGTTATTGAAGTAAAAGAAGACATCTTGCAAGAGAATAATAAGGTTGCTGAAGAATTAAGAAAGTTTCTAAAAGAAAAGCACATCTATTTTATTAATGTGATGGCCTCTCCTGGAAGTGGTAAGACAACATTATTAACCAATCTCATTAACAGATTAAAAAATAAATACAACATTGGTGTCATGGAAGCGGACATCGACTCTGATGTCGATGCGGAAAGAATTAGTAAAAACACTGGTGTTAGATCAATACAAATTCACACTTCAGGTGCCTGTCATTTAACCGCGCAGATGACATTTGATGCGATTAAAGAATTTGATGTAAATAACCTTGATTTATTGTTCTTAGAAAACGTGGGAAATCTTGTGTGTCCCGCGGAGTTTGACACAGGCAGTAACATTAATATGATGTTATTATCGGTCCCAGAAGGGGATGATAAGCCTTTAAAATATCCTTTGATGTTTGAAGTTAGCCATATCGCAGTTATCACTAAAATAGATACGATGGAAGTGTTTAATTTCGATATCGAAAGGTGTAAACAAAACATCTTAAAAAGAAATAAAAAAGCGAAGATATTTACGGTCTCCGCTTTAGAAGATAAAGGTGTTGAGGAATTAGCTCAATACATTGATGAACTAATTAATTATTGATGGCGACAACTTTGGAGCCATCTTTTTTATAAACATCAATATAGAATTTGCCATTTGACGGGTTAGAACTAATTTCATAAATTCTACCACCTGTATTTTTGGCAACGACAAACATGCCTTTTAAATATCCCATGATGTATGAAAGAAAAACCATTTCAATTTCTTCGTGAGAGACATCTCTTCCATAGACATCTTTTTCTAATTTAACGATTTCATCTTTAGCGCGTGTTCTAAATTCATTACTGTTCGACATAATACTATAATTCTCCTTCTAACGATGTAGAGAAAAACAATCAAATTTTCCTCTAAATCATTTACTCGTTATATCTATAATATACTTTTATTCGGATAACCACTATTGTTATTCTAAATTTTTGATAATATCTTTTATTTCAGTAACTTTGGTTCCATTAACAAGAACATCACAAGTGTTGTTTGAGATATTAGTTCTATTTGTACCAAAATCATTATTGGTAAATATAACAAAAGCATCAGCGCTTTGACCATCAACGCTACCTTTAATATCGCATCCAGTAATTTCATATGGGGTGAAGCTTGTCTTAATACCAGCATTTGCGATAAGACCGGCGACTCTGCCATTATTCTTTGCCACTATTGTATTGTTGACTTTGCAGTCATGAATGGTCAATCCATCTCCAACGGAAGCAACAAGTCCACCAATGGTGACTATTCCGTTATAGACCGATGAAACTGTGATTGAAAGATTTGTTTCACAGTTAGAAATCTCAACATTAGCACCGGCGATACCAGCGATACCTCCCACACAGGTTGATCCCGGTTTGTTGTCTGAATGCTTTGTGTTGTTGTTTATAACAACATCTCCACTAACTTTACAATTTTTAATATTTCCACCAGCTCTATAAGCAATTGTGCCGAAATCAATATTTATGTCGTTTGTTGTGTTATTTGCGGAAATGATAATTGTCATGTCCTCAATAGTGAGGTTTTGAACTAAACCACCCATAATATATTCAAACAAAGAAAGATTTGGAGTTGAATCTGAATAAGAAGAAACGTTGGTAATGCCGCTAATCTTATGACCATTTCCATCAAATACACCACCTAAAGAGCCTAAAGATTTTGTCCATGGTGTGTCACTTAAATCAATATCATTCATTAATTTATAGCACTTCATTCCGCCGGTAAAATCATAGTAGTTTGTGGTTAACAATTGCTCTACTGTTGATATTTCAACAGTTCCGCTTAATTTTGTTGGTCTTTTGATAATCCCTAAACGAGGTATCACTGTACCTGCGGCATATTCATTATGGTATGCAATTTGTGAAAAATAATTATTATTAAGTATTTGAGAATTTGCATTCACATCAATACGATAAGTATTGATATCTATTTTTTCAAAATCAGTAATTGTGACTTCAACTTTAGTTTGTTCTCCACCAAAAGATAAACTATCAATGACATAACCTGTATCATTTTTAATTTCAATTAAATAATAAAGACTATCTCCAACTTGATAATACTCCACAACTTCGTTCTCGGAATTGACAAAAGTAGCTGAAACAACATCAATTTTTCCATTAATAAAGATGCTGGATTTATTGTTTTCTTTTGCTAAGACAGAATATTCTTTTCCGTCAATCTTCATATTAACTTTTTCAATTGTTAGTTCGGTTAATCCACCTTTAAATTGACCATTATTAACTATCTCAAGATATATCTTGGTTGATGAGGTTGAACCACTGCAACTATATGTTTCTCCATTAACAACCGCGCTAACAGGAGTAGCGTTTGATGGATTAACTAATGTAGCTTGCATATAAATGGTATCACCTTCATTAACCGCAGTTGTATTAATCACTTTACAAGAAACAAATTCTAAATGAGGAGACGTCTTATACTCTTTTTCTATTTTCGCTTCTCTCATACCAGCTCCATCATTCAAATCGTAGGAGTAATTAATAACAACTTTGTAATCTGTGTATGCTTCTAAATACGCAAAATCAATTTCCTTTGAAGTGTTAATGGCCACAAGTTCAGAACCCTTATATAATTCAACAGAGTTAATGATAGAAAGCGAATCTGGATCAGTCACCTCATAAGATGCTTCAATAGAGACATCAGAAATATCTTCATTCGAAATAGTGATAGCTGGAACGGTTTTTGCCACAGTTTTTGTATCTTCGGCAACAACAAAATCTTTAATAGTATCTTCGCCATATGGATATGAAAAATCTAAATATAAATTATATTTACGGCCAGAAAGAAGGTTCTCAAACTTCCTTGTATCTTTATCTCCGTAATCCACTAATTTATTTGTTGAAGAATCATAAAGCGAAATCCTTTCAATTTCTCCAACCTCACCTTTTTTCTCAATATCAAAAGTGATTGATGTTTTATCTGTTTTAACGTCTTTAAATGAAAAAGCTGATAAAGTTGTAAATTCGTTTTTTGTTAACCATTCGGAATGTAGCCCTTCACCATTAACCAAATCAAAAGAAGTTACAACTCCATATTCATATAGTGATGACATTCTTAATCCGTCAAAACTAACTGTGTTATTTCCAACGTTTATTTTTTTGGAATTGACAACTTTTTCACCATCAGTCAAATAGATTGCTAAATCGTTATCACCAATTAAATTATTTGAGTCGGTAACATTAATCGATAAATCGATTTTCGTCGTATCAACTACTTGAGATGTCACACGAGCGGTTGGACCGTCAGGATAAGCGATGCCAGCTTTAATGGTCTTATCACCTTCCATTTTGACATCTTTAATTTCTGTTCCATCAATATATTTGATTGCGTCAATCGTGTATTCAATATATCCAGAAGTTGAAGGCGCAGTTGTTTCTAGGAGTAACAATTCCATCGTGCTTCCTTCTTTAAACATATAGTTTGCATATTTGGTTCCATTTAAAGTAAATGATTGGATTTCAAAATCACTTGGATTAGAGACATGAACCTCTACTATAAACACCTCGTTAGGTTGAACGAAATACTTTGTTTGTTCATCACCTTGGACATCAATAGTAACAATATCATCTATTTCTTTTTCTAATTCTTCTTCAGTAACTTCGTGATTGTCTTCTTCTGGAGGAACATCTTCTCCATCGTTTTCATCATCGCCCAGTTTTCTGATCAAATTTGTTTTTCTACCAGATGTTGTTTTACTGATAGTCATTCCTTGATAAGTTGGAACGGTTTTGCTTCCGCTTCCACCACCAGAAGATGTTTGCCCACAGGCGCCCAATAACAAAGCAATGACTGGCAACACTAAATAAAAGAGTTTTCTTTTCATATTAATCTCCAAAATGTTTTTATTAAAAACAATCTTCATTATTATTGTATTTTAAAAATCAATTAAAACCAACAAATTCATAAGAAGCACAGTCATGAACTTTCTTTAGTAACTTTTGTTATTTGTGATAATTCGAATCATGTCACCTTCTTTTGAGCATGAAACGATAGCCCTAAAACACACTAAGATAGAGATTGATGCTTATAATTTTTTTCTTCGCACGAAAGGATTATAACGTTCTTGAAGCTTTTTATAATGCACGTGTGTTATTTTATGTTTATTGAATTAAATAATTTAAAAAATTATAATAAGGTCGCATCATGGAAAGAATAAAAAACATTATCAATTCGTTAAAATTAAGATGGAGTGATCTTTTTTTAGTATTATGGGTGATTCCAGGAGCTTTCTTATGTTTTGAGAGCAACCACTTAATGGACAACCCAAACCTCACAAGTCTTAGATGTCCGATGTGGATTTACATATTGATATTTGTTTTTTTGGTGTTTTCTTATTGTCTTTATTTAATATTTGAGTACAAAAAAGGATATAGACACAGCCCAATTCTTCTTTTTGGTTTGATTATCATATTGATATCTGGTTTTGAAGCCATTTTTTTCAACCAAAACGCAATTAACACTATCGTCTCAGGAAAAGATGGGAATCTAATAAAAACCATCACCCATCTTACCAATGAAACCAAAACGATTCATTTTTTTTCATACGTCTATTTGATGATAGGATTTTATGCCGGCCTTTTTATTTTTTCTAAGAGAATTGCAAATAAAAGATTTATTTTGAAGTTTTGTTATATCTTGTATGCTGTAGCGATTGTATTTATTATCATCAGTTTTTTTAAAGATAATTATGTCGAGCTTTTTAAAGCCTTGGCGTTATCGTTTTCTGATTTTAGTGCTTATAGTATAAAAGCATTTTCTATTCAAAGTGTTTTTGTTAACGCAAATATTTATTCTCTTTTCTTGGAGTTTGTTATCGCCTTTTCAATTGTCGCTTTTTCTATTTCAAAAGCAAAACTCCATATTATTATGACTGTTTTGTTGTATATTGAACTTTTGTTAACCGTTTGCAAAACTGGAATAATTCTATCGACAATTGTTTTGCTTTTTTACTTTCTTGTTCAAATTATATTTTTGTTCAAAGGGAAGGACAAAAAAAGCACCATTAAAGGCGCTTTGTATTTGTCAACGATAGGACTTTTTCTTTTAGCAGGGATTCTAATATACTGTTCTTTTGAAAGTATAAGAGATAATTTTAACTCATTGTTTAGTGGTGGCAAATCTATTT
Organism: Bacilli bacterium; assembly: GCA_045631885.1. GTDB lineage: Bacteria > Bacillota_I > Bacilli_A > RFN20 > CAG-826 > CAJOLV01. Next base: position 73,523 of record JAZQVN010000009.1, read on the forward strand.
TTGCAAGATATGACATCTGGACAATTGGATTGCAAATATATTTGAATGGTAATATTGTTCGTGGAATCGGATACGGTGTTTACAATTCTATTTTAAATAACTTAACTGGTTTTTGGGGATCACATTTTTGGGTGGTCTCAATTTTAGGAAGAGGGGGATTACTAAATCTTATCTTTTATATCTCTTTATTATTATGGACTTTTATAAAAACCTTAATTATATTTAAAAAGGATTACTATTTAGGAAACGCTTTATTGTTTGGATTGCTTTTGTTATTTTTCCATTCGTTTTTTGAGGATAGCTATTATATCGTTTTGGTTTTTTTATTTGCGATTAATATTATCTATAATCACGAAAAACCATTTTCAAAAGAAAACGAATCTAATCTCTTTTGAATAAATCTCTTGTATATACTTTGCCTTGAACATCATCTAAACAAGAATCATATCTGTTTGCGATAATTGCATTACTATTTTTCTTAAATTCTTCTAAATCATTAATAACTTTACTGCCGAAGAATTCAGAACCATCTTCTAATGTTGGCTCAAAAATAATGACATTAACGCCTTTAGCTTTAATTCTTTTCATAATGCCTTGAATAGAAGAGGCACGGAAATTATCACTATTAGATTTCATTGTTAATCTATAAACACCAACAGTAATCTTATTCGCATCTTTTTCATTAAATCCTGCAATTTCTAATACTCGTTCAGATATGAAGTCTTTTCTTGTTCTATTTGATTCAACAATCGCGGATATCAAATTCTCTGGAACATCATTAAAGTTAGTTTTTAATTGTTTTGTATCTTTTGGTAAACAATAACCACCATAACCAAATGATGGGTTATTGTAATGAGTTCCAATTCTTGGATCTAAACAAACACCATTGATTATATCCTGAGTATTTAAGCCTTTAGATTCAGCATAAGTATCTAATTCATTAAAATATGCTACTCTTAATGCAAGATAAGTATTAGCAAACAACTTAACGGCTTCTGCCTCTGTTAATCCCATAAATAAAATAGGAACATCTTTTTTAATTGCACCTTCAGCGAGTAAGTTAGCGAATTCTTTTGCTTTGTAAGTTTGATCTTCTTCACATCCAACAATAATTCTTGATGGATACAAATTATCTTCTAAGGCTTTTGATTCTCTTAAGAACTCTGGGCTGAATAAAATATTGTTTGTGTTATATTTTGCTCTTATTGATTTAGTATAACCAACAGGGATAGTTGATTTGATAATCATCATTGCCTTTTGATTAACGCTTAAAACTAATTCAATAACTTGTTCAACATATTTGGTATCAAAGAAGTTTTTAACTGGATCATAGTTAGTAGGCGCGGCGATAACGACAAAATCAGCATCTTTATAGGCTGATACACCATCTAATGTGGCTAATAAGTCTAATTTCTTTTCTTTAAAATATTTTTCAATATAATCATCTTGAATCGGGCTTATTCTATTATTGACTTTGGCAACCTTTTCAGGAATGACATCCACTAATTCAACATGATTATTTTGGGCTAATAATGTGGCGATTGATAAGCCAACATAACCAGCACCAGCAACGGCAATTTTGTATTTTGTTTTCATGGTTTTTCTCCGTTATTAAATTTGTCACAAAAATAAATAGAAGTTAGTTTCTGTCTTTGTAGTTTTTATCTAACCATTTTTTATATTCACCACTTGTGCATTCATCTAACCACCATTGATTCTTGTCGTACCATTTGATTGTCTTTTTAATGCCTTCTTCAAATGTAGTAACAGGATCCCAACCAAGTTCAACATTCGCTTTATGTGGATCAATCGCATATCTTTGATCATGGCCGTGTCTGTCTGCAACGAAGGTAATTAATGTTTCTGGTTTGCCTAATTCCATCAATATTCTTTTTACAATATATAAATTATTGCGTTCATTATGGCCGCCTAAATTATACACTTCTCCAATCTTTCCTTTTTCAAGAACGGCAAGTATACCTCTGCAATGGTCTTCTACATATAACCAATCTCTGACGTTAATTCCTTGGCCATATACTGGTAACGGTTCATTCTTTTTGGCTTTATCAATCATTAACGGAATCAATTTTTCCGGAAATTGGTATGGTCCATAGTTATTAGAACATCTAGAAATGGTGACTGGAAGTCCATAAGTGCGATGATACGCTAATACAAGCAAGTCAGCAGATGCCTTTGATGTGCTATATGGTGAAGATGTATGTAAAGGAGTATCTTCATGGAAAAACAAATCTGGTCTATCAAGAGGCAGATCTCCATAAACTTCATCTGTAGAAACTTGATGATATCTTTCAATTCCATATTTACGGCAAGCATCCATTAAGACAGATGTTCCAATTATATTGGTCTCTAAAAAGATGGTTGGATCAACAATGGATCTATCGACGTGGGATTCTGCAGCAAAATTAACAACTATATTAGGTTTTTCTTTTTCAAAAATATCGTAAACTTTGTCTCTATCTCTTATATCAACCTTATAAAACTTATAGTTTGGATTTTTAAGTTCTTCTTTCATTGTTGATGGATTAGCAGCATAGGTGCATACATCAACATTAACAACTTTCCAATCTGGTCTTTCGCTTAATAATAATTTGCAGAAACAGTTGCCAATAAAGCCTGTTCCTCCTGTAACTAAAATTGTTTTTTTCATAAAATTACCTCCATATAATTTATTGAAAGGTTTTTAAATATCTTGATAAAGCATCTTTCCAATCTGGAAGAGGCTTAAAACCTTCTCTAACTAATTTGGTTTTATCCATTCTTGAGTTGAAAGGACGTTTCGCTATTGATTTGCCATAATCAGAAGTGGAAACGGGAATTACTTTTGTGGAAAGACCGGTTTGTTTATAGATTTCACAAGTTAAGTCATACCAACTAATAAAACCACCTTCATTAGTGGCGTGATAATACCCATATTTATTTGATTCAATCATATCTACTAATAATTTGGCTAAATCATAAGTGTATGTAGGTGTGCCAATTTGATCATTGACTACCCTAACTTCATTATGAACTTTTCCAGCGTTAAACATTGTTTTAATGAAGTTTTTGCCATTTAACCCGAAAACCCACGCTATTCTAACAATGAAAAATTTTTCTAATTGTGATGAAACCACCATTTCACCTTCTAATTTTGTTTGTCCATAATAGTTTTGTGGAGCAAAATTTTTATCATCTGGTTGCCAAGGTTTTGTCCCTTGGCCATCAAAAACATAATCCGTGGAAATATAAACGAATTTTGAGTTGTAACTCAAAGAAGCTTTAACCAAATTATCTGTGCCATCAACATTGATTCTTCTAACAATTGGTTTAACATTTTCATCTTCTGCCCCATCAACATTCGTCCAAGCCGCACAGTGAATAATTGCATCCGGTTTTAATTCATCAATTATCTTTTTAACTTGCTCTTTGTTTGTAATGTCGAGTTGAATATACTGATTCCAATTTGATTTGAAAGCAATCTCTTCTTCTTTGCGAATGTCAGATCCTATGGCAACATGGTTTCTTTCAGTGAGTTCGTTCACTACATCGTAACCAAGTTGACCAGCAACACCGGTAACTAATACTGTCATTAAAACACCACCTTTGATTCCTTTAATGAAGGATGCTTTTTATCTTTTTCACTTAATAGAACTTCACCATCAAAAGGCCATTCGATGTTAATTTCAGAATCATTCCACATAATTCCTCCTTCATCATCAGGATGATATAATTCATCGCATTTATAACAGAATGTTGCTGTTTCGCTTAAGACAACAAAACCATGAGCAAATCCTCTAGGAATCATGAATTGGTTGCCCTTTTCAGCGGATAAAACAACGCCTTCCCATTTTCCATAAGTTGGTGAATCTTTTCTTAAATCAACGCACACGTCAAATACTTCACCTTCAATGCAGCGAACCAATTTGGCCTGTGGAAAACATTTTTGAAAATGTAGTCCTCGAAGAACGCCTTTTTTTGATTTTGATTGATTATCCTGGATAAAAACATAATTTAAACCAGCTTGCTTAAAGTCTGCTTCTTTATATGTTTCCATAAAGTATCCACGATTATCACCATATTTTTTTGGTTCAATGATAAAAACATCTTTAATAGAAGTTTCTATAAATTTAAAATTCCCAACTTGTTTTTCCATTTTAATTACCTCCGCTATTAAAAGCGTCCTTAACTCTTGATAAATCTTTTAAATAATAATTTAGCCAATAAAATCTTTCATTCAAGTAATTAATGACATTTTTCGAATCTTCCTTTTGAGTAGTTACTGATAAGGTGTTTTTAGAAGAGCACCACACCACAAGATTGCTTCTTTGGCTCCATTTTTCATATTCGCTGTCGATATATTTTGAATAATTAGTTGTGAAAGTGTCAATTAAATAAATCGCCTTTTCCTTTACATTTTCTAATTCAAACCATCTTTTTTGAAGCAGCTTCCAAAACCATTGAGAATTAGAAACCAATAAAAGCCACGGATTACTATATTCATGATTTGGTTCATTTTCTAAAAAATTACCTATATACAATTTGTCTAGATTCTCGATGGAATTTCCAAAGCTCCAGTCAAAGTCCCAAGGAGCTTGGAAAGTTATTTTTTTATTTCCCTTTTCGCTTAAGTCTAGTGACATAAAAAAGCTTGAGTATCCAACATCTTGATTTTGAATTATCTCATTGAACAAATATGTATCAACTAGCGATTCAATATCAATGACTCTATTTAACGCTTCGAATTCAGTTTTTATAGACGCATCTTCAACAACGATTCCATTTTCATCTATGGTTTTGTATGGATTATTATCTAAATCACTATGATTTTGATATAAAGCAAAATAAGCGACATCCCATATTTTTTGTAATCTAGTTTCGAGAGAATCTCTTTGTTCTTTGTTATTCAAATCGTTTTTAACGACATATTTATTTAGAAAAAGACTTTCATCAGCGACACAATCATTAAAAAACGGTATGGAATTATAATTAATTTCCATAACAACCGATGGATCTTCGCCTTCATAATAATGATCTAACTCAAAAAAATAACCAATATTGCTTGTTTCATCATTTTTATCTTCGTATATATCCACTCTTCCTTTATTAATCTGTTGTTGTTCTGCCAAAAGGTAAATGCCTTGAAAATCATCATTAATATATACTTCAGTAAAACAGCAATCAGAAGAATAATATTTCCCACCAAATAATTCACTAGCCAGCAAAAACGCAGTCGCATTTCTTATCATTGATTTATCAGCATAGTCAGCTAATAAAACCCAACTTTTTGCTTTTAATCCATCATTTAGTCCAAACATAGATTGTTTTTTATCATATTTAATTCTGAATGGTTTTTTAGGTAGTGTTGCTGTCCAATTCCCTCTCACTTTAACTTGAGCAGCCACATTCTCGATTCTTTGATCATCCAAACAATTAGACGTTGAAACGTGACAGTCTGAATATTCTGAACTCAATTCAGAAGCGCAAGAAATATTAATTTTAGGTAAAGTATACTCCAATATATCTTTACATCTATCACAATATGCATGTTGATAATGAGGGATTGTAGTTTCTTGTTTTAAAATCTCATCGTGTCCTAAAGAAGGAATAATCTCTTGTTCTTTTAAAATCTTGCCACATCTCAAACAATGTGATCCTTCTGTTAAACCACCTTCAATACAAGTTGCATCAACTTTCTCATCAATCGCTATTTCATGCCCCAGCGGAGGAATGACTTCCTGCGCAACTAATACCTCTTCGCAAATAGAACAATGGCTTCCTTGAGTTAGTCCACTAGTTTCACAAGTTGGTTCAACACGTGGGTCAATAATACAATTGTGGTTGCACTTTGGAGCGCCACATCCAGAAGTAAACAAAACGAGAGACACTAAAAATACTTTAATGGTTATTTTATTGACCATATTGTTTTAATACTTTATTTTATTATAAGCAACATTCAACAAATGTTGACCATATTGATTTTTTTCCATCATCTTCCCTTGTTCAATAAGGGTTTCTTTACTAATCCAGCCATTTTTATAAGCAATTTCTTCTGGACAACACACTTTTAACCCTTGGTGATCTTCAAGAATTTTAATGTAATCAGAAGCTTCAACTAGAGATTCGTGAGTTCCAGTATCTAGCCAAGAGTATCCTCTTCCTAAAGTTTCAACATGTAATCTGCGCTCTTCCAAATACATATTATTTAATGTAGTGATTTCCAATTCGCCTCTGTAAGATGGTTTTACCATTTTAGCCTTTTCAGAAACTCCTTTCGGGTAGAAATATAAGCCAGTAACGCAATAATGAGATTTTGGATTTATTGGTTTTTCCTCAATGGATATTGCGTTTCCATTTTCGTCCAATTCAACTATTCCAAATCTTTCTGGATCATGCACAAAATAGCCATAGATGGTCGCTTCATCTTTTTCTTCCGCTCTCTTAACGGAATCTTGTAAATGTTTAATTAATCCTGCACCATAAAAAATATTATCACCCAAAACCATAGCGCACGCATCATCTCCAATAAAATCCTCGCCAAGAATGAATGCTTGAGCAAGGCCATCAGGAGATGGTTGAACAACATACGATAGTCTAATTCCAAATTTACTTCCATCACCAAGTAATTGTTCCATTCTAGGCAAATCAGTCGGTGTAGAAATAATAAGGATTTCTTTAATTCCCGCCATCATAAGAACTGATAAGGGATAATAAATCATCGGTTTGTCATAAACAGGAAGTAATTGTTTACTTGTGACAATTGTAAGTGGGTATAATCTAGTTCCAGACCCACCAGCTAAAATAATACCTTTCATAATTTGACCTCCAGACAATATTTAGTCTTTTTTAAAAACCATTTTTTTAATTCTTTTAAGCGTGCTGAGAACTAATGAATCTCTTTCTATTAGTAGTGTGGCAAAATATACAACCACACCAATTCCTATCAAAGCCACAAGGCCAATAATATTGGATGGCAAAACAAACTTCAATCCAAAAATAGTGCCACCCATAATTGCAGCAGCAATCAAATATTTTATTGCGGAAACAAAAATCCTATTTGCATGTAATTGTTTTTTAATCAAGCAATAGCAAATCTGAATAGCCGCTCCTACAAATTCGGCTGTGATTGAAGAAATTGCTGCACCAATCGCTCCATAAAAACGAATAAGTACCATGTTTAAGGCGAAATTTACAACAGCGGCGGCGATAGTCGAAACAGTATAAACGTTTTGTTGCTTACTAGCTATAAGATATGAAAGGCCTGTGACATATCCCAAACTAACAAAAATCACCAAAGGAGAAAAAATTTGAAGTAGTAAAATACTTAATTCAAATTCATCTCCAAGATAAATTGGAATTAAAATATTTGATATAAAAATCGCTCCAATCATAATTGGCAGACCTAAAGCCCAAACTATTCGATACGCTTGATAAACGTATTCCCGCGCTTCTTCTTGCTTGCCGTTTTCATAAAGGAGGGCAACCCTAGGAAGTGTTACAGCTCCTACAGCAGTTACAACAGTAATTGCTGCGCGAATAAGCTTTTCTGATTGTTCATAACATCCATTGAAATAATCAGAGCCAGTAATCCAACCAATCATACTCTTATCTAAAATTGTATAAACTTGAGATGCAATAGCCGGAATGAAAATAAGGAACATTCCTTTTAAGTGTTTGAAAGGTTTAAATGATGTTGGTCTTCGAATTCGTTTTCTTAATGGTATCCAAAGGAAAAGATTTCCTAACAAAAATGAACCGGTGGAAAATAAAGCATATAGCCATGTTTGTTCCCTTGTTTTAACAAAAACAAAAATGCATATCAAACAAACAATTTTAACTATTAAATTTCTCAATATCGTTCTTTTGAAATCTTCATTTCCTTGAAAAAACCAAGAAATATCAAAAATAACATTAATGATGTCGATGGAAACAACGATTCCCAGCAAATTAACTTCGGAAAATAAAAGAAGATACCCGAAATATATTGCGTAAAAAATAGAGCCGGACAACAAACGGAACCAAAATATATCCCAAAATGCATTCGATAACTCTTCTTTATTATCTTGTTTCGATCCAATTAGTCTTTGCCCATATACGGTTGATCCAAATGTAGCAACAATAACAAAGTAACCAACGATTGCCGCCTTGAAAGAAAACATTCCAATGTTTTCAGATCCCAAAACACGCGAAACATATGGCGTAGTAATCAAAGGAATAAGTAATGAGACTATTTGAAATAGAATGTTATAAATAAAATTTTTCTTAACGCTTTTAGCCATTTTATAACCTAATCATAATAATGACGCCTAAAACGCCATAAACAAGCTCTGAACACTGCAATAAACTATAATAATTTGTTTTGCTTTTATAATCATAATCAAAATTAATCATCATTAATGGCACCAGTGAAAACATATAATCGGTAATTCGGGACGCGCCAGGAACAAGAGAGAAAACCCCCATAACCACTAATCCCATCAAATAAACATTAAAGTATCTCTTGTTTTCAATAAATTGTTGTTCTGTATTTCCGGCCAAAACTAATCCGCCCAAAAGCCAGAAAAACACATTTCTAAACGATATTCCAGAAGAGGTTCCTTGATTCAAAATATATTTTGAATAGTGAGCTAGCAGTTCATTTGAAGAGAAAACGTTAATTAATAAAGATGATATAGGACCAACCAAAACAAATTTAAAAGCAAAAATAGCGATGCCGGTGATTATCCATAAATTGCGATATGTGGTCTTCTTTTTGAATTTTGGAAAAATAAAATAAATTAACTCTACAACAACAAAAATCAGCGCAAATCTATGGAAGGTAAAAGCAATGAAATATAAAATAAGCGCTATTATAAGATTTTTGATTGAAAACTTTTTCTGATTTTTAGTTAATGAAAAAGCATATAAACAAACGGAAAGACTAAGCCCACCTCTTAAAACAACTAAAAAATACATTAAACCAAAATATGGTAAAAAGTAATAAAATAAATCTACTCTTTGAGAGTTGGTGCGGGTCATCCTTTTTGCAAATAGAGAAAGGAAGATAAACTCCACCAGTGCTATAACAAAAAATAACAATCTATAATTGTTAGGTAAAACAATTAAGAGAGCTTTGACAAAAAGAACAAATCCAAACTCGGCTCCAGTAATTAATTCTTTTCTTAATAAATCAACGGATTTGAATAATTCTTGAAAGCTTGAATTGTTTATATCATCAAAAATTTTCTTATAGGCTTCTGTATCCGGGACAACAAGTGGCCTGAATACAACGATAGCAAAAAAGAATAAAAAAGATAATAAAAGAGCGACCGTTATTTTCTCGTTACTTTTTGCACAATGAATCGCGAAAAAAAACACAACAAAAAGCAAAACAATAAGCCAATAAAACATCATAAAAATTTAATGTGTTCTTTTTAAAAAGAGATTATAATAAATATCTTTTGCAAAAAAACGATTTCCTTTATAAGTATATTTTTTATAACCTTTTTTTAATCTGAGTATTGAAAAAATGGATTTGTTTATGGTTTCTTTTCTTTTAAATGAAAAAGCATAATAATTGTTTACTTTTCTTAAGCAGTCATCCGATACCTTGTTTTGTCGGCATAATGACAATATGGTTTGATATAACATGATTTCATACTCAATATTTTTTAAGTGTCTTTGCTTAATAATGGATTTATCATGGATGTCATAATTTCTTCTTGTTCCAACAACATTATTAGAATGTTGACGATATTTTACTAACGGGGTTCTAATTGCCACGGTGTTTCCAAAGAGCGAAGCGTTTAATGCTAACCAATAGTCATGAAGCACTTTTTCTGGAAAAGGGATGCATTTTTTTGCAAAATTTCTAGAACAAGCCATTGTCATTCCGGTAACAACGTTATGTTTTAATAAAATATTAAAAAACTCATTTTTGTCACAGTTGACATATTCATCATCATTATTGTAATCAAAACCAACTGAATCCCATAATGTTTCCGATCCAGCCTTCAAATCGGCATCAACTATCAAAGCGTTTGTGAAAACAAAATCAGCACCAAGGGAATCGAAAGCGTGCAAAGCCGTCTCTATTTTATTGTCAAGCCAAACATCATCTTGATCGGAAAAGAAAATGACATCTCCGCTAGATTTAAGTACGCCTTCTTCAAATGTTTTCGATACGCCTTTATTTTTATCATTTTGATAAATGATACAAGGTATATCAGTTCTATTAGAAAAATCTTTTAAAACTTCTATTGTGTTGTCTTTAGAACAATCATCACAAATCACTATTTCATCCGGTTTAACTGATTGATTAGCGATACTATCTAATTGTTCTGTGACAAATAAAGCGCCATTATAAGTGGCAACAATTACGCTTATTCTGTAATTCTTCGCTTTATCGGTGATGTTCTTCATTTGCTTTTTTATTTCCTAATACATATGTTTCGTAAAAATAAATATTTGATTTTACCAACTCTTTATTAATTGAGAAATCTGCAAGTTTCATACTTCCGTCTTCTTTGTGATAAATAGAGAAAAAAGGATAGTAGAGGGTTTTGATACCAGAAATTTTGGCTTTTTCTGCGAGGACAGATTCTTCGGCAAATAAAAACATGTTCTCATCATATGGTTTAAACTCTAATTTTTGTAAAGATCCTCTTGAAAAAACAACAAAACTCCCATGCGCGGCATAAACTTTTCTAATTTTATTTTTATTGAATATTAAAAACCATGTTCTATGTATTTTGGAGATGCCAACTCCAAGAAAAAATAGAAATTTATTGCTATTTTTGAGTCCTTTGTATGTCAATCTATCAGACAATTTAGACTGCATAGGCAGCATTGGGTTCTGATATCTACCATCAGCAGCTATGATTTTAGGCACAATAATTGAATTCTCTTCAATGGTTTCTAATTTACTGGTGTCAAAATGTTTAATAACAATATCCGCATTTGAAACTATTAGATAGTCGTACTCAAAATTCTTTTCTGCGTATTCTATTCCTCTATTGTTTCCAAAACTATATCCTTTGTTTTCAATGTTAATGAAATGGCAGTTGTGTTTTTCCGATAAACCTTTAACCGCGTTCATCGTTTCGTCATCATAATATGCATTAACAACGATGATTCTAAAATCATTAATTTTTTCTTTGATACTTTCGACACATTCATCCAAGTCTTTGTAATTCCTATATACCAAAATCACAAAGACATATTTTGTTTTATCCATTATAGTTATCCTTGAAAATAGACATTCTCACAACATCTAAAACGGTGCCGTCTAAATCGACTGCCTCATTTTCGAGCAATGCTTCTCTTTTAAAGCCGCTTCTTTCAAGTAAAGTTATTTCGTCGTCATTCTTTTTTAAAACATAAGAATAAACTTTTCTCATTTTTTCTTGGTTAAAAGCGATTTCAAGCATTGAAAGGATTGCTTTTTTTTGGCTCTCGGTGTTCCATTCTTCATCGTTGCTAGTAAAAATGCAAAGTTCGCATCTTTGATTAAAGCGGTCGATATCCTTTAGATAGATTGTAGCAATTGGATATGAAATAACGCCATAATCATCGTCAATTCTATAAACAATAAATTGTTTATACTTTCCAGTCTTTATGAAAGAATCATAAAAACGTTTATGTGATTCTTCGGTGATTTCTGTTTTATCGAAACAGTGATTTCTTACCGAAGGAGAGTTTCTCCATTTGATAATCAATTGTGAATCATTTAATTCAATTGGTTTTAAAAAAATTCTCATATAGAAAACACCTAACAATACTTATTTGAAAATTCAATAATTGTATCAACGATAAGCTTACAATCTTCAATTGATAAACTTTGGTGCATTGGTAGACACAATGTGTTGTCGGCGGCATAATCAGCACCTGGGAAATTGCCTGTAACGCCATAGTGTGGAACTCTATGAAGTGGGAAATATCTATATGTAGTATAGATGCCTCTTTCTCTTAAGTATCTAGCAAGTTCGTCTCTCTTACCGTTTTTAATTTGAATGTGATAGAAATAATAGGAAGATGTGCAATCTTCAGGAATTGGAAGAGGCAAGTCAATCCAGTCTAGTCCTTTCAAATGCTCGTTATAGTAATTATGAACCGCTTTTCTTTTTTCCATATACATCGGGAGCTTTTTTAATTGTTCAAGCGCCATAGCAGCAGTGACATTATTCATAATTGCTCTGTGCCCAAAACAAGAAATATCAAATTCCCACCATTTTTGAGCAACACTATTCTCATAACCACTCTTTGTTTCAAGTCCAAAATACAACCATTTATCAGCTTTATTTCTTAATTCAGGGGTGTTGAAATGGAGGATTGCTCCATCACCACACACCAATATTTTCATAGCGTCAAATGACCACATTCCCATATCGCCGATAGTGCCTAAAGCTTTACCTTTATAAGTAGAACAAACGCCAGCAGCACAGTCTTCAATAACTTTAAGATTGTATTTTTTGGCTAGTGCCATGATTTCATCCATTTCGCATGGAATTCCTCCATAATGTAGTAACAAAACAGCTTTAGTTTTAGGAGTGATAACTTTTTCAATATCACTCGCTCTAGCATTAAGAGTCCTTGGATCCACATCACATAAAACTAATTTTGCACCATGAGCACAAACGGCATTTCCCGCTCCCACAAAGCTAATTGTCGGAACGATAACTTCATCACCCGGTTGAATGTCACATAAATACATCGAAGAAAACAACCCTTCGGAACAACAATTGGTTGAAATCACTTTATCTGGTGTTGAACCTAAATGTTCGGCATATTGTTTTTCAAATTCAGTGACAAGAGCACCTTTTCCAATCCAATTTGAATCAAAAACTTCCTTGATTCGATCCAACTCTTCTTGTCCAAGGGTTGGTTGCATAACGTTAATAAATTTTGGCATAATCTTCACTCCTCAAATTCGCATTCTAATTTTATTATTCCATCATAGTAAATACAATCTCTATAAACACCGGTCCTATCCCATGGTGTTGGCATAATGACAACCTTCTCTTTGTTCCGTGAAAGGTAAGATCCCCACCATGAGAAAGTGCTGTTAGTTATAATAAAGTGCTTACATTTGCTCATAAGAGCAACACCAGAAGATGAATCGTTTGGTGTTACATAAATAACGGGAAATGGAAAATCAAATTCGTTTTTCACAATATCTAAACTATCTGCAAAAACAAAGAACTTTGGATTTTTAACTTTTTCAGAAATAATCTTCATCGCGGTATAATAAAATTCTTGTTTAATTAATCCTAAAGCAAGGTTGTCGTTGACTTTTGGATTCTCTGGAGCTTTATTTGCTCTAATACTAATTGCGACAGATTCACTGTTTTCCATTTCTTTAATTATTTGTTCTTCATTGTCATCAAATTGTCTTCTTGGTCTCAAATCATCAATTAAGGTTTCAATATAGCCATTGAAATATCGATCACTTTGAAAATAACCATACACATATTTGTATTTTTTGTTGATAACAGGGATATCAAAAAACAAGCGATTGAAATAATATACACACCCTCTTCTCAACCATTTTTTAGTAATAAAAGATGGCGTAAGGGAATTCTTAGTTAATTTTGAAAAAATGTATCTTTCAACATGGAAAATTTTAGAAGATAACCAAAATTTAAAGCGATGAATAAAACCTATTTCTTTCAAATTGTAAGAAATGTTATCTCCTAAAATAAAATTATCTAATTTGTAATCCGCAGTGTAATAATACCTTTTCAAAGCAGATAAATCAAAAATAATCCTTTCGTTGCCGTATTTTAATTGTAATTGCCTAGCAAATGCATAAATAAATAATTGATTTCCTATATTTCCCATCATTTTTACTACTATCATATCTTCAATCTCCTTAAAACACGAAAAATTATCGAGTGCTCTCTGCTTTATCCCAAACAGGCTTCGATTTGCCAATCATTTGTTTAAAAGCGGCGACAAGTTGAGATAATACAGTCATTGAATAAAAACCAATTAATCTTAAAGGTTTAGTAGGGACTTTGTGCTTTATTGAAATGATTCCTAGAGTAATAAAAATGACTTGCAAACCAACTAATACTCCTCCTGCCACATAATATCCAATTGCAGTCAATACAATGCTAGTAATGAAAAATACCAAGTGATTGAACCACAGTAAATAACGACAAGTACGATGCCCAAAGAAAAAGACAGAGAACCATTTGTATTTAAAAATGTTCATTGGCCTCCACATAATGGCAAATGTATTCAATATCGTTCTATTCATCCTAATTTTTCTCTTAAATTCATCGTTATTGTTTTCTCCTGCTTTTTCGTAGGAAACAGCATCTGGGTTATAGAGAGCTCTTTTTTTATTTAAAGAAAAAATCAACGGGAAATAACTATCATGACAATGAATTGGATTAATATCTACATACTCTTTATTTCTTATTGCATAAATCGAACCATTTCCCGCGGTAATTGTTTGAATGTTAGATTCAATTCTTCTTTGCATTAAATCTAATTTCCAGTATGTTGATTCGTTAGCAGCGGTTAAATTATTATCGTTTACGTATTTAAGTTGACCACAAACATAATAAACATCTTCATCAGCAAATCCCGCCACCAATTCTCTAATAGCGTTTTTTTCAAATATCGAATTAGCATCGGTCATCACAAGAATTTCACCAGTTGCCAATTTTTGTGTTTCATTTTGGGCATTAGTTTTACCTTTGTGTTCTTTAGATTTATTGAGAACTATATTTAATTCAGGATGTTCTTTCATAAATTCCAGAACAATTTCATCTGTTTTATCAGTACAAAAATCAGAGGCGACAAGTATTTGAATTTTAGACAATGGGTAATTGAAATCTAAAATGTTTTCTAATTTTGTTCTAATACATTTTTCTTCATTATGAGCAACAATCATATATGAAACGGTTGGCTCAAATGAGTAATCTTTTTTAATTTCTTTTGGCTTCTTGATTTTGTTCAATAACATTAATAAAATGGGGTAGCCAAACATTGCATAAAATGCAAAGAACCCAGACACAGCCAATAAAATAATGCAAACAATCATAACAATTCTCCTGTATCGGTTAAATGTTTAAAAAATATAGAAGCATACATAAACAAAACAAACACTTTTTGAAGAACTATTTTATTTTAAAAATAGGGACACCGACATAAATTCCTTTTGTGCTTATGTTTTTGACAACAACAGCACCACATCCAATAACAACATTGTCACATACATCAATATTGTTCTTAATAGTTGAGCCCATTCCAATAAAACACATTTTACCGATAGAAACAGTCCCACCGAGTTTGGCTCCGACAGAAACGTGAGACACATCACCAATGATATTATCGTGCTCAATAACCGAAGAAGTGTTGACAATGCAGTGTTTGCCAACGATTGCTCTAGCGTTAATGACGGCATTAGGCATCACTATAGTTCCAACACCGATGCGCGCGCTCGGGGAAATAATCGCACTTGGATGAATTGCAGTGTGCCATTTTATGTTTAATTTTGATAATTGTTCTCTTATTTCGTTATTTCCAATTCCAATGACGAATTCACAATCTAGATATTTTTGATAATCATCTATTGGTCCAGAACAATCTTCTTTGGTCAAATCATCATCAAGAAATGCGACAACTTCATTTCCGTTTGCTCGAATAATATCTGCGATGACATGAGCGTGTCCGCTCGCTCCTAAAATAACAACTCTACTCATTCGTCATTTCCCATAAATTCTTCCATAGTAGCTGAAGTTTCGCTATTGATTCCGTCTCTCTTGAACACAACTTTGATTGTATCCAACATGATTTTGAAATCACCAAAAAATGAAATGTGTTGGGTGTACCAAACATCCATTTTGAATTTCTCTTGCCAACTTACTGCATTTCGACCATGACATTGTGCGTATCCAGTTAAACCCGGTCTAACATCATGTCTATGGCGTTGTTCTTCATTATATCTATCCAAGTATTGAACCAACAAAGGCCTTGGACCAATGATACTCATATGACCAAAAAAAATATTAAATAATTCTGGTAGTTCATCTAAACTGGTCGATCTCAAAATTTTTCCATATTTTCCTAATCTTTGCTCATCAGGTAACAAGTTCCCGTTTTCATCTTTTTTATTGTTCATAGAACGGAACTTAATTAACTTAAAAATCTTCTCGTTTTTGCCTGGTCTTTTTTGTGTAAAGAATGGATTTCCACCCATAACAATCGCACCAACAATAGTCAAAATCAAAAGAAGAGGGGACAAAACAATTATTGCCGTTCCAGACAAGACGATATCCCAAAATCTTTTAAAGAATGGCTTATAAAGCAATATAGAAAGGATGAATAGTAAAACTATTCCACCCAAAACAATTAAAAGAATCTGCCACCACTCCATTATTCAAAACACCTTCTAATGACATTGATAATGATATCTTGTTGTTCTTTTGTCATTTTATTGTCTGATGGTAAGCATAAACCTCTATCAAAGATATCCGCGCCAACATCTTCAATTCCACCAGCGATATATGCATTGGTTTTTGCTCTTAAAGAACCACTTCTACCAATAAACTCATTCATTCTATACATTGGTTGCATGTGCATTGGTTTCCAAATAGGTCTACCTTCAGCGTTTAAAGAAGCAATCGCTTCTAATATTTCTGTTGGGCATGATTTGCCGTGTTCAGGAATATATAACGCTTTTTTATCATCTCTAACTTGTTTGCACATTGCGTCTTTATCAATAATTAAACAACTTAACCAATAATTTGGTTCACTATCTTTTAAGATTGGGTTGAGTTTAATTGGCAATTCTTTTAAACCTTCAGCGTATCTTTCAAAAATAGCTTTCTTTTGAGCGATGTGTTCATTTAAATGTGGGTATTGTCCACGGATTACGCCGGCAATTACGTTGCTCATTCTATAATTATAGCCAACTTCTTCGTGTTGATACCACGGAGCATCTTCTCTGGCTTGGGTTGACCATTTTCTTGCTTTATTAGCTACTTCTAAGTCATTTGTTAATAAACATCCGCCAGATGAACCAGTAATGATTTTGTTTCCGTTATAACTAACAGCAGCGTAATCACCAAAGCTTCCACATGGCTTGTTATGGAATGTTGCCCCCATCGCTTCAGCAGCATCTTCAATTAATAAAGCACCATGCTTTTCGCAAATGTCTTTGATTCTTTGAATATCTCCTGGGAATCCATATAATTCAGCACAAACAACTAATTTAACTTCAGGATATAATTCAAAAGCTTTTTCTAAAGCAACTGGATCCATATTCCAAGTTTCCGCTTCTGTATCGATAAATACAGGGATACCACCTTCATAAACAACCGGATTCAAAGTTGCATCGAACGTCATATCAGAGCAAAAAACTCTTTTGCCTTCAACCGCGCCGTGACCAATCGCTGGCTTTCCAAATAATCTTTCACCAGCAAATTTTACGCACAAGTGCAACGCGGATGTGCAGTTGCATAAACCAACCGCATATTTGACACCGGCTTGTTCCGCAGCTAATCTCTCAACTTCGTTAATATTTTGTCCAACTGTAGACATCCAATTGGTTTGGTAAGCTTCATTCACATATTCAATCTCTTCTCCATGCATTGTTGGGGAAGCTAGATAGACTTTCTTTTCAAATGGTTTTAAATCTTTTGGTTTATGATGCATGTTCAATTACCTCAATTATTTATTTGTTCTTGTAATGATATTAATTGCTAATTTTGCTTCGACTGGTCTACCGCAGAAGATGAATTCCACAGTGACTTGTCTTTTGTGGAGATTGACTTTTTTGATTGTCGCTGTGATTCCCATTAATGGACCGTCCAAAACAACAATCTTTTGTCCTTCTTCAACTTGAATATCACTTATTTCAGTTATTCTATTTGAATTTTTGCTATATAAGATGTCAATCATACGACTTTCTTCTTCATCTAGAGGAACAAAGTTATATGTTAATCCTTCTCTACCAAGTAATCTTGTATACTCAGGTACCCAGAATAAATCAAAGAACAATTCCTTCGGTTTATCAGTCTCCACAAAGATATATCCGGGAAAGCATCTTTCAATGACTTCTTTTTCTACACCCTTGTATTTTCTAATGCTTTTACGAAAAGGAGCAAAAACTTCAAATCCCTGTTTAGCACCTATTTGTCTATTAATGGATTCGATTATTTTTTCTTCGTTTCCTGTTTTAACATGAATTACATAATACATAACATTCTCTCTTTTCTTTGCATGCTGGGTCATAGATATATGTAAACATATACCTACGAAGGATTATGACATCTAGAGTCTAACAAAGTGCCACAGGCTTCAATATAGCGTTCTAGAATAAGTGAATTGGTATAATAACCACGAAAAGCTGGATAAATATCCAGTCCTTCCAACATTAATTATAGTTCATCAGTATAAATAAACAACTATTTTAATTTATTAAAATGTTATCGTTTCTCTCTCATTAATTTCGCGATGCCAATAAATGCGTAGTTATTCGCACCTTTGACAAGGTTATATTCATCGCCTAAATCACAAGCTGTTTTATAAATGTTATTAAAAATTGTAGACATGATTTCTTTTAATCTATTATCTACTTTTTCAAATGACCATTTTTCGCCTTTTTTATTTTGTTCGATTTCTAAACCGGAAACCGCGACACCACCAGCGTTACTGGCTTTGCCAGGAGAATAAATGATCTTGTTTTTAATAAAGAGATTTGCAGCCTCTAAAGTGCAAGGCATATTCGCGCCTTCAAACACACCAATACATCCATTATCAATTAATTTTTGGGCATCGTTTTCATCTAATTCAAATTGAGTTGCACATGGGAATGCAATATCGCACTTAATTGACCAAATATCTTTACTATTTAAAACTTGAACTTCATCTTTTACTAATTCTTTATATTCTTTGATACGTCCTCGTCTATCTTCTTTGAGGGCTCTTAATGTTTCAAAATCAATTCCGTTTGGAACATAAATACAGTTAGAGGAGTCATTCATCGCGACTACTTTTCCACCTAATTCAGTGACCTTTTTTAAGCAATATAAAGCAACATTACCACTACCGGAAATAATTACATTTTTACCAAAAATATCCGTGTTTCGATAGGTTTTTAAAGCTTCTAACGCAAAATATGTCACTCCAAACCCAGTGGCTTCGGTTCTACATAATGAACCACCTAAATCTAATGGTTTACCAGTTAATGA
This sequence comes from Bacilli bacterium, assembly GCA_045631885.1. Taxonomy (GTDB): domain Bacteria; phylum Bacillota_I; class Bacilli_A; order RFN20; family CAG-826; genus CAJOLV01. The sequence goes on from JAZQVN010000009.1 coordinate 92,704, forward strand.
GCAGTCACTTTTACCTGAATATAATTTGTATGCTTCAAAGAGGTATCTTATTTCTCTACCACCCACACCAATATCTCCAGCAGGCACATCAAGGTTCACTCCAATATGTGGATACAATTCATTCATAAATGCGTAGCAGAAGTTTTTCACTTCGTTATCACTTTTTCCTTTTGGGTCGAAGTCACTACCACCTTTCGCACCACCCATTGGTAATGTGGTTAGGTAGTTCTTGAAGATTTGTTCAAACGCTAAAAATTTAAGTATTGATAAGTTAACTGATGGATGGAATCTTAAGCCACCTTTATAAACACCATTAACATTATTAAATTGGACTCTATATCCTTTATTTATATGTTCCACGCCATTATCGTCTAACCATTTGATATCAAATGTGATAACTCTATCTGGTTCAACAATTTTATCTAAAATATCTTCGTTTTCCTCTAAAACTCTTGGGTCGAGAGAAGAAAACATTTCTTTTAACGCTGTATAGAATTCTGGTTGTTGTTCGAATTTTGATAAGTCAATCATAAAGAGTCCTCTTTTCTTATTAACAAAAATATTTTTATTCTTTTTTATTAATGCTCGCAACAAAAAAATGGCTCGCAAGCCATCTTTTAATATATTTAACTATTTATTTTCAGTGATTTGATAAGTATCAATGATTTGAGAGAGGAGTTGTTTAACATCACCAGTTTCTTCCATCTCGAATACTTTAGATATCTCAACAATTTCTTGTTCAGTATCGTGAGGTTTTCTTTCTCTCTTTTCTATGAAAATTCTGTTGTTTTCTGTCTTTGTTTGAGTTTTTGCATCAAGCAATAATTCTTCATATAATTTTTCGCCTGGCCTTAAACCAGTTTCTACGATATCAATATCGACATATGGCACTAAACCAGCTTGTCTAATTAGTTTCTCAGCAAGATTCAAAATCTTGACTGGTTTGCCCATATCGAGAATGAAGATTTCTCCGCCTTTTGCAAATAATCCACATTGAAGGATTAACGAGACTGCTTCAGGAATTGTCATAAAGTATCTGATGATTTTCTTATCAGTAATAGTGATTGGACCACCTGCTTCAATTTGTTTTTTGAATAAAGGAACAACACTACCATTGCTGCCTAAAACATTTCCGAATCTAACCGCAGCATATGCTGTTTTTTTAGACGTTTTAGCAAAATGTTGAATAATGGTCTCTGCAAAACGCTTTGTTGCACCCATAACATTGGTTGGTCTAACTGCTTTATCGGTAGAAACTAGAACCATTTTCTTTACGCCGTATTTATCTGCCATTTTGGCAACATTAAATGTGCCAATAACATTTGTTCTGATGGCTTCTGCTGGAGAATCTTCCATTAATGGAACATGCTTATACGCCGCAGCGTGATAGATGTATTGAGGTCTGTACTTTTTAATAATCTGTTCGACTCTAAATTCGTTATATGTGGAACCAATTAACGTTATTAATTCAACATCATCGATTCTCTCATCTCTCATTATTTTGGTTAATTCCATTTGAATGTCATAAGTTGAGTTTTCATAAATATCAAACAAAACCAAAGTTTTTGGATGGGTTTTGAATATTTGTCTAACTAATTCTGAACCAATGGAACCGCCTGCGCCAGTAACTAAAACTGTATTTTCGTGAAGCATTCCATACACTTCTTTATTGTCTAACTTAATAGGGTCTCTATTGAGTAATTCATTTAAATCAACATTAATGATTCTAACATCATTAGGCCCTTGCATTTCAGAAATCATAGGCAAGCGTCTAACTCTAACTGGATATGCATCTAGAATATTTAAGATTTCGCGAAGTCGTTCTTCGGTAATTTCACTAATCGCAATGATGACTTCGTCAATTTTATAAAATTCAATAATAGTTCCAATATCACTAATAGGACCTTTTACAGGCAAATTAGCAAAAATCCCATCGATTTTATTTGGATCATCGTCAACAAAAGCAATAATTCTATTGCGATTATCTTTATTTCTTCTTGCTTCATCAACAACAATTTTGCCGGATGCGCCAGCACCGACAACCAATGTTCTAACTCCGTTCTTTTTTGCCATAGCGATTTGAGATAAATTCAAACCCCTAGCAACGAATCTTTCTGAACTTAAGAAGAATATGATTGTTGCAGTAGCCAATAACCATGTCCAAATATAATTAAAGCCATAATCAAATTGAGGAACAAACGAGATGACGAAAATTCCAACAAAATGAATGGAAAAAGTCACTAAAACAATTCTTAATGTTTCTACTAGTCCAATATCTTTTGTAATAATTCGATAAATACCGGAAGCGCCAAAAGCAGGGATGGTTAATAGAGAGATTCCGACAGTATAGAACATGACGGGAGCAATATGTACAGCAAATCCATCGTATCCATAAAAAGAAAGGAAAGAAATTATCACGACGGCAAAAGTTAAAAGAAAGTCTGTGACAACATAAATCCAGTGATAACTATATCTTTTATAAGTTAATCCGTTTTTCATAGTCAAAAATTTATAATTTTATTCTTCTTTAGTTTTATAAACATAGATGGTTGCAGTAATTAATGATGTGATTGCAAAACCAGCCAATAAACCTAAAGCCGCGCCTGCCATGTTAGAAAAACTGCCACTAACTTCAATATATCCACCGTTTTGAATATTAACTCTATTTTTATATTGGGCATAACAATAGCTGTAAACTCCAGTAACTGTTTGTCTATCTTGTTCCAAAGAGTTTTTATATGAAGTAATCCTGTTTTTAAATTCATTGCAAGAATTAATCCAATCAGAATCTTTAATTGTTAGTTTGTAAACAATTGTATCTGTATTTAAAGGGTCGAATTCATACTCACCAGTTAAATCGTTATAGAAATAACCGTTGTTATTTAACAATTTAACATATTCATTGTTTTCTAATTTTAAACTTGTAATGTCTTTGTTCAATTGAGCAATTTGAGAAGAAACATTTGTATCTGATCCAATAATAGAGGCACTGCTTAAAAGTGAATTTAAAGAGGTTTCATAGATTGCAATCTTTTTTTCGTTTTGCTTGAGGGTATCAATATATGCACTAGATTGTTCATGGATTTTTGAAATCATAGTGTCTTCTTCACCAACAACATAATTTACAAATTTATTAACATTTTTAACAGAAACCAATTCTTGAACAAAAGTTTGGGTGCTGCTCGTTAAATATTTACTCGTGTACTTGTTTTGTATCTCGTAAATTTTGTTACCTTCTGAATTTCCAACGACTGTGCTTCCGAATGTTGTTGATAAAGAATTCAAAACGGCATTATTGGAATTGTATTGATCATTGATTTGAGAAATTTGTCTATCAAATGATAGAGTTTCAAAATTATCAGTGAAATATGAAATGGCATTATAATTGTTGATTGCAGCCGAAGATATACTTTTTGGCAAATTGATTAAATCATAAATAAAGGATTTACCAACTTCATCATTTGGGAAATATGATGTATTAGCGGAAATTGAATAAGAAACATTCACACTATTAGGATCATTCTCATTATAGTAGGAAACATTCTTTGTAACTGTGATAGCGTTTTCAACAACGATTTTATCAATATCAACACCGTTATATTTTTCATCGCCATCTTTGATCTTTTGTATATTTTCGCGGCCGGTTAAATCATATGAGTTAAAAGTTGAGCCGTCGATAAAACTAATTGTATCCGTGTCGCCACTATCATAAGATCCAGCTAAATCGAAAGAATAAGTAGCTCCCAACTTTTTTTGCATAGGATTCAAAATCAATCGAGTACCAAGATAGCCTGCGACCAAACCACCAACGGAAAAACCAATAATCCACCACTTAAAGTGAGCGATGCTTTTTACATATTTTAAAAATGTCCATCTATGATTAGGGGTATCATAATCCCTCTCAACAATTTCATTCGTTGTTTTTCTTTCTTCTTCAGCCATATTAAATAAAGCTCCTTAATTTTATTAACATTTTAGTTCGCAAATATTATAACAATCTTTTATTATTTATGAATAATATATTTTTCTCCCGGTTTTGATTTTGTTACAAAACCCCAATATTTAGTTTCAAAAACGCCGCAAAACGCGGATAAATATCAAAAATGCTATATTTTTAAGACTTTATTGAAAAATGGTTTTTTACTTTTGAAGGTGCTTATTTCTTATGTAATTGAATAGGTATCCAACCACAAAAATTAACACCGATAAAGAGATGAAAATGAGTAAGAACCAGTTGATTTCTTCGTTCCATCTCATCACGATTAAAACCGCATCAAAAACGGTTGCAAGAATGATTGGGAACAGCGCAAACAAGTTAACTCTGCCCTTGAAAATACGGAGCATCAAGAATGTGAAAACGATAACCAAGAAGAATGATGCTGCCGCTTCAATAATGTGGAAGGCAAGGTTGTGTTCGATGTTCGAACGATACATAATAGGGATGGCCATTGAGAAGCAAACAAGATATACAAAAGATATCCATAATAATGGCCTGCTTGAACAGTTTTCACTACTTAAAATAGTACGTAACAAAATAGCAATAATCAGTATTCCATATGCAATGAATTGAATAACTGGAATCGTATATTCAGTATGTACCATTCCTGATAACAGTAAAATTCCACTTGCAATACATAAATTGTAGAAAGATGTCTCTTCACTCGGAACGAATATGGCCACCATTTCAAATCTACATTTTCTTATTAAGAAGATGATAAATGATCCAATTGATAAGAACACCATCATATAGACATATCCATTGAACCAATCAGAAAAAATATTAACTCCATTAATAAATGACAGAGTAACACTTATGCTTCTTTCTGCGATTAAGATAATGAAATATAAAAAGAAACAAAGATTAATAATATAAGATAAAACGTGGTTTCTCTTTTCCATATACACCTTTATTCTATCCGCTATAGTTTTTATTTCAAGTTGGTTTATTTCCTTTTATTAAAAATATAAGATAATATTTTATTAACATATGTGTAATAAATTAAGGAAAAGAAAACCGATAGTATATATATCATTAGCAATATACTTATTGCTTCTTTCTTTTATTATCGTTGAATCAACATTATCTGGTGGTTTTACAAGCGATCAAAGTAAATGGTTTGCCAATATTTCTGCTTGGATAGTTAATGTCTTTAACGGCCCTCAAATACCAGATTCAATTAATCCAACTGAATTCGGAACAATAACTGATTCAACATATTTAGGTAAAGGCAAAGATGGTATTCCAAATATCGCTATAGGCACTACCACTTTAGTTTCTATCCCAGTTAACTATCCAACAAAACCAAAAGACTATGATGTCTATAACTTTGAATATAACGTTAATTACACTTTAGGAAATAAAAATCACTTTAATACTGTTCAATCATCAAGAGTGGTTAATAAAACATCATATGTAATTGATTTAAGAATTGTTGCCAATGAAATGGGCGATGACTTATATCAAATAGATTTAAATGTTGCAGATACATTAAGTTACACATACAAATTCCATATAACTGAGTTAGCCACTCCAACAAATTATGAAGCGAAGATCAATAAAACCAATCTTAAAACTGGAGAAACCGCTCAAATAAGCGCAAAACTATTAGATGAAAAACGGAACGATGCCTATTTAAGAAGATATTTTGATGAATCAAAGATTAATAGAAGTTCTAGTGATGAAAATGTCGCCACAATTGATAGATTCGGGGTTGTTCACGGGATAAGCGCGGGTGTTGCCACTATCACATATGGAACATATACATTTGATATAACAGTCAGCAATGAAACAATTATTAAACCAGCAACCAACTCTATTTCTTTAGAGATTAAAGATGGTTCAAAAACAAACCCATCCCTGTTGGATTATGATTATGTGTTTGAAGATGGCGAAATCTCAAATGATTATTCGACTCTTATCTATCCAACATTTGAAGACACTTCTTTAGAAGATCAATCATTTAGTTATGAAATCTCAGATAATCTAAAAACAAAAATAACACCTTATAGATACGATGAAAATGGTTATCCGGTCTATCACGATGACGAAGGCAAATCGTGTGTTAGATTGTGCGGTTATCGTAAGAAAGGTGAAGTCACCTTAACTTGCTATTCAAATAGCGATAATGAGATTAAACAAACCATCAGTTTAAATGTCGATGAAGCATTACCAACATCAATGAAAATAAGCGTTGCTAACGGAAAGAAATTACTTGTTAACGAACAATTAGTCATAAGCGCAACTTTCGGGCCTAAAAATGTCAATAATAAGAAAATACACATAAGTGTAGATAATACTGATTTAATTAAAATCACAAATAATGATACCGCTTCAGTTACCATCAAAGCATTAGCGATGGGAAATGTTAAAATCACCGCTACATCAGTGGCTAATCCATCCTTAGTCCAAGAGTTCAATCTAGAGCTGACTGCTAATCAAGTTATAAATGATGATAATTATACCGACTTTCACATTTTTATAAGAAAAGCATCTGGACATTTCTTGTTGTTTTTGGCCACAGCGGTTTTCGGTATGATTTTCTTCTACACTTTTATAGATGATGATAAACGTTTATGGTTATCTGTTGCATTATCGCTTTCAATCGGTCTATTAGCTGCTGGAGCAAGCGAACTCATTCAGTATTTTGTTCCATCAAGAACCGGTTCGATGAGTGATGTAAGCATAGACTTTATTGGTTATTTAATTGGAACAGCGATTTCCTTTGGCGTAATGATGTTTATTCGTTATTTTGAGAATAGAAAAAAAGAATAAAATCATTTTCTTTATAATTCACTTTTGTTTTTATACATTTATACGATTTTTGATATTTAATTGCTACAAATACGCTTTAGATTTCTCGAACAAATA
>JAZQVN010000010.1:0-96966 GCA_045631885.1 Bacilli bacterium
TGGAGGCGGTGGCTCTCAACCATTTACACCCGCTCACGCTGGTACAAAAGCTGATCCGTATTCCGTCAGTGATGCGTATGGCTTAATCGAAGAGATGAAAGATAACGAACACGGCACAGCGACCGTATACGTGACAGGTAAAATCACATCAGACGCTTCTGATATCTATTACAACAATACATATAGGAGCGCCACATTTATGATGAGTGATGGCACTAAAACAATTAAAGCGTATTCCATTTCTGGCTGCTCAGTCACAGATGGAGATGATAACTTCGTTGGTAAAGATTACGAAGTCGTCGTCGGTGGCGTTTTAATTAAATACCTTGAAAATGGTAATGTTGTCCCAGAAGTTGGATATAGTAGTTCAGTTAAAAACACAACTGAATTAGTTTCTTCTGTTCCACCAGGTGGACCAAAAGAAACTTTCACAATTACATTTAACTCTAATGGTGGTTCTTCTGTGGCCTCGATTAAAGTTAGAGATGGTGCTTTGCCAAATCAACCTACTAATCCAACGAGAAGTGGATATCGTTTTGATGGTTGGTTTACCGATGCTGATTTAACTCAAGCATTTGATTGGAATAAACCAATAACTGGTAATATCACTTTATATGCGAAATGGACAGAAACCGCGGAAGGTAAAGCCGCCCGAGCTTTTGAAAAGTTAGATAACTTATCCAATTTAAGCGTTAACATTCAAAGTGCGACAAGCTTAGGTTTAGCAGAAACCGCTGCTGCTCCTGCTAAAGCACATAAGAAATTAGCCGATGGTGCGGAAGGTGAAGAAGAATTTGAACCATCTAATACATTAGTAATGACATCTACTGATTATAAAGCGGGTGATCCAGAAGTTAACGAAGATGGAACAGTTGATGTTTCATTTAAGAAAATTGATACAACAGTCACCAGCAAAACTGTTGAAGGCGACCAAACATTAATTGCTTCTTTAAAAGATGGTGAAAATGATGATGTTGTTATCAAAGAATATGGTGGCAGCACTATTACATTTGAATCTGATACAAAGCACGAATATCGCGTTTTAGATAAAAACGGCAAAGTGGTTCAAGATTGGTTTAAAGGTAAAGCAAATGAAACCACAACTGATCCAATCGATGGAACATTTGTTAATTACTCATATGAACCAGTTCACGCTGGTACTTTAGAGGATCCATATTCCGTAACCGATGCTTTCTTCTTAGCGAGCGAATTAGCGGAAAATGGTCATGACAATGAAACAGTTTATGTTAAAGGAACAGTTTCTAGTTCATCCGCTGCAATCGAAGAAAAATTTAATTACAATTATGGTAGAGGAACATTTGATATCACTGATGGGGTTCACTCAATTAGAGCTTATTCTATTAATGGTATTCACGTTTGGACTGATCAAGAAGGCTACATTACAACTGGATATGAAGTTGTTGTTGCTGGTGTTTTAATCAAATATATGGAAAATGGCGTTGCCGTTCCTGAAGTTGGTTATAGTAAAGAGACGAGTAATAAAACTCAATTAGTGTCTAAAACCGCTCCTCAAGGTGGTGGAAATACATTTGATCCAATTCACGCTGGTACATTAGAAGATCCATATAGTGTTACTGATGCCTTTGGTTTAATCGACCTTATGACGGCGGGAGATTACTCTACTGAAACAGTTTATGTAAAAGGCACTATTTCTAGCCCAACAGATCAAATTACCATCAATGATACATATCATAGTGGAACATTTATGATAACTGATGGAAATAGTACCATTAAAGCTTATTCTATTACTGGCTGTAGCAAAGATCCTAATGATGAAGGCTTTATTGATACGGGTTATGAAGTCGTCGTCGCAGGCGTATTCATTAGATATAATGATAACGGCACGATTGTTCCTGAAATTGGTTATAGCTCTTCTGCCAGTAACACCACAGCGTTAGTGTCTAAAACCGCTCCAGAAACACCATCTGAACCAGTTGATCTTTCAGAAAATACAGTTGATTCCAAAACAAAAGAATATATAGTCGAAGCTAGATCAATTGACGCAATTGTTTCATATCCAAATTATGAAGGATTTAAATACACATTAACTGATGAAAATGATAATGTCATCGTTCCTGAAACAACTGCGACAGGTACTGCGAATATCTCTACAGATGAATCATTAATCGTCTTTGGTGGACTTACCGAAGGTAAACAATATTCGTTACATTATGAAGGTCTTGGTGAAGAGACCACAGTCGAACAAACAACTGTCGGTGGCGAAATCGATAAGATGTATGTTTATAATGAACAATTCACATTTGTTTCCTTTGTTCCTTACGGAACTGGTAGTAGACCAGAAAAATTAGTTTATGAAAGCGATGGTATCGCTAATTACGATAGAAGAGATTACTATTCAGATGATAGTAGATTAAGCTTCATCTTTGATAACTATAGTGGCTTCATCTATTTAATTGAAAACTTCCATATTAAATATATCCATAACAATTTATTGTTATCCGCTAAAGATAATTTCGTTTATGATTTCAAGATTGATGATGAAAATAACTTAGTTATCTATGCTTTATTCACATCACCAACAATTACCGCGTTTAACTTCTTCAAAGATAAAAACGGAGTTAAAGCTATTGAAACCGATAAACTTAATGATTATGAAGCTGATACAGATACACACTTCTTTGTCGCTGAACCAAATAAAGATGATTTAACAAAGATTAGAACAAGTGGCGAATACACAAATTACGAAGTGTTTTCCGAAGCCGCGCAAGCTTCCGCACAGAAGAATTTGGAAGCTGGTAAAGGCTACACTAGTGAATTATATGAAATCTACCGCTTTATTAGTGAATACCCTATGGCGGATTTCAAAGATGATAAGAATCAACGTTATTATCTAACCACAACTGGTGAAATTCTCTTTGTTGATTATTTAAGTGATGTTTATAAATCAATGAAAGAATTCCATATGGTTTTACCAAATAACGAAACTAGAGAACTCACCATTGCAGATCAATTCACTTCAGCCACTCATTATGGATGGTGGGGTGATTTAGTGAGAGTCAGCAAAGGCGTTATTTATGGATTAAGGAATTTTGATGCTTATTATCCATATCTCCAATGCCAAGGCGATATTTGGTTCTATGACTTTGCGATCAATGAAGATATCTATTTCACTGATCTTCCTGGCTTTATGGGCGGTTGTACAACATTTATCAACTGGAATTATGTTGATCAATATGACACACTTCTCATCTATATTGGTGAAGAAAGCACTTTATATAGTTGGACTCTTGGTAATTTAGATGACTTCACCACAGAACCATCTTATAACTGGATTAATAATGATTTATCCATTTGGGTGAATAAATTCACCATGACAGAACTATCAGATAAAGTTTTGGAAAACTGCTCATTAAGCGATGATTATGATGCATTAGTGACACATAAAGCCACTGGTGATATCTCTTATGAAGTGGTTGTAGAAGAAGAAAATGGCGATGTTAAAGTCAAGGCTTATAAGTCTGATGAATATGTTGCCCCTGAAGTCAAGATTGTCTTACAACCAATCAATAGAGGCTAACATTAATTATTAATAATTAATAAAATGGGCTACTCCTTGTAATGGGGGTAGCTCTGTTTCTTTATGGGTAAAAGTTGGTGAAGATATATTCAGTAAAAAAATATAAACTACAAATTGCTGTATTTGCTTTAAATGTAGTTCGTATGATAACAAGGCGGTTATCAAATAGTGTCCGCATTCCTAGATGTTATGAAAGAGGAACTAGATACAAACTTGTGTTTTGGAATGTATTCTCATTTGTTTTTGACACGTTGAACGACAAAAATATCATAATCGGACGATGTGTTAGCTGCTTTTTTCAAATAACATTAGTTTTAGTAGAAGTCCTTTAATGAAAAGGTAATATATTTATTAATTTCTATATCATTAGCAAAGCCACTTTTTGAAATAAAACCAAGTTTATAAAAATTGATATTCGGAAGATTTGATGTTTGAAAGATTTCTTCTTTGATATCACTACTATCAATCTGAGTATTTGTGTATTTACATTCGTAAGAAATAAAACCGTTTTTATCTTGTGTGACGACATCAAGTTGACGATTGATGCCTTTTTTTTGATTGTCGTAGAAGTATTCACCAATATCAAAGAAAACAGGAGATAGTTTTCCTTGAATGTTCATTCTAATTAGGAACTCTTTCGATATATCTTCAAATTTCGTGGGAATGTATTTTTCTATGAAATCTTCTTTTATGAAATTGTTATAGTAAAACAAAGGATCTCTTCTGAGCTCTTTATTTCTAGCGATGAATAAGTAGCGATAATAAAAATCAACAAGATTATCTTTAATAAAATATTTTATTTTCTTTTTATTGTTTCTTTCGTTTATTGGATATTTTTTAATTATGAAATCCATGTCGATTAGTTTTTCGATGAAATAATCAGGCCTTCCTTTTCCTTGAGATTCAAAATCAGATAAGATATCAGTATATTTTTGTTTTCCTTTAATTATTTGTAGCAGTAGTTCGTTCAATAACGGAACTTTTGATGTTTCGGCCATAACGGTTTCATTTATTTCGTGTTCGCATATTGAGTCAGTTCTTATTACTAAATCAAATATGTTATCAAGAGCGGTTTTTGTTGTATCGATAAGGCTATTAAAATACGGAACCCCTCCAAATACGCTATAAAGCATAATTTTATCTTCTGGCGAATAGTTGGGATAAAATAAACCGCTTAAATAATAATCAAATGGTCGTAATAGAATAATGTGATTAAAACGACCATAAGAATGAGATTCCTTACTAATCATTCTTTCCATTAAACCAACATAACTTCCGGAAACAATGAGATGAATGTGCGAATTTGTTTTGTATTTATCAATTGCTGCCGCTAATGAAGATTCGATAGAAAAATCTTCATTCAGTAAAAAGGAAAATTCATCTAAGACAAGAACGTATTCCTCGTCAACGGATTTATAGAGTAAATAATCAAACAGCGTGTCGAAAGAATTAAAAGACATGAATTGTTCATTAAAAAAGTCTTTAACGTATGGAACAAAAAGATTTAAGTTACTTACCAAAGTAGTTTTTCTAAACTCAAATGACAAAACTTTAAGTTTTGTTTTGGCTAAACCTTGAGTGATCAATTCAGTTTTACCAATCCTTTTTCTTCCGTAGATAAAAATACCTTGGTAACTATCTTTTTCTAGCGAATCTTTTATTTCATTAACTTCTTTTTCACGTCCGATAAACATTTCTGGTACCTCTCACAACTATATTTTAATACACTCTTCATTTTACGCAAATTTATTTTCCACAAATTGATTTTCCTAAAATTAATAATGATAAAATAATAACAAAAATTGGTGCAGTGAACTACTTCACTTGCAGAAATTAGGGTCTCTTGTTAGTTATGTTGAAAACATTGTTTATAGTAGTGGAGCAATAACTTTACTTACTTCCTCTAATAGATGTAATTCTTTGTCTTTGAATCTATCAAATTTAGGGGAATCTATATCAATGATTAATTTGACTTCATCATTAACTATAACGGGGACAACTATTTCGCTTTTACTTAATGATGAACAAGCGATATGACCTTTAAATTCATGAACATTAGGAACGATGATAGATTCTTTTCTTTCAAAAGAAGTACCACACACTCCTTTTCCTTTTAATATACGCGTACATGCGATATCTCCTTGGAAAGGACCTAGATATAAAGTGTTTCCCTCAACGAGATAAAAGCCCGCCCAGTTGACATCATCTAATTTATATAACAAAGCGCTTATGTTAGATAGATTACTCACTAGTGGTAGATCTTTATCAACAATATTTCTGATTTGTTCTAATAATATGTCCATGTAATGATTATATATGAGTTATTAGATAATATGCACTAGGTATATAAAATGTGAGATAAGTGGCGGTTAAGGGGCATAAATATTTAAAAAACAAAAATATTTGTCCGTTAACTCGCATTTAACTAGCAAAATCGCTAATTGATTTATTCATGTATTTATACAAAGTATTAGGATGAACTTTCATCCTTCTAGCTATTTCTCTAATTGAATATCCTTTATTTATTAAATTATTAATAAATTCTATTTTCCCTTCTAGTTTAGGATGTTTTCCTTTACTTCCTTTTGGTCTACCTAATATCTTTCCTTCTTTTTTAATTCTTTCTAAAGCTTCTTTAGTTCTTTGAGATATTAATTTCCTTTCTATCTCTGCAGATAAAGAAAAAGCAAAGGCTAATACTTTAGATTCAATATCATCCCCTAAATGGAAATTATCTTTAATAGTGAGTATTAATACTCCTTTTTGCATACATAGATTAAGGATATCCATGATCATATATAAACTTCTTCCTAATCTAGATATCTCAGTGGCAATTAATATATCTCCATTTCTTAATATTTTTAATAACTTCCCTAACTTTCTTTTATAAACTTCTTTCCCACCAGATATAGTTTCTTCAATATATTTATTAACTGTATATCCTTTATCACTAGCGTATTTATCAATTTCATATCTTTGATTTTCCACAGTCTGATTATCAGTGGACACTCGTAAGTAACCATATACCATATATCTATATAACTCCTCCTATATTTACAATATAAGAAGATATAAGAAAAGCGAGCCCAGTAGTGGAACTCGCTTAATAAATTAATTAGTAAACTAATTATCTTTCTTCTTTTCTTCTACGAATGAAGAAGAATCCGCTTAAAGCGATTAAAGCGATGGTGCTAGCAATTGTAATAACAAGAATTGTAGAATTTGATTCTTTTCCAACGATTGCCATTGGAATTCTTGCTGCGGAGAAACCTGTTCCGGAATCAAATGTTTTTCCGTTTGCCTGAGCCCATTTCTCCATTCTTTCAGAAACGCCTTCAATGCCAGTGATTTCGCTTGCTAAGGTTGGATTGTATTTAGCTGATTTACCATCAACTAATTCATTATATGCTGATGACAATGAATCATACCAACCCATAGATGTACATGAACCATCGTTTGTAGTGTGATCAAAGTGTAAATATGTTCCGACAAACAACGCTGCTTCCTCAGACACCCATTGATCTGACCAATCTGTTTTTAAAACGCAGGCATCGTTTGAAATGGTGAAGCCAGTAGTTTCTTTCTGATAACCACCTTCTCCTACATTAAATTTTGCGGTGGTATTGTAATCATAAACATACCCTTTATATAATCTTCCACCTAACGATTCCATTTGAACGCCAGGGAAAACTGTAGAGTAATGACCATCCCCTTCTCCACCATATGCGTGAATAAAGATATTGTCAGAATATAAATATTTATCTTTGTTTAGAAAATAAATTTCTTTTGCTGGTGCGACATAATCATATTTGCCACCAAAACTTTTATCATCGTTTAACCAAAAAGCATTATCAGAGTCTGCGGTTAAAGAAGTAACATTTAAATCTTTAGATTTGTGGGCATCGCTACCATCGGAAACAATAAATTGTGTGTAAGAAGTTACATCAATTGATAATTTCCATATTTTTTGACTTAAGTTATTCATCCAACCAGTCTTTGAACCGGCGACACCGGGATAATCTGCGTTATGTCCACCTGCTCCCCATGCATAGATTTTGACATCACCCCAATCCGACGGAGCGGAAAAGAAGTATTCGCTATCCGCGGCCTTTGCTTCTTTAACTTCACCTTTGCCTAAACTTAATCCGGCACCTAAGCCCAATCCTACGGCTAAAGATAAGCCTAATGTAATAAATAGATTTTTAACTTTCATATTTATCCTTTTCAGTTATTAATAACCCCTAATAACTAATCCTTTCTAATTTAGATTATTTGTTATGGTTATCATAAGTATTAAACCTATGGGGTTGGATTGATATCTTTACCGATGAATAGATACTACCAACATTACATAACGTTATTAAAAATAACATTAATTAGTTAAAATGATAGTCTTTTTCTCCTTTTATGTAAATAAAAAGATAGATATTTGCACATTTTATTAACAAAAGTAGTGGATTCACATTAAAAGCGAGCCAAAATGAGCCCGCTTAATGGTGGTTTGGTTGATATTATCTATCTTCAATTCTCTTACGAATGAAGAAGAATGCACCTAATCCAATAATTGTAATAGTGGAAACAATGGCTATGACAATAATTCCACTATTATTGGTTTCGTAAATTGTGACAACTGGACTTGGAGAATAGGATCTATTTAAGAAATTGTCTAAATCCCAACCGGAGCCTAGCTTTCTGAGTCTATATACTGAATCGTATTTTGCAACAAAAGTACGAACTGATTCAACCGTGCTTAAAGAACCTTTTTTAACTTCTGTTTGCGCTTCATCGCTTAATGAACCGAACGCGGTGGCTTGTAAGTCCCAAGCATTTTCAAGGGCAGATTGAACGGTTGTAATTCCATCTTCATCACAGACGGCTGCAATAGCAGTATTGAAACCTTTTGCAAAATCATCGGCTTCAACGATATATTGATCAACGGTTCCAAAATAAACTTCATCGGCATGATACTTTAATTTTAAATAAACTTTTGCAGATGTAGCAGTTTTACATTCTAAAACGCCTTCAACAACTTGGAATTTGTCGCCTAAACCAGCAGCATTGATTGTTGTGATATCAAAAACTTCTGGCAAACAATCTGAAATACCAACGCCTGTGTTGACAAATCTAATCTTGTCGCCAACGGAGAAGGAAACTAATTCGGAATAATATTGAGTGAATCCGTCATATTCACCGCCACTAGTCATTGAAATATAAGTAGTAGCATTTTTAATAATGTGATATCCACCGAAATCTAGGCCGCCAACGAAAATGGTTTTTGCGCTTAAATCAACGTAGATACGAACACCATTGGCATCAACCAAAACGTTTCCAGAATTGTTAACGTTGTTATTTGGCATTGCTTTCAATGTGAATGAATTGTCAACTGCGCCATTTTTGTAAACCTTGACGCTTTGGCCGGAAGTAACATTAAGGACTTCTGTTTGATATTCAGTAGCCTCTTTTAATGTTAAAGCATAGTCTGTCGTATTAACTTTTACGTTATAAACATCTGTTGTTGTAATCGCGATAGATTCAAGTGCAAATTGAGCTGTTAAATTAATAGTGATTACATAGGTGCCAGCAACAGCTACGGTGAAATTTTCACCGGCGTCAACGCTATCGAAAGCATAAGGAACAGCTGTTACATAGCTTGAATTATAACCATAAGCGTTTGCCCAAGCATGGTCTATGACAATTTTAAATGAAACATCTTCGTCAAAAGTTATCACAACAGAAGCGGTTCTGTGGTTGTTTGATGGACTAAATTCATAATCAAGAGATAAAACATCCCATTCATGTTCCCCATCCCAAGTTCCTGCTAAAGAATAGGCTCTATAATTTGTTTGAGAATTCTTGACAATAGTCAATGTTGATTTTTGATAATGTTCGTTCGTGTTTAAAGTTATCGTGTAATTTCCGGAGGTTTTAACGAAGAAATTACCGCCATTATCTACTATTTCGGATGCGACAGATGTTGCACCAGAGAATCCATAACTGACACCCCAAGCATGATCTTCACAAATCTTAAATTGTTGCCCAGAAACGAAATCACTAGTGAGAGTAGCGGTTTTATTTCCGTTTGAAAGAGCAAAGTCATAATCAGTGTCGGTTGGATCCCAATCGGATGCATTGGCTAATTTTGTACCTGCTAAAGTATAAGTGTGTGAATTGAAATCCTCATCTATATCTTTAACGTAACTCACATAAATTTTTCTTCCGCTATCTTCCTTGACGTAAAAACTGTATCTCGTGGCTGATGTAACACATATATCGCCAGAACCGGAAAAACGATTGGTTCCAGAAACGCTCGTGAATTCTGCAATGCCGCACCATTGACCATCAATAACAAATTTGAATGAATCTGTAGTTAAAATGTCAATATTCACGATGTCAAATTGATTATTGTTCCATACAGCATAACCGCCGGCTTTTAAATCCACACCAGTTTCCCAATCAACAGAAGTGAGACCTACAGATTCCAATTTCCCTTTAACGAGAATGGTGGAATCTGAACTGATAGTAGCTTTCGCTTCTTTCGCTTCACCTTTCGCACCTAATCCAACACCGACACCCAATCCGACGGCTAAGGATAAGCCTAATGTGATAAATAGATTTTTAAATTTCATATCTATTCTTTTTTGTTATAAATAGCCCCTTATAACTATTAATCCTTTCATTAATAGAGTAGTTATGAAATTGGCTATCATAAAGATATTAAATCTTTACGGGGTTAGAATAGATTTCTTCCAAACGAGTAAATCTTACTAACTTAGAAAAAGTTGGGTTACTAAATAAAATGTAGTAACTTAACAACTATATCTTTTCAAAACTTACCTAAATTATTAAATAATTTGACATAAAAATCCACCATTTTTTGTATTACTGATAAAAAATAACCTATATGCCTATAAAAATATGAAAAAATCAGTACTTTTTGTCACTTTTCTATCGGTGGATTTTTTTGTTCAGTTAATTAATAATTAAATCAAAGTTTACATGTACGCATTAGTATATAAGCGTGCATAATTAGGAGGAAAATGATATGAAATTGAAACATATTATTTCAACAACAATTCTTTCTTGTGCAATGGCTTTTGGTGTTGGCTTAGGACTAGCCAATCATAAAGGACAAGTACAGGAAGCAAAGGCCGCGACCTCAGAAACGACAATATATATTGACTGGTCCGGAGCAACACATTGGACAACGTATAACAACAATCCATCTAATGTTCAAGTTAAATTATGGGTTGGATCAGAAGGTACAAACAATTGTTATATTTGGGACGATGGTTCAACAGATGGCGATGGCAATATGGGAACTATGTCTTCATATCGTTATTTTACCCGTAATGATAGAGATTATACTTATACAGGCGGAAAAGTTTATTGTTGGAATGATGGAGGAGATGCATGTAATAAATCATCCTCTTTCTCGTTTGGTTCTGCAGAACCTGGACAAAATCTTCTTATCGTAACAGGCGGAACTAGTTCAACTGGTCCAACTGTTTCTTGGGGTACTTTAGATCTTTCCACCAAGTATTCAGTTACATGGCACTTAGATGATAAGGGTGATACTTCATATAAAACCGAAGATATTTTAGAAGATTCTCTTCCAAGTCTAAGAGGATTGAATTATGGCGAAGTTTTCAGTGGTTGGTATGACAATTCTTCTTACACCGGTTCTCCATTAGAAGGCATTACTTCAGATATTGAAATTTGGGGTAAAATTGAAAACGCTCCAACCATTACATATTCTTTTGATAAATCGAGAGTTAGTTCTGATTTCGCAAGTGTGTATTTCTATGCTTGGGATTCAAATGGTGCAAAGGCCGCTTGGTCAGCCACACCATTGGCCTCATCAACATTTACCGTTTCTACAACAGAAGGTTCAAAATTCATTTTGCACAATAATAGCGGAAATCAAACTGTTGATATTACTCCATCAGGAGTCGCTAATGATGTCGTGAACATTTTAAATTCGAAATCTGGTGGTCATTACAACATTGGTTGGGAATCCAATAAAGTAGATGACGGTTATTATATTTCTGGTGTCGGAGGAGATTGGGATTTAGCTCACGCAACAAAAATGACATTTAATAACGATTATTCTCCTTTAGATACTGATGGCAATATCGCTGTTTATTATGGTTTATCATTAACTGCTGGCGATGAGATTAAAGTTAGAAAATTCACGGATTTCGCAGAAGATTGGTATAACAACAATGATACTGGCGACAATTATGTTTGTTCCAGTACAGGAAGCTATGATATTTTCTTCAAAAACGATGTATTTTATGTCTCTACTCATGTCCAAAGATACACGGTTACAGTTACAAATGTATTCTTTAACGGTGCCACAAAAGATACAACTTCTGCTGGCGTTAACCAATTAGCCACACAAGGTCAAACATTTAATCCAAGCTTACCTGAAATCAGTGGTTATGTTGCTCGTAGAGCTTACACGGATGCAAACTGTACAACCCCTTATACACCAGCACAACCAACACAAGATTTCCAAATCTATATCAAATATACAAAAGTTGGTTACTATTTAGTTGGAGATGAAACATTCTCCGGAACCGACTTCTCAGTCGATGGTGGCATCCTTATGGGAACAGGTGCCGGAAATAAAGCGGTATTAGAGGGTGTCAGTATTCCAAAAGATGCTAAAGTTAAAATCTTTAATTATAAAGCAGAAACCACTTCTGCAGACTGGTATGGACATTTAGGTAGCGAATATACATTTGCTTCAAATGATCTTGATGAGAATATAGTTTTCAGCAAAGGCGGTTCATATTCATTCTACTTAAACAACGAAGATGACGTGTATATCTCTGCTGGATTAAATTCATTCTTAACATCTTACTTAACAAAAATTGGTGGTGTTTGTAAAACAGATAACACAACCGATGTAGATAGTTTGGCAACCATTTGGGGACAATTAGCAAGCGATTACGCTGATTTATTACCATCAGAAAGATCAGATCTCACAAATGCTCAAGCAAATAAAGACGGAACAAATCTCCAAAAAGTTGCTTCCAGTTATGACTGGATTGTTGGAAGATATGGTGCATTACTCGGCGTCAATTACAACTTCATGAGCAGAACAGTTGTTCCTCATAGTAGAGTTATTGTTAGCCAAACCACAATCAATTCAACAAATACAGCGTTGGTTATCATTACTATCTCTTCTGTTTGTGCTTTAGCGCTTGGTGGTTACTTCTTCTTCCGTAAAAGAAAAGAAGATAGATAATTAATTAGTAATTATTAATCATAAGAGAAGGACTCATTTGAGTTCTTCTTTTCTTTATCAATGATTGTTCTATAATTATATAGAAAGTAGGGTTAGCTATTATGGAAAAAGAATTAGAAGATTTAAGAAAAATATTAGATAGTGATGAGATGGTATTAGAGTCATATAAACCAAATAAAAAGAGATTTGTGACATTACAAATACTATTCTCTGGTAGCTTCTTTCTCTTACTTGTTTCAATCATGTTTGTGATTGGTATTTTAGGACTAGTGGATGTTATTAGATTCACTGATGTTGACGGTAATAAAGAATGGTTACCTCCAATCATGCTTACCGCGATGGGCGCGTTTCCTTTACTTTTTTATATCACTGGAACATTAGGGATTATATTTAGATATAAAAGATCTTTATATGTCATCACTAATAAGAGATTTATTATTAGATCTGGATTTATAGGCGTAGACTACAAATCATTAGAGATTAAAAATGTTCTTACCGTGGATGTACGCGTAGACTTCTTAGATAAATTAGTTAAACCTAATACTGGCTCGATTATCTTTGGTAGTGCGGCTATGCCAGTCATTAATGGTAATGGTTCACGTCAACAAGGAGCATTCTCCTTTGCTCATATTAATGAACCATACGAAGTATATAAGAAAGTTAAAGAACATCTCAATTAATATTAAGTAGATGATATAGGTGGTCCGTTATGGACCCCTTTTTTGTGGGCAAATGCAAAAAACTTTATTTACAAAGTAAATAAAATAGCACTCTCACCCTTTGAGTGCTTGCATCTCTCTCTCTCTCTCTCTATGATTTAGGTATGGAAAAAGAGGTGTTTCTTATAGAAAAAGTTATCGATGGTCAAGATAACTTGCTATAAGTAAACATCGATTCATCCATCTTCATCATTTAGGGATATATTGAAGAAAACAAATGCATAGTTCTCTTTTAAGATAAACCTTCTTGATGTCGTAACTAGATTAATACACTTACCTAGTTGAAAAGGCGAATGTCGTCATTAATCTAGCGTATCAATCTTTTTCATGTTCTTTTTGTTGTCTTAAATGCATAAAGACAAACATCAAGGATATTGAAAACTATTGTTCATAAGCTCCCACGGTTGAAATAGCAAAATAGTTACTACGTAGAACCGGGGATAATCAAGAAAGGAAAAGATATTTTATGAACAAATTATTAACAAAGATTGCTGTAGCATTCGTTGGTATGGCTATGGCAATTGGAGTAGGTGTTGCTGTTGGAAATAACAGCGTTAGAGAAGCCAAGGCTGCTATCGGTGACCCTGGTGATTCGGTGACCTGGACATGGACCACAGCGAGCGCGAAAAAACTAGCCAGTGGTGCCAATACGCTTGCAGGAGATAGTCCATTAGATTCAGTTTCAATCTCCGCTACAGCAGTTGGCAAAAAATCCGATGATAGCGGCGCTTCTTTTGGAAACTACAATTCATCAGATTATGGCGGTCAACAAATGGGCGCTGGAGCAGCAGCGACTAAAATGGTGAGCTTCTCACTTACATTGGGAAATCCTTGGAGTGGAAACGGAACATACAAAGATTATACCAAAATAACATCTGTTTCTTTGTCTGGTTCATCTGGCGCTTCATCTGTTTTCACTGTTAGTGTGACAATTGACGGAGCTGATGCCACAAACACAAATGAAACCACTACATTGTATGCTGGTACTGGAAAAAAACCAAACACATGTACATTTGCACCGGCAACCGGACATGAAAGCGGGGTCATTGTGTTTAACGTTACCAATACTTCTGGAAATAAGGCTTGGTATTTAACTTCAATTAGCATCACTGCTGAAGTTCCTGCGACATCAGGCGTTGTGGTTTCGGATGTTGAAGATCTCATCTCTGCAATTGGTAATGTTGAATATACAGTTGCCAGCAAAGCAAAAATTGATGCAGCAAGAAGTGCTGCAAACGCTTATAACTCTCAAGAAGATTGCACTTATGCTGATATAAGCAACTACGAAACACTCACTACCGCAGAGGCAACATATGCTGCTTTAGAAGCTGCTGCAATTGAGGCTGCTGATAGAGCCGCAGCTGCAGATGTAGATGACTTAATTGAAGCTATTGGAGAAATAGTTTCATATTATCAAAAAGGCGAAGTTGAAGCCGCTAGAGCTGCTTATACAAATTTGACTGACACACAAAAAACATATGTTGAAAACTTGGACGTTTTAGTGGCTGCGGAAACAGCAATTGGAACATTTGAACCAACAACCTATACAATAAGTAATTATGATGCCGGCGTTCAATATGCTGAAGATGAAGAACATGAACTCGATAGTGTAGTTACAGTTGTTACAAATCAAGTTCATTTTACTTCTGAATTAAGAATATACAATAATGGTGCAAACCAAGGCGCCATCGATGATAACTGGGTTGTTATTAAATCACTTAAACCAATTAATTATTTTTCAGCAAATATTAATTGTAGTAGTTCATCTCAATACGCAACAATCACTCTTTATGGTTCGAACGATGAAGGTGATAATTATACAGAAATTGGATCCATGACTTCGGTTGCGGGAACTACATATAGCAATCAAGTTGCTGACTATTTTGGTGACGATACTTCATATTCTTGGCTAAAAATTGTTAATACAAGCATTTATCAATGTAGAATGAAAAGTTTTACGATAACTTTTGAAGAAGTTGAAACAACAGTTGGTAGCGTTACAGTTAAAGGCCCAAATGATGAAACTGGCTCAATGACAATTAATTCGGGTGTCTTAGGACACAAAAACATTCAATTGATTTCTGATGTTATTTATTCAAAAGGTCAAGGTGATGAGTCCGTAACTTGGTCTTCGTCAAGTTTGAACAACACAGTTAACAGTAGAGGTATTGTACATATCACCGCTAATGAAAATACAACAATTACAGTTACATCTGCAGAAGATCCAGAAGTTGCCCCCGCAACAATTGTTCTTAATATAAGCGGATTGACAAATTCAAATCTCGCAAAAAAAGAAGTGATTGTTAATACGACCAATTTTGGAAACGAAGATGCAAAAGCAACATCTGAAAACACTTCTTTCAGCAAAGAATTCGACAATTTGCGTTTCACCGTTAATAGAAATGAATGCACAAGTGATGCGGGTTATTATAAGAACAATCCTGTGAGTTTCCGTATTTATACAGGAGCTCAACTTACCATAAGCACTGTTGATGGCAGCTTAATGCATTATGTAGACCTATTATCCATTAATGCTGAATTTAAACTTTCAAGCGCAAGTGCCTCTTTATCTTCTGGTTCTTTTGCTATCGATGGAGATGGCAATACAGAGATTGATTTAAGTGCTTCTCCAGTATCATCAGTTACATTAACAGCATTAATTCAATTTAGATTTGATAAAGTTGATGTTTACTATGAAAAAACATGGAATAACGTTTTACTAGATTCATTTACTTGTTCAGGAGTTACACAAGAACATCCTAACGGAGCCATTACTGCAGATAATCCTACCGCTGTTTGGACTGAAGTGGCATCCTTATTTGGACAATTAAGTCCAGAAGCTAGAGCCACTTTAAAAGTTAAAGCAGCTAGTGAAGTTGGAGACTCAGAAGAACAAGCTTTGGCAAGATATGACTTAGTAATTAGAAAATATGGAACCGATACAGAACACGGCGGTTACGAAGATTTCATCGGAAGATTCTCTGAAGGTGGAATCAATTATGTTGGCCGTAACATTATGGGTGTCATAAACTCTAATTCTAATTCCACAGCCACAATTGTTATTATCATCTCTATCATTGGTATCTCCGCT
The DNA here is from genome assembly GCA_045631885.1 of Bacilli bacterium. Taxonomy (GTDB): domain Bacteria; phylum Bacillota_I; class Bacilli_A; order RFN20; family CAG-826; genus CAJOLV01. The sequence goes on from JAZQVN010000010.1 coordinate 16,623, forward strand.
GTTGGAGCGTACTTCATGATTAGAAGAAGAAAAGAAAATAACTAATAAATATTATTTATAGGATTATACCCAGGATTGACCTCTGGGTTCTTCCTTTATGGGTTTTAGATAATTATTTAGAACTTATAAAGGAGGAATATTAATCCTCCTCATTAAGTGAGATTGTGCACATGTTATCTCTTTAATGGATAGAAACAGGTTGAGGCGTTTTGTTCTATATTTCCTTAGCGAGTATACCTAGTTTCTAAAAACGTCTAGTCTCTATTTTATAGGCGTTTTAAAAAGATCATTCTCCGTCGAGCTATTGACCGTAGTGAGGGGAATGATCTTTTTCATTATACGCGATATATCAATCAAGAATTGAAATATATTTTTGCAATCTTTGTCATTTTCGTTAATTTATGTAAAATTTTACAAAATACTTTACACTTTTTTACACTTTTGCTATAGTGTAGGTGAGGTAGAGTTAATGAAAATTATTGATGCAGTAACGATTAGTGAACTATCTAGATTATTAAATAAGTCTAGACCAACAGTGTACAAATACATCTCTGATTATGAAGAAGGGTTATATGATTCAATACCAGAGAATGTCAAAGAGTTATTTAGATTAATAGATCAAGAGGATTATGAATACGAAAAAATAGTGGATTATTGTCATAAGAGATTCGGGGAGAGTGGCCCAAAGATATCGATCTCCGCGAAGAATGCGATTGATTATATCATCGCTCATCAAGACGATATCGACTTTGTCGAATTAGATTATTATTTAAAGAAAGTGAGTAAGTGATTATGAACAAGAGAAAAAAGAGTATTTTAGAACAAAATTTATATTCATCATTAATCGCCTATAGATTAAATCAGGAGATTCTTATTATTGAAGAAGAAGTCAGTAAGCTAAAAGGTGATGCTGCTGTTGAGAAAAAGGGTATCAAGAAGATTGTTGATAAGGTTATTGAACCAATTAGAAATCATCAAGAAAAGAAAGCTAGTGATGATTATGTGAAAGCTAGTAACAATCTCCATGATTATATCGCTAAGTTAGAAGAAGAGAGAATTGATTATTCTTCTTATAAAAGCGAAGAGAAATTAAATCGCTTAATGGATACTTTATTCCATAAAGATAATGGAACAGGGAAATTATCTTTAGCTTTAGAACTTGCAATATCTGATGGTATTGATGAAATCAAGTTTTTAAGAGAAGAAGAATCATTAAGAAGTTTATCAGTCTTATTATTTGATGATGAAAATAAGATGATCAATTTAAGAAAGGTTTATCAATATTGTTATAAGAAGATTAATAACAAGAAACCATTAGATGATTTCTCCTTCGGTGTCATCTTAGGATCTACTTCCGTGGCCTTAACATTAATTAACCCAGCGTTAGCCTTAGTCGCAGGCGCAGGCTTAGTCAGTGCTTATTTCATCAATAAGAAAGTCAAAGAATCTAACCCAGACGAATCATTATTAATGTTTTCAACATTAGTCGCCGGTGGTAAGACTAAATTATCTAAATCAATGTCTAAATTCTTTAAAAACGTTGATAAAGAATCATTAGCCCACGCTTTCGCGACAGGATTAACAATTTATAATTTCACATTTACTGATAAAGACACTCCTGCAGCGAAAGAAGCCTTAAGCAATTATATTCAAATGATTGATGACTTAAGAGGAGATGAAGAATATTTCGCTCTCGTCGAAAAGATGGATATTGATAGCCATTACGAAAAGATTGAAATCTGTAATAGAGTGATCCTCTTATTAAAAGAAGTGACAACAAAGAATATTGAAGTTTTAGCGAAAGCTAGTAACTCTAATCCAAAACCTCAAGAAGCATAAAGGTCACTTTCTTACCTTATCTTATGCCCCCTTATCTCCTTACCTAAGAGGGCATTTTTGTTTGAAAAGAATATATTGAAATCTTAATGTGCAAAATTCCACTCGCACATGCTTCTGCAAATTGCAAATTGAACATTTAATTTTTGGAAAAACCGGAAAAATGAGATAAAAAAGTATTGGAAAAACCGGCAAAACACCTTAAAATAATATTGGAAAACCCGGAAAGGAAAATGGTTAAACTATGTTTAAGAGAAAAATAGAAACGTTATTAAAAGATTATTATAAAAAGAAGAGCGTTGAAAAGATATTGATTATTTATGGAGCGAGGCAAATTGGAAAGAGTTATATTATTAGAGAAACTGCCTCAAGAGCTTTCAAACATTATGCTGAAATTGATCTAAAAGATGATTTCGAAAGTCGAAAAAGATTTGCTAATGTTAAAACAACAAAAGACTTCTATATTTTAATTGGCTCTATTTTTAATGATTTAAATGATTACAATGACACCATCATTTTTCTTGATGAAATCCAGTTTTATCCACATCTTTTGACAATGCTAAAACCATTAAATAAAGAAAAGAAGTATCGTTTTATCGTTAGTGGGTCATTATTGGGAATTACTCTTCGTCATTCATTTATCCCAATGGGATCTATCACAGAAGAAAAAATGTTTCCGATGGATTTTGAAGAATTTTTGTGGGCAAATAATTATAGTAAAAACACAATTAATTACTTACACGATTGTTTTAAAAATTTAGATCCAATTAATGAAAGCATACACGATGTTACACTGAGTTTATTTAAGGATTATTTAATATCGGGTGGTTTGCCAGATGCAGTCAAAGAATACGTTTTAAATAGAAATGTTTCAAAAACTAGACAAGTTCATTTTGAAACATATGGTTTTTACAAAGATGATTGTTCTAAATATGATGATGAGCATAAATTGAAAATTAGAAGAATCTATGACTTATTATCTTCAAATATGGCTAACAAAGTTAAAAGAATAATGTTTAAGTCTATTGAAAACATCGATGATTCAAATCTCGAGAAATATGAAGACGAGTTTGATTATTTGTTTGATTCGGGAATTACCTTACCTTCTCGAGCGGTTTCTAATCCAGTATTCCCTTTAAAAGAAAGCGTGGCAAAAAACCTTATAAAGGTTTATTACAACGATGTCGGACTATTAACCAATATTTTGTTTCAAAATAACATTGATGCAATTTTAAACAAGGATAAAGGGATGAATTTGGGATCAGTTTATGAGACCGCAGCGGCAATGGAATTAAAAGCTCATGGTTTTGAGCTGTTTTATTTCGATAGCAAAAAAGTTGGTGAAGTTGATTTTCTTATAAATAGTTATAACGATTTATCGGTTATACCAGTTGAAATTAAATCAGGAAAAGACCAAAACAATTATCGCGCTATCCCAAAACTTGTCGATAACAAAGGTAACTATAACTTACCTTACGGGTATATTTTTGGAAACAAGAATGTAGTGGAGAAAAAAGATAATCTAATCACGCTTCCCATCTATTTGATTATGTTTCTGAAAGCCAAATAATGGTTCAAGTTATAACATTTGTCTTTTGTAATTTGACTATAAAAACATTATTCTATTAATAGAATGAAACACACTGATTGGTATAAAGATGCAGTTATATATCAAATATACCCACGCTCTTTTTGTGATTCAAATGGAGATGGGATGGGTGATATTAATGGCATCATCTCAAAATTAGATTATTTAAAAGAGTTAGGAGTTAACTGCGTTTGGTTATCTCCGATATATGATTCCCCTCAAGAAGATAATGGATATGATATATCTAACTATAAAGATATCTATCCACCTTTTGGCACTTTAGAAGATGTCAAAAGAATGATTAAAGAGATGCACGCTCGCGATATTAGATTAATCATGGATTTAGTAGTTAATCATACTTCAAGCGAACATCCTTGGTTTAAAAGTGCGATTAGTGATCCTAATTCCCCATATAGAGACTATTACATTATTAAAAAAGGGAAGAAAGGTGGAAAGAAACCACCGACTAACTGGACAGGGTTTTTCTCCGAACCAGCATGGGAGAGAATTGGAGATACAGAAGATTATTACCTCCACTTATTCGCCAAGGGTCAACCAGACTTAAACTGGGAAAATCCAAAAGTAAGAGAAGAGGTTAAAGATATTTTAAGATTTTGGCTCGATTTAGGCGTTGATGGTTTTAGATGTGATGTCATCAATTTAATTAGCAAAAGACAAGAATTTAAATCAAGTTTGAAATCAATTGCTTTAACTGGTAAGAAAAACTATATCAGCGGCCCAAGACTTCATGAATATCTCCATGAACTATATGTTGATGTTTTAGATCATTACGACTGCATGACTGTTGGGGAAACAGTGATGACATCTTTAGATGAAGTATTAGAATTAACTGATCCAAATAGACAAGAGTTATCAATGGTCTTTAATTTTGAATGCATTGATGTAGATGGTTTATTTGGTGTTAAATATTTCGCCAGAAAATTCAAGTTAAAGAATTGGAAAAAGATATTTATTAAATGGCAAGATGGCTTATACGGTAAGAGTTGGAATACCTTATTTATTGAAAATCATGACCAGAGAAGAAGTGTTGGTAGATATAACACTGATGAAGGTCAATTTAGAGTGGTCTCTTCTAAGTCACTTGCGAGTATGTATTTCTTAATGCAAGGGACACCTTTTATCTATCAAGGACAAGAACTTGCCATTGCTAATCCGCATTTTAAAGATGTCGATGAAGTGACCGATGTTGAATTAAAAAACATCTATCGTTTATATCAAAACATCCCTATCCTGAGATTATTTGTTAAAAAAGAAAGATTATTAGAGTATACAAGAGAAAACGCGAGAACCCCAATGTTATGGGATGACTCCATCAACGGAGGATTTACCACTGGTACACCTTGGTTAAAAACTAACGATGATAAGAGTTATAACGCAAAACAAGCTTTAGAAGATAAGAATTCACTTTTCTATCATTATCAATCTTTAATTAAAATTAAAAGAGAGTATCCAGTTTTTAAAGATGGTCGATATATCCAATTATTAGATAAAGATAAAGATGTATTCGCCTATAAAAGAGTGACAGATGAAGAAGAAGTCGTGGTCATCTCTTCATTTAGTAAAAACACATTATCTAGACCATTATTATCTGAATACAAAGATTATCAGTTATTGTTATCTAATTACGAATCTGGTGATGTTAATACATTAAGACCATACGAAAGTAGAGTCTATTATAAACGCAAAAAATAGAGTCAATACTCATTAATAAAAGAATCTTTTCTAGAATCGCATTTTTCACTATCTCATTTATTTTTTAATGTGCTAGAATTAGTAACATAAAGAGGAAATACAATAATTATGAAAGATAATGTTGGTGTTTTAATGCCGGTCGCATCTTTACCTGCAAACCACGGTATCGGTGATTTCGGCAAGAACAGTTATGATTTTATTAAATGGTTAAAGAAGCATCATTATAAGTATTGGCAGATTTTACCACTTAATCCCTTGGGGCCAGGTAGTTCTCCATATATGTCAACTTGCTCTGAAGCGATTGATATCAGATACATATCTTTAGATATGCTTGTCGAAGATGGGTTGTTAGATAAAGCTCCTAGATATCAAGCTAAATCCACATTCATTAAATATATGGATGTCGAAGCTTTCAAAAGAAAATGGCTTTATAAAGCTTATAAGAACTTCTTAAAAGGACCACAAAATAGTTTTAAAAGATTTAAGACAGCAAATAAGTGGGCCACTTATTACGGCACCTATTTAGCGCTTAAAAAAGCAAATGACGGCAAAGTGTGGAATGAATGGAAGAAATCAGATATCACATATTTTGATAAACACACAACCGCGCCAAAGAGATATTTAGACGAAATCAATTTTGAAATATTCATGCAATTTATCGCCCAAAAACAATGGGCGAAATTGTGGGCTTTTGCTCGTAAAAAAGGCATTTTGATTATCGCGGACTGCCCATTCTATGTCGGTATCGATAGTGTTGATTGCTGGTTACATAAAGATCAATTCTTAATGGATGAGAAATATAACCCGACCATGGTCAGTGGTTGTCCACCAGATGCCTTCAGTGATGAAGGTCAATTATGGGGCACCCCAATCTTTGATTTTGAAAAGATGAAGAAAGATAACTATGAATTCTTAGTCAATAGAATTGGTTATTTAACCAAAACCTGTGATGTTCTCCGTTTAGACCACTTTAGAGCGTGGGACACATATTGTGTCATTCCAGCGGAAGATGAAAACGCGAAACGCGGTGTGTGGTGGGAAGGTCCAAGATATGCCTTCTTTGATGCCTTATATGCCAAATATCCAAATGCGAATTTAATCGCTGAAGACTTAGGTGATTTATTCCAAGGTGTTCATGATTTAAGAGATCATTATCATTTACCAGGTATGTTCATTATGGAATTCTGTATCTTTGATTATAATCAAGAATCTACAGAAAGACAGATTGTCTATCCAGGAACACACGATAACCAAACATTATATGGCTGGTTTAAATCATTAACTCCAGAACAAATCGCTTTCATTAATAGAAGATTAAATTATCCAAGAAATTTATATAAAGCTATCTTTGATTATATTTGGAATGCGAAGAGCTATATGACTATCTTCCCATTACAAGACTTATTGAAATTAGATGATAAAGCGAGAATTAATTATCCAGGCACGATCGGTGAACCAAACTGGTGCTGGAAATTAAAAGATATGACTTGGATGAAGAGAGTCAAATTCGGACAATAATATGGAAATTAATTCCATCTGTAAACCTTATCGAACATATAACGAAGACGCAGTGGTGGTGGTAAAAGACCACCTCTTTGTCGTTATTGACGCGGCCACTGCGTTAGGCGAGCAGTTACATGAACCAACAGATGGAGTGTATTTAGCCAAAGCTTTAAAAAGAGAAATCTTAGAATTATATAACTCAGGGAAATTAACACCAAAGAATTTTGAAAAGAAAATGAATTTGTTATCTCAAAAGTTATATAAAGACTTCTTAAAAGGTGTAAAAAACAAAGAATTAGAGAGATATCAATTCCCTAATGCTTCGATTGCTGTGTGTTATATCGATATATGCGATGTCCATATCTTTTCTATCGGTGATACATCCACTTTTGTGAGAAGAAAAGATGATAAAGTAAGATATATTTCTGACCGTTCTATTCCTTTGATGGATCAAGAAGTCGTGGAGCATTATCACAAACATGGTGTATACCAGTTTGAAGATATGTATGAGAAGCTCAGATATAACCGTTCTCTCCTCAATAAAGGCGGTCGAAGAGCGACGTTTTCTCTCTACAAAAAGGCAAATTTGAAGTTTAAACATGAAGTCTTCGATATAAGAGACCTTTCTGAAGTGTATTTATGCACAGATGGCTATTATGAAGCCTTTGATACTTTCAAGATTTATAAGAGTAGAAGAGAACTCTTCTCTTTATCTCATGACTTACAAACTGTGTGCAAGAACATCATAGATGTTGCCCATGAAGATAAGGCAATGAAAAAGTATCCAAGATTGAAATTGATCGATGATATTTCCGTCATCCGTGTAGTGTTCTGATAGACACTTTTACGCAAAAATGTATTAATAGGTTAAAATCGCAAAAAATGCGGTTTTTTCATATTTTTGGAAGAGAAAAAAGTCGCAAAAATGCAATTTTGGTCATGCAGATTGATTCTTAAAAAAATAATGAAACGCGCTCGCGAAAGAAAAGTCTTTACACTGACTATAAAAAGTCTTATATTTTAAGTATGGATTTAGGCACGAACGAGCGTTAAGTTTCTATTTGATTATGCTTTTTAAGTGTCTTTTAAATTTTATAATGAAAGGAGATTTTCAATGAAAATCAAAAAAATCCTATTTGGTTCATTGCTCGCAGGCATGATGGTTTCTGCTCTTGCCGGTTGTGGTGGCGACCAAGGCGGTTCCGGAACAAAGTTAACACTTTGGGTTTCCGAAGCTGACGGTGTTGTTGAATTAACCAAAAAGCAAGTCGAAGACTTTAACAAATCAAACAATGCTGGCATCAAAGTTGAAGCCACAATTGAAAAAGTCTCAGAAGGCGATGCCGCTACACAAATGTTAACCGACGTTTCCGCCGGTGCTGACATCTTCTGTTTCGCGCAAGACCAATTCGCACGTTTAGTTCAAGGTGGTGCTTTAGCAAAGGTTGCTTCCTCTGTTGCTGCCACAATTGAAGCTGATAACGTTCCTGAAGCAGTTGCTGCTGCAAAATCTGGTGATACACTTTATGCGTATCCATTAACAGCCGATAACGGCTACTTCCTATATTATGACAAGAGCGTTTTATCCGATGCTCAAGTCGGCAATATGGAAACATTACTTACCACACTCGAAGCTGCTGGTAAGAACATTTCATTCGAAATGGAATCGTCCGCTTGGTATTTAGCATCCTACTTCTTCGGAGCAGGTTGTAAATCCGAATGGAAAACAAACGATGAAGGTAAATTCATCTCTGTTACTGATGACTTCAATTCCGATAAAGGTTTAATCGCTGTCAAAGGTATGCAAAGATTAGTCCAATCCCCACGTTATGTCTCCTCCTCTGCTGCTTCTGACTTCTCCGCTGCAACACCATCCGCAGCATTAGTCTCTGGTACATGGGCATTTAACGATGTCAAGAAAGTTTTAGGCGACAACATGGGTGTTGCTGAATTACCAAAATTCACCGTTGGTGGACAAGACTACCATTTAGGCTCATATAGAGGCTTCAAATTAATGGGTGTCAAACCACAAACAAATTCTGAAAAATCCAAAGCTTCTCAATTATTAGCTCAATACTTAACAAGTGAAAAAGCTCAACTTGAAAGATTCAACGCTGTTGCTTGGGGTCCATCTAACAAGAACGCAAAAGCTAACGATGATGTTAAAGCACATCCAGCTTTAAAAGCTCTTGAAGCTCAAAACCCATACGCCACAGTTCAAGGCCAAATTCATGGTTCTTGGTGGGATATCGCCAAAGTCATCGGTACAGGTGTCAAGAACGCCAAAACTGGTGATGAAACAGAATTAAAGAAAGTCTTAAAAGACTATCAAGATGCTATCGATGCATTGTTCCAAATGAGCCCAGAAGAACTCAGAGCTTGGACAGTTATCGGTTCCTTCGCTTCATTAAAAGATGATGATGGCGAATGGACAGTTGACTATGAAATGGTCGAAGATCCAGCCTTAACATGGACATCAAAAGATGCCTTTGAATTAGCTGTTGGTGACGAATTCAAAGTCAGACAAGGCAAAAACTGGGACGTCAATGTTGGTGCCGCTTCTGGTGGAAACTTCGTCGTTGAAACCGCTGGTACATACAAGATTCAATTTGTTTCCAACGCCGCTGAAGACGGTGGAACAATTAGCTTAGTTCCTGCTAACTAGTTTCTAGTTACTTTTAGGCCGGGGCCCTTCCTGGGTCCTGGCCTTTATAACATCTATTTATAAAAATAATTAATTAAAAGAAAAAAGGAGGAAACCATGAAAAGATATAGTGATTTAGAATATCTTCGTTTAAACAAATGGCAACGTTTTGTTCACAAACTCGCTTTATTTTTTGTTGGCATTCCTAAATGGTTTGCAAAAGTTGGCATAGCCATTGGTAAATTCTTCGTCAAGTTATTCCTCGGCATTAAGAATACTGTCGTTGATATCATTGGTACATTTGCCAAAGGTGATTGGAAAACCAGATTATCATATTTAATCTTCGGATTTGGTAACATCGCAAGAGGCCAACTCCTAAGAGGTATCTTATTCCTTCTCTTTGAAATCGTCTTCATCGTCTATATGATCTTAGCCGGTGGATTCTATTTATCAAAGATGGGTACCTTAGGTACAGTTGTCACATATGACACAGTTGATGAAGATGGATTCCCAATTACAATTTACGGTGATAATTCATTCCAAATTTTACTTTATTCCGTTTTAACACTCTTCTTTATTATCGCGTTCGTCTACACATGGAGATTGAACATTAAACAAAATAAGATAATGGAAGAAATCACTGACTCCCAAGGTAGACGTGCTTTGGCTAAAGAAAGAGATGCCAAAATCGCCGAACTTGAAGGAGCAGGACTTGATCAAGCTACGAAAGACGCAAAAGTCGCTGAACTCAAAGCTGAATATCAAGAAAAAATTAATGCTTGTGGCAAACCACTTAGAAGTGGCAAAGAAGACTTACAATCGCTTGTCGATGATCAATTCCACAAGACCTTGTTAGCGTTACCATTATTAGGTATCTTAGTGTTTACCGTCATGCCAATCTTCTTCATGATTTTGGTTGCGTTTACAAACTACGATGCTTCACATAACGGTGTTGCTCACTTATTTACATGGGTCGGCTGGGAGAACTTCGGTAAGATCTTTAACTGGACTAACGGTAGTAGTGCTTATTCTTCCGCGTTTGGTGAAATCTTACTCTGGACATTAATCTGGGCCTTCTTCGCAACATTTACTAACTACTTCTTAGGTATGTTTGTTGCTATCATGATTAACAAGAAAGGAATTAAGTTAAAGAAAGTGTGGAGAACAATTCTTGTTCTTACAATCGCGATTCCTCAATTTATTTCCTTATTATACGTTTCCAAAATGTTCGCTGATAACGGCTTCGTTATCGCCGCGTTACGCTCCATGGGCGTCCCAGAATCATTCTCATTCTTCGGTGATGCAACTGCTGCGAGAGTAACAGTTATTATGATTAACATTTGGATTGGTATTCCATACCTCATGCTCATTGCAACAGGTATCTTGATGAATATTCCTGCTGATATGTACGAATCAGCCAATATCGATGGTGCTAACGTCTGGCAACAATATATGAAGATTACTCTTCCATATATGATCTTCATTACTGGTCCATACTTATTAACAAGCTTCATCGGTAACATGAATAACTTCAACGTTATTTACTTATTAACCGGTGGTGGACCAACCAATCCAGCCGCAAGTGGTGCCGCTGGTTCCGTCGGTTACACAGACTTATTAATTACATGGCTATTCAAGATTACGATGGGTGCAGAATCTCAATACTACATGGCTTCTGTTATCGGTATCTTAGTCTTCGTTGTTGTATCCTTCATCTCCCTTGTTGTTTACAACATCATGCCATCAACTAGAAATGAGGAGGACTATCAATAATGACATACTTCGAAGAAAAAGAAGTTGCTGTTGAAGAAAAGAACTTCTACTCAGAAGAAGAGCTCCAACAAGCTTCAAATAATCCTAGCGAAGAGCCAGCTGCTCCTCAAGCTCCAGAAGAAGAAAAAAGACACATGGGCTTAAAAGCCAAAAATATGATTGGTAATACAATCATCTATGTCATCTTGGTTCTCATGTCCTTCATCTGGTTATTCCCATTCGCCTGTTTAGTGCTTCAATCATTCCGTTGTGAAAGCACACAAATGGTCGGTTATGTTATTCCACAACAATGGGGCTTTGATAACTATATCAATTTGTTTACAGAAACAAACTTCGGTAGATGGTTACTCAATACCTTCATTATTGCGGTCGCAACCGCGATCATTCAAACAGTCATCGTCTTATGCATGTCATACACATTATCAAGATTAAGATTTAATGGTCGTAAATTCTTGATGAACTTCATGTTAATCTTAGGTATGTTCCCTGGCATGTTAGCCATGATCATCTTATACCGTGTCTTAGCGGACTTAGGCATGACACAAGCCAACTCAATTCCTGGCTTAATCCTTGTTTACACCGCTAGTAGTGGTATGGGTTATTATGTTTCAAAAGGTTTCTTTGATACATTACCAAAATCACTTGATGAAGCTGCCCGTGTTGATGGTGCAACTAGATTACAAGTTATGTACAAAGTTATCTTGCCATTAGCGAAACCAATCGTCATTTATACATTATTAACAGCCTTCATGGGTCCATGGGCCGACTTCGTCTTCGCACGTTACGTCTCATTCGGTACCAGTGATGGTATGAACGTTGCAGTTGGTTTACAATCTATGATTGCTACACCTAGCGCGATTATGAGTAACTATACTATGTTCTGCGCAGGTGGTGTTATCATCGCTGTTCCAGTTACAATCTTGTTCTTATGCTTACAAAAATACTATGTCGAAGGTGTCACCGGTGGCGCCGTTAAAGGTTAGGAGGTCAATTTATGGCTAGAGTAAAATTAACTGATGTTAAGAAAATATATCAAGGTGGTGTCGTCGCGGTTCATGACTTTAACCTCGACATTGCCGATAAAGAATTTATCGTCTTCGTTGGTCCTTCTGGATGTGGTAAATCAACCACCCTCCGTATGGTCGCGGGTCTAGAAGAAATCAGTGAAGGTACAGTGGAAATCGATGGCGAAGTCGTTAACGACTTACAACCAAAAGATCGTAAGATCGCCATGGTCTTCCAAAACTATGCTTTGTATCCACATTTAACAGTCTTTGAGAACATGGCATTCCCACTCAGACTTGATAAGAATGTCAAATTCGCTCCTTTAAAAGAAGAAGAAAGAGCCAAAGCGGAAAAGAAACTTGCTGAATTAGAACAACAAGCAAAGAATCAACCGGAAAAAGCAGAAAAATTACAAGCTCAAATCGATGAGCAAAAAGAGTTACTCGAAAAAGGTAAAAAACAAAGAGGTTACTCTCAAGAAGAAGTTTACCAAAGAGTTACAAACGCTGCTGAAATCTTAGGTATTACACAATACTTAACCAGAAAGCCAAAGGCTTTGTCTGGTGGTCAAAGACAACGTGTCGCGATTGGTAGAGCGATGGTTAAAGACTGTAAAGTCTTCTTAATGGACGAACCATTATCCAACTTAGACGCGAAGTTACGTAACCAAATGAGAGCGGAAATCATTCTCTTAAGAAAGAAGATTGATACCACATTCATTTACGTCACACACGACCAAACCGAAGCTATGACCTTAGGTGATAGAATCGTTATTATGAAAGACGGCTTCATTATGCAAGTCGGTACCCCATCTGAAGTCTTCGATAAACCAGCCAACTTATTCGTTGCTGAATTCATCGGTGCGCCAAAGATGAATACTGTTCCTGCTAAATTAGTCGAATCCGCTGGTAAATATAGTGTCGAATTATTCGGTGCTTCCATCCCAGTGACAGGCGAAAAAGCTGAATTATTAAAAGAAAAGAAATGCGCCACCCAAGATATCATCCTTGGTTTCCGTCCAGAACACGTTGCTTTAGCACCAAAAGCCGCTAAAGATAACTTCAAAGTGACAATCCAAGTTAACGAAATGATGGGTAGTGAATTACACTTACACGTTTTGACAGAAGATAATACATCCTTAATCGTCAGAATTCCAACCGTTCAACTTTCCGATCAAGAAAGATTATCCATGGTCGCCGGAAAAGAATTATTCGTTTCCTTCGAATCCAAGGTTATGAGCTTCTTCAATCCAGAAACAGAATCTTCTCTCATCTATAGAGATATCTCTGCTGAATTAAAAGCGCAAGTCGAAGCGGCTAAAGCCCAAGGCAAAATCGCCTAATTCATTCTAAAAAGAATTCCGGTCTACATTTGTAGGCCGGTTTTTTTATTTTTGTTACAATAATTAATGTATTGTGTTTCTTTTTTATTTATAATAAAAATGAAAAGGAATGTACATATGAAAGAATTTGTTGTCAACATTATTCACCGTCCGGAACTTTCCCCTGAATATGCGGAAAAATCCTCAGGTAAAAAAGAAACATCTGTGCAAGATGAATCGCTCAATATCTTTAGATTTCAACAAGATACTGCGCACAAAAACGGTTTAAAAACCACAATTCAAATCACATATGCTTCATTATTTTCCGATGTCATTATCCAAATGGCGAAAGAAGATCATGAAAAATACGGTGATGAAATCGGCTTATCTTTATTAGGTTTACCTTGTAAAGAATTTAGAGCCAAATATAAAACAGAAGACTTCTGTATTTGGATGTTCTCTGATAAGCAAAAAGAAGAGATTATCGATGATGTCTTTGCCTTATTCTATGATAAATTCGGTTTTTATCCAGAGAGTACAGGTAGTTACTTCATGGATGCCTACACAATTAACTACATTAAAAAGAAATATCCAAGCGTGAAATGCGCGATCGCCACATGTTGGGAAGAAGGTCCAAAAGCTTATCATACATGTAATAACTCTTGGTACACATTTATGGATGGTGGACCATGGAATCCTTGGATTCCATCCAAAATCAATTCACATTGTCCTGCATCTTCTAAAGAAGATGATAGCGGCATTGTCGCAATTCCTCATTTATCTAGAGACTTATTAGCTTGTTTTGATGGTAATGGTTCTAATTTTGGCACACATCCTCAAAACGTCTTAAGAGGTATGATTTATTATAAAGATGGTGACAAGATTGAATATCCATATTTATATAACTTAATCGACCAATATAGACATTTAGAAAAATATAATGATGGTTATGCTTACAATATGATGTTTGTCGGACCAGGTTGGTTAAACCAAAAAGGTAGATGGGAATGCCCATATTGGTTACTCAAACAATCTTATGAAGATGGCATGAGATATTATGGTGAATTAAAGAAAAAAGGTGAATTACTCGACTTAACAATGTCAGAATTCGCTGATTATTACCGTAAAAAACACCCAGATTATATGACTAGTGAGAATGCTTTATGGAAAGATATTCTCTATGGTAGCAATAAACAATATTTCTGGTACGCAGATCCTTTCTTTAGAACATGCTTAGACTTTAACCAAGGTGGTGCGATGATTGATTTACGTCCATTTGTCGCGCGTATTCCTCAAGAAATTGGTATTGGTACAGATCACGTCTATGACGCTTCTTATCCATATTTAATCCAAGCTAACTATAGAGCGGGTTATTTCACCCATTATGCAGGCGCTGGAACAGTTGCGTCCTGTAAAGTGATTTATCATGGACATGAAGCTGATTTATGTTTAACAAGAACATTAGCGAAATTTGAAAAAGCGGAAAATGGTGACGTTATCATTACCGCGAATCCAGTCAATATCGAATTAGATGGCTTATCCATTGATATTCAATCAGTATTTACCTTTAAAAAAGGTAAAGGTGAACTTCAAATCGAAAGAAAGATTCTCAATGATTTACATGGAGAAAAAGTCTTGCTTAAAGAGTATTTCACTGGCGCATTCGGTTTAAACGAATATCAAGCTGATTTATCGAAATTAACATTAGGTGTTGATGATGAAGTCATTAACTATAAATATTTAGGTAGAAAAGTGAGAAAAGCCGGAAAACGCGCATTTGTTAATATCCCAGATGTTTTAACTGAAGTTAGCTATTATGGTGACGCGGATGAATTTGAAGTCGAAGAAGGTATTGCCTTCTCACCAGGTTACAAACTCGCTGCGTATAAAGAATTAGACAAAGGAGAACTTAAAGTATGTCTCAATCTAGCAAAGGCAAATTAAATTATAGATGTCCATCATGTTTTATGAGAGACATCGATATGGACATGTTCTACGATGAAGAAAAACACGAATATTATTGTTTAAGATGTGCCTTCCACGCGAGTGAAGAAGAAGTCTTAAAGCTCAATGAGCAAGCCAAATATCGTTATCGCTTCCTCAAGAAAAGAGTGGTTTCCTTTGGTGAAGATAACGAACCTCTCAAGGTGAAAGATCACGTTAAAGGAGAACAATAATGTTTCTTGGTGTTGATGTTTCAACATATCTAGAACAACAAAAGTTCGCTCATAGCAAATATAAAAAGGACGGTCAAGAAATTGACCCCTTTGTTCTATTTAAAAATAATGGTGTCACCCATTTAAGAACGAGGATTTGGAACGATCCTTATGATGAAAATGGTGAGCCATATCTCGGAGGAACTTGCGATTTAAATAACTGCATTGAGTTATTAAAAGAATTAAAGAAGTATGATTTTAAAAATATTATCGACTTTCATTATTCCGATTTTTGGGTTGATCCGAGTAAGCAAATTCTTCCTAAAGCTTGGAGAAATTTAAGCTTTGAAGAATTATTAAAAGAGATTTATGAATTTACAAAAAAATCTCTAATTTCAATAAAAAATGCTGGTTTTGACGTAGATTTTATCCAAACCGGTAATGAAATCACGCATGGCATGTGCTGGCCACATGGTAAGCCCGACTACGATATTGAGCGCCCATACGCGAAGTTCGCGGCTTTACTCAAAGAAGCGAGAAAAGCGTGTTTAGAAGTTTATCCAAACGCGAAGATAATCATCCATTTTGAAGAGTCATATAACCAAAAACTCTATCATCATATTATCTCTGGATTGCTTTCTGAAGGATTAGAAATCGATATTATCGGAACGAGTTATTATCCGTTCTGGCATCATTCATTTGAAGAATATTTTGCGAATATGGATATGATTCAAAAAGAGTTTAATTTACCAGTTATGAACGTGGAGATGGGATTCCCGTTCACCTTAGAAGATTACTTAGTTACTTCTCAAGGAGACGGCTATCATCTCGCGATTAATAAAGGACAAATTGAAGATTTAGCGGCCTCTCTCCCGTTTGAAATATCTCCAGAAGGACAAAGACAATTCGTGGAGAAATATCTATCTCTATGTAAAGAGCATCATCTTCAAGGTGTATGCTATTGGGAACCTTTATGGATTCCTGGAGAAGGGATATGCTGGGCGAGTAGAAACGGGCAAATCTATCAAAACTTAAAACCAAAAGAAGCGAGAAATGAATGGTCAAATCAATGTTTATTTGATTATGAAGGAAATGCCTTACCCGCTTTGGAGAGTTATAAATTATGAAAAAAAACGATGTTTTATTCTTTAAAATCTTAACAGTCGTGGAAGCGATTAGTTTTATCGCTAGCGTCGTTTTATTCATTATTTCAATCGTTAATATCATTACTAATCAATCATTAAATAACGAATTTTTCGAATTATTCTATTTCGGAGTGCATATTTTGATTCATTTCTTAGCGTTAGCTTTCTCATTTAAAGCCATTAAAAGTGAATCATTTATCATTAAGCCATTAACACATAATCGATATGCGCAAAGTCAAAGAAGTAATGGCGCGACAATTATCTGCTCTATTGTCCTAGGTTTATTTACTCTTATCCTCGTTTATGATACATTAATATTAATTAATGTTGGTGTATATGACTTTAATTTCACTCTTACTTTAAAGCTCGTTTTAATCGCGGTCAGTGTCTTTATGATGATTTCAATGACCGCATTTATCGTATATCCGTTTATTCATAAAACCAAATAAGGAGGTAAATTATGAAACATTTATGGAAATCAATTGGTTTAGCTGGTATAGCTTTTACCATGCTAACAGGATGTGGTGGGGGATCCTGGAGAACTTATACAAAAGTTGAATCCGACACTCTTTATGTCAAAAAAGTCGAAGGTATTACCGATGACTTCATCATGGGTATGGATGCATCATCTGTTCCATGTTTAGAAGAAGGCGGTGTTAAATTCTATAACTTCGATAACGAAGAAGAAGATGTCTTTAAAGTCTTAAGTGATAACGGCGTTAACTACATCCGCGTGAGAGTATGGAACGACCCACATGATAAAGACGGTAAAGGCTATGGTGGTGGAAATAACGACATCGCTAGAGCGGTTGAAATCGGTAAAAGAGCGACTAAATATAAGATGAAATTATTAGTCGACTTCCATTATTCCGATTTCTGGGCTGATCCAAGCAAACAAAAAGCCCCGAAAGCATGGGCGGGAATGGATGTCTTTGAAAAGATGGAAGTCTTATATGACTACACTCTCGACTGCATGAAACAATTTAAAGCCGCGGGTGTTGATGTTGGTATGGTTCAATTAGGTAACGAAACCAATAACGGTATGGCGGGAGAAAAACGATTTGACTACTATGTCGCTTTAGTTAATGAAGGCGGTAGAGCAGTTAAAGAAGTTTATAAAGATGCCTTATTAGCGGTTCACTTCGCTAACCCAGAAAAATCTGATACATACGCGCATTATGCGAGCCAATTAGAAAAATTTGAAGCTAATTATGATGTTTTTGGTACATCTTATTATCCTTATTGGCACGGCACACTTGAAAATTTAAGCAATGTCTTAGGTGACATCGCTGAAAAATATAATAAAAAAGTCATGGTCATGGAAACATCATATTGTTTCTCTGAAGAAGATTATGACTTCGGTGGTAACACGATTGGTAAAAACCAAGGTTATGATTACCCATTCTCTATCGCTGGACAAGCTAACCACGTGAGAAATGTCGCTCAAACAGTTGCTAGTATCAAAAACGGTATTGGTATCTGCTATTGGGAAGGCACATGGATCAGCGCTGGTGGAGCGGATTGGGAAGCTAACCACTCCAAATGGGAAACTTATGGTTCCGGTTGGGCCGCTACTCCTTCAGGAGAATACGATCCAGATGTCGCTGAATACGGTATCGGTGGTACACAAGTTGATAACCAAGCCTTCTTCAAAACTAATGGTAGGCCATTAGAATCCTTAAAAGTCTTCAACTTAGTGAGATTTGGTAACGAAGTTGAACCATATATCGACGGCATCGAAGATGCTTATGTCACTCATTACACTGATGAAACATTTGAATTACCAAAAACAGTCAATGTCATCATGTCCGATAATAGCAGAGTTCCAGTCGAAGTAACTTGGGAAGATTTCGATATCCAAGCAGCGAAAGACGCTGGTAACGGCAAACACGAAATTAAAGGTGTTGCTGGTGGTAAAGAAGTCTACTGCTATTTAACATTATTAGAATATAACTTTATTAAAAACTATGGATTCGAAGAATCCGAAGTCGATTTTGTTGATTCTAGTGGTAAAGATAGATATAAAGCCACTAACTGGACAGCGACAAATAATAGCGCCACTCCATTAGGTGATAATCACCGTGTTGAACCAACAAAAGAAAACCCACAAACAGGCGTCTTTGCCTTCCACTTCTGGGCAAATGGTGCGGATGTCATTAACTTTGATGTTGAACAAGAATTGACATTAACAGTGGCTGGTACTTATAAGTACCAAATCTCCGTGATGGGCGGAAAAGATGATTACGCTGATGTTCACGCATACGTGAAGATTAACGGAGAAGTCAAATATACACAAGCTGGTTCATTTACCGGATATGAAGATTGGCACGATGTCTTCATTGGTGATATTGAATATAAAGCTGGAGATAAATTAATCGTTGGATTCCATGTTTCTACTCCAACTGGTGGAGCATGGGGCGATATCGATGACTGCATGTTTAACTTAGTAAAGGCGGCATAATTTATGAAAAAGAAAATTTTATTTGCTCTTCCATTTTTACTTCTTCCATTAATGGCGACGGGCTGTGGTGGTTCGGGGGGATACACCTACGATGATGTTTCAAACAAAGATGGCTCTATGAGCTATGAGATTTTCGTTCGTTCTTTCTATGATAGCAACGGTGATGGAACTGGCGATATTAATGGTGTAACTGAAAAATTACCTTATCTTTATGATTTAGGTATTAAAACATTATGGTTAATGCCAATTCATCAATCTCCATCATATCATGGATATGATGTTAGTAACTATTATACCGTTCATTCTGATTATGGTACTTTAGAAGACTTTGATAATTTAGTCGCTAAAGCCAAGGAATATAATATCGATATTATGCTTGATATGGTGTTCAATCACTGTTCACTTAATAACACTTATTTCCGTGATTCTTATAACGATTACACCGCGGCAAAGACGGGTTCAGATAGTAAAGCTGATTGGTTTAATTGGTCAACAACTTCATCAAGTGGCTATAACTCCTATGGTGGAGTCTATTATGAATCTAGATTTGATAGAAGTATGCCTGATTTCAATTTAGACTGCCAAGGCGTGCGCGATGAAATTGAAAACATCATGAAATTCTGGATTACCGAACACGGTGTTAAAGGCTTCAGATTAGACGCAGTTTTATATTATTACTACTATGACCATAGTAAGAATGTCGAATTTATGACATGGTTAGAAGATACCGCGCATAAATACGATGAAGATTTCTACATGGTTGGCGAATGCTGGGCCAGTGGAGATGCGATTATTAATCAATATCATAAATCTAAACTAGATTCCTTCTTCCGTTTCCCAAACGCTTATGGAGGAGAGTATTCTATGGTCAACCTCGCTAAAGCGAGTGGCAACATCGCTAATATCTTAAAAGTGATGGAAAGTAATGAAAAAACAATCAAAACAAATAACCCAAACGGTTATTCATCATATTTCTTATCTAATCACGACCAAGATAGAATCAGCGCGGCTTTTGATGAAACACAAAATAAATGCGCAGCCTCATTATTATGCTTATTACCAGGCACTCCATTTATGTATTATGGTGAAGAAATTCAACTAGTGGGTGTCAGAGGCACCGATAATAGTGACGTTTTACGTCGTTTACCAATGATTTGGAGTAAAGACGATAAGACTGGTGAATGTAAGATTCCTGAAAAAGGTAAAGGTATGAAAGGTAACGTTCAAGTCGAATTAGGCGTGAACGATCAATTAAAGAAAGGTAACTCATTAGTTAACCATTATAAGAAAGCCATCAATATTAGAAATAAATATCCATTCTTAAAACATGGTGTATTTACTTCGATGATGGATAAAGTTGATGATTTCTCACCATGGGTTATCATCTATAAGATTTCTTTAGGCGATGATTATATTATCGTCGTCCACAACTTCGCTGAAGAAAAAGTCGAATTTGCCGCGCCAGGAGAAAAAATTGTTGATGAAATCAATACTTCTGGAACTGCACCAAGTTTGAAAAACGGCACATTAACTCTTGCGCCATATTCTTCAGTTATCATGAAATAAGTATATTATATTAATATATGCATCAATTATTTGGGGATGAACGCATCCATATTTTAAAACAGTACAAAAAAGAGATTCTCATAAGATTATTAATATCTTCCGCGATCTATCTTTTTGGTGTGGCGATGGTGTTCATCTTCAAAACGAGAGAAGCGATGTATCTCCTCCCGATCATTTTAGGGGTATGGACGATGTTTTTCGCTGGATATCTCTTCTACTTTGTTTTTATGTATTATCGAAACTATCGCGGAAATATTTCTTTTATAAAGAAAATCCAAGATAAAGAATATAAACACTATCACGCGAAAGCTATTAAAACAGATTCAATCATCTACAATATGTATGGTGTTTTCTGTCATGGTGTTCTTTTCTTAGATTTAGACAGTAAAAAAGAGTTTTCCGTCTTTGTTCCAATGGAAGATTTATCTTTATTTAAAGAAGATGGCGTTTATTATCTAGAAACATATTTATCAATCACGATTAACTTTAAGGAGGAATCATAATGGTCTTATCGGTTCCTTCTAAGTTAGTTTCCCGTCGATTATTTGGCCTATTATGGGTGATGATTTTTGCCTTCTTATTCTCTTGGGCGGGATATTACATCATCTTTAAAGCGGTTTATGAACTTAAACCATATGAAAAATTAACATTCTTTGTCGAAAGTTATTCCGTTCTTCCTCATAAACCAGAACAATTCCAAGTTTTACTTGATAATGAACAGTTAAAAGAAGAAGGACTCATCGATATCATTTATTATTCTTATGATATCTTCGGAGAAGAAACACCAAGTTCTAAAACCATCATTGATAAGTTAGATTTTGCGATTTTACCAGAAGCATCAATGGACGCTTATACAGGTAGAAAAGATGACTTCCGTAAAGTTGATGATTTAATGAGCTTACCAAGTCAATATGTAACTGCTTATGATGGCTACGCGATCAAGATTTATGATTCACAAGATGAAGCATATAATGAAGCCTTAAATTTCTCCTCTTGGATTAGCTTCTCTAAAGATCAATATACCGCTTCATTCTATTTAGTTATCTCTAGTTATTCCGCGAATTTTGATGAAGCAAATAACCATGTTCTTGGCTATACTTCCTTAAATATGTTTTTGAAAAACAACTTGAAATAAAAATCAAGATTTAAGAAACAAGCATCCTAACGGATGCTTATTTTTTTGTGAATGAATATATGATTTGGTGATGATATAAGGCGTTTTTCTCTAAAACCTTTCTTTCTAATGGGCTATCTTGTGGTTCGATAGCGATACCTCTATGGGTAAGTTCAGTAGTGGTTCTCATCACCACATTATCATTATAATTGTCGGTATAAATTTGACAGCCTGTAAAGTCAGTTTTGATCTCTAATTTATAGCGATTATTTTCTAAAATAACCGGCTTATCTTTATCTGAGAAAATGTAGTGGTGGTCATAGCCTAATGTCTTGCTATCTTGTAAATATTTATTATTGATATCTTTTAAGATTGGCTTCTTTTTTCTAAAGTCCATGATTTCGTCGACTTCTTTTTCTCTTTCTGGAAGTAAGTCGTTTTTGTTTGGTTCAACATACTTATCCGCGGGGATAGTGAGATATAAACCTTCTAAAGAAGGATTTCCTAAACAGAAATAGGCGTGATTAGTTAAAGAGATAACTGTTTTATCTGAAGTATTGGCTTTAAAATCAACGAGTAAATCGGTTGAAATATCATTCATTGAATAGGAGATATAATAAGTGACATTTCCTGGTAAACCATCTTTAAATTTCTTCTTTTTAAATGTATAGATGATGGAGAAGAAGTTCTTTCCGAAATTGATTTTGGAATTGAAGATACAATTTGAACAAGCGAATTGCCCTCCATGGAGAGCATTATCTCCTTCATTAAGGAGCATTTGATATTCTTGTCCGTCGATAATAACTTTTCCATCTTTCACACGGTTAGCGATCGCTCCGATGGTTTTGCCGTAATATATATTTGGATTTAAGAAGTCTTTATTATTTTTAGGAGTTAAAGTCATTTGTTCATTATTGAAACAAATGGAGTATATAGACGCCCCAACATTACAAAAAGTGACCTTTAATCCAAGCTCATTTTCTACTTCTAACATTGGAATGTTATTATCTTTTAAATATTTAATCTTCATCTAAGAACCTTCTCGTAAAATTAATGCTTTCGCACACGCGAGAGTATGTTATAATGAGTGTGCATTTATATAATAAACCAAAATAAGGAGTTTATTTATGAAAAAACAAAATATTTTTCTATTTGGTGTGTCTGCATTTATGCTCTTAGCGACATTTTCCACTTCTTTTTTCTATGACAATGGAATAGAACCAGATAATGTCACTTATGATGAAGACAAAATTGCTTATTTGAATCGTCCTGCTTACGCTGATGAAGAAGAGGAAGAGACGATATCCGTTAGCAAAGTAATTTTGCACTATCATAACGATGATGGTAAGTGCGGAAGCGACACAACCAGCTACGGCACAAATGGCGGCCGTGCTTTCTACATCTGGGTTAATGGTGTAAATGGTATGGAATGCTTCCCTGACAAGGTCTCTAATGGTGGCCAAGACATGGAACTCACCGTTGATTTCTCCACTGAGAAATTCTCTAAATACGGTGGCAAATCTTCCTTATTATTCATTATCAAATACCGTATGGAAGCGGGTGGTAATGAAAACTGGGGCGGACAATCATCTGATACCGAACTCATTTACAAAGACCACATGCCTGATGCAAATGGTGTTGTTGAAGTCTGGACTACTAACGCTGTTGGTAGTGACGTGGCTATCTACAATACTGAAGCCGAAACAAAAGTTGATGGCTTAAAAGTTGCAGAATTCGTCGACTGGAAGACTATTAGATGTAAGAATACCGCGACAAGTGGTTTCTCTTATGCCTTATATGCCTTCGATGAAACATTCTACAAAATCGATGCGAAAGAAAGAGATGAATATCGCGCGAGATATAAAGTTAAAGAAGGTACTGGTGGTGGTGCAGCGAGCTTTGATATCGTTCTTCCACATACTGCGCATATCAATATGGTTTACATGGTCGAATCTTTAGACAATGCTTCCACAACAGGTTTAATGAAGAGAACATATGTCACCTATGACAAACTTTATGATGATGCGAGATTCAATCAATACTACTTATATGATGGTGATAATTTAGGTTTCAACTATAATTCACGTCGTACAGTTTTCAGAGTTTGGGCTCCAACCGCTGGAAATATGACTGTTAAATTATATAAAACCGGCACCACAAAAGATTTCGGTGGTAGCAATATCGCAAAATCTTATCATATGAATTACACAGGTCATGGCTTATGGTCATTAACCATTTCTGGTGACTTAGGTGGAATGTATTACACATATTTAGTGGACAATTCCTCTGGTTCCGCAGAAGTTTGTGACCCATACGCCACAAGTACTGGTTTAAACGGTATGCGTGGATTTATCTATTCTAAAGAAGACACCAATCCAGAAGGTTGGGATGATTTACCACTTAAATGGGATGGCGATGATAAATTAGATATCACTACTCCACAACAATTATCCGTTTACGAAGTCCATGTTCAAGACTTAACAAGTGATGCAACTTGGACAGGTCAATCTAAGAGAGGTACATATGATGCCTTTGTTGAAAAGGGTACAACATACACTCTCGGTGATAAGACAGTCAAGACTGGTTATGACCACTTAAAAGAATTAGGTGTTAACGCCATTCAACTTCAACCAGCATTCGATCACGATAATGACGAATCTGATCCAGAAAGTTATAACTGGGGTTATAATCCACTTAACTACAATGTTCCAGAAGGTTTATACAGTAGTGATCCAACTGATGGTGCTGCAAGAGTTAAAGAATTCAAGAACATGGTTTTAGAGTTATCTAAGACACCAAGTGAAGGCGATGTTCCAACAAGAGTTATCATGGACGTTGTTTATAACCACGTTTCACGTGCCTCTGGTTCTAACTTCACAAAATTAATGCCAAAATACTTCTTCAGATATACAGAAGATGGTGAATACTATAATGGTTCCGGTTGTGCTAACGAAATCAAAACTGAAGCTCCAATGATGTCCAAATTCATCGTTGATAGCTTAAAGATGTGGGCAACCGAATACAAAGTCAAAGGTTTCAGATTTGACTTAATGGGCTTAATCGACTGGCAAACAATGAAGAAAGCCGCGAAAGCCTTATATGAAATCGATCCAGATATTTATCTCTATGGTGAAGGTTGGACTGGTGACGGTTCCGATGCCCATATTGATAACGCTGAAGGTCGTCCATACGCTGGTAACTGGGGCGCCAATACATGGACCGTCTATAACAAGTTAGGCAAAGATGGCGATATGTGCTATATCGGTGCATTTAACGATTCTGGCCGTAATGCGATTAGAGGCGGAAACGACACCTATGGTGGTTCCAAATTACCAACCTGGGGTTATATGCAACAAGGTCCTGGTGATGCTTCCGAAGGAAATAGAGACAAAGTCGCTTCCTTATTATGGGGTATCAATAAAGACCAAGAAAACGGTAATCACCCAGAACAAACAGTTAACTATGCATCTTGCCATGATAACTGGACGCTTTATGACCAATTCTATTACACATTAGGTAATACAGTAACTGAACCAAGCAACTTACAAGTTGTCTATGATTCATCTATGGTTACTCATGCTTACATCATGATGGGTAACGCTACTGCGTTCATCCATGGTGGTGAAGAATTATTCAGAAGTAAAGAGTTAAACGAAACTGAAAGAGCCGCGGTTACCGCGAGTACATATGAAAATATGTATGGCCATTACATTTCCCATAACTCTTACAATGTTCCAGCTAGTGTCAACGCATTTGACTGGTCAAGAAAGATTAAGATTGGAAACATTGATACATCTCATTACACCGCTTGCTTTGCTGGTGCGATTAAGTTACATGCTTCCTTACCAAAATATGCTTATAAGAACCCATTCCCATATACCTCAACAAGTGCAGGAAATCCAATTTGGGGTATTTCTTGGAGTGGTTCTGAAAAAGGTAGTAGCAGTCCACAAACATATCATGGTTGCTGTGGCTTCCAATTAGATGAATACTTTGTATTCCTCGCTGGCCGTCAATGGGGCTGGGTCCAATTCGGAGATGTGCCAAAGTCTGAAAAAGTTTGGGAATTCGGTCCAAATGAATTCGATAACGCGAATGGTACAGTCAACCTTGGTAATTTCGACAATAATACAGGCGCGACAATTGTCGTCTACAAGAGAGGTAAATAAGTATGAAAAAGAGAAATTTCTTATTCGTAAGTTCCTTATTACTCACATTAGGAATGGCCGCGATGGTCGGCTGTGGCCCTACAGATAGTGGCGGCAGCGGCGAAGGCGACGGCGGCGGCGGCACCGGACCTGGTGGTGGCGGCTCCGGCGGTGGCGGAGGCGGTGGAGGTGATCCAACACCTCAGACATTTAACCAAACATATTACTTCTTCTTAGATTATTCTCACTCTGATGAAAGTAATCCATTTAAGAAAGTCCAATGGTATAGGGGACAACCTTTAGGTTCAGTACCAGAAGGCTGCTCATTAACTAGCGAAAATGCCAGCGATCCATTATTCCCGGTCTTCTTAGGATGGTCAGAATATTCTTCCTCCTTAGATGATTCAAAACTTTGGAATTTTGCCACTGACTTTAAACAAACTCAAACTGTTTATCTCTATGGCATCTGGGTCGCGAACGACTAATATATAAAGGAGTTATATTATGAAAAAACTTTTATTAAAAAGTTTATTTGTGGGGGCTCTAACACTTACCTTAGCTGCTTGTGGCGGTGGTGACCAAGACGGCGGAGGCGGCGGAGGTGGCGGAGGCGGTGGCTCCAATGTCCCGACTTACAACGAACCTTCTATCCAATTCCATTATCAAAGAAAAGATAATGAGTATGATGATTGGGATATGTGGATTTGGGAAAGAAATAAAGACGGCGCCGGATTCGACTTTAACGGTCGTGATGATTGGGGCGCAGTTGCATCATATCCTCTTTCCACTTGGACAAACCCAATTGCTAATGATTTAGGTTTTATCATTAGAAAAGGTGGATCATCTTGGTCTGCGAAAGATTGCGGTGGAGATGACTTATATGTCGACTTCTCCTTATATCAAAAAGACGCGAAAGATGTTTATCATCTTTATCTCAAGAGTGGAGATAGCAACATTTACACTGATGGTGAAGGCACAATGAAAGGTGCAATTACCTTATCAACATTTACCACAGTGAAAAACTTCGCAGTAAATGCGAATATGAAAATCAATAGCTATAAGTTATTTGAAGGTGAAGAACAAATCTTTGAAAAAACTAATGTTAATAGCATTATGATTAGAGATTCTTTACCAAATAATAAAGAAGTCGATTTCACTAAATCTTACACAATCACATTAATTTTAGAAAATAATGATGAAGTTTCCAGTGAAATTGGTAAAACAAAACTCTATGGTACCGATGAATTTGGTGCGCAATATAACTATACAGGTAATGACTTAGGAGCAACCTACACTCCATCAGCCACAACCTTCAAAGTTTGGGCTCCATTCTCTACTATTAAATTAAATATTTATAATAGTGGTACACCAGGTAGTTTAGGTGGTTCAGAAGTCCACTCATCTTATGACATGGTCAAAGGTGAAAAGGGTGTTCACTCTGTCGTCGTTGATGGTGACTTAGAAGGTAAATACTACACATACGAAGTTACCAACGCAACATATACCGCAAGAGAAGTCGTTGACCCATACGCCAAGAGCGCAGGCGTCAATGGTTTAAGAGGCATGATTGTTGACTTCAGCAAAACTAACCCAGAAGGTTGGGATGAAGTCGAACCATTACAAATTGATAGAAAAGCTTTAACAGTTTATGAAACACATGTCGCTGATGTGACATCAAGTGAAACTTGGACTGGTACAGAAGAAAATCGTAAACTCTTTAAAGGTATGTATGAAAGCGGCACAACTTATACCGCAGATGGTAAGACAGTTAAGACCGGTTTCGACCACATTAAAGAATTAGGCGTTAACGCTGTTCAAATTATTCCATTATTTGACCAAGCTAATAACGAAATTACTAAATCCTTCAACTGGGGCTACAATCCTCTTAACTACAACGTAGTTGAAGGTAGCTATTCCTCCGATCCACGTGATGGATATGTGAGAATTAGAGAATTCAAAGAATTAGTCAAAGCTTATCATGACGAAGGCATGAACATTATCATGGACGTCGTTTATAACCACCATAATGGTGCATTAGGTTCTAACTTCGATGTCTTATTCCCAGAATATTATTACCGTTACACTGATCAAGGTGCTTTAAGTAATGGTTCTGGCTGTGGTAATGAAACAGCTTCTGAACGTTATATGTTCCGTAAATTCATGATTGAATCCACAGCATTCTGGGCCGAAGAATACAAATTAGGCGGCTTCAGATTCGACTTAATGGGATTACATGATTTAGATACCATGGAACGATTAACTGCTAACTTAAAAGAAATTAATCCTGCTATCACCGTTTACGGTGAACCATGGGCCGGTGGCACAAGCCCATTACCAAGTTCTGATGCTGCGACTCAAGCAAACGGCAACAAATACGTTGGTTATGGTGCATTCAATGACCAAATGAGAGATGCCTTAATTAAAGGTGGTCTTAATGGTAAAACCTCTCTTGGTTGGATTACTGATGTTAGTAAGAGCGTTGCTCAATCCGACGCTAATAAGATCATTGCTGGTGTCAAAGGTATCACCTCTGGCGCAGTGAAGATTGAAGATCCAGATAAGACAGTTAATTATGTGACATGTCACGATAATTACACATTATATGACCGTATTAAAGCGACTGGTAAATTCGCTGAAACAAGCGATGAAGAAATCGCCAAGATGAATACCCTTGCTAACGCAGCGGTCTTCACATCTCAAGGTACTTCCTTCATGTTAGCGGGTGAAGAATTTGTCAGAACTAAAGGCGGCAATGAAAACTCATATAATGCTTCTTACAAGGTTAATGAATTAGATTATGCCTTAAAGATTAAACATCTCAAGACATTTGAAAACTATCAAAAATTAATCGCTTTGAAGCAAGACTTAGATGGCTTACATCTTGGTAAAGATGATATCGCTGATGTTAACCCAGTCTTCAATGCTAGCTTCTCAACATTAAGCTACACCTTAAACGATGAAGCAAATGACCGTACATATAAGGTTATTCACGTCAACGGTTTAGGCGATGAAGCGACACAAGATTTAGAAGGTTATACATTATACTTAGCCACTGTTCAAGGTGAAGCGTTAGAGTTAACTGCGACAACTGCGTTACAACCATTTGAAACAGTGATTGCTTATAAAGCTAATTAACCTATTCTCAATTTGATTAGCGGCTCGTATGAGTCGCTTTTCTTTTACTTTGTATTTTATTTAAAATAAATAAAAATTGATTTTATAAGGGCAAGTATTTTAAAGTATTAATAGATATTAAGGAGGCTTTTTATGGCTTACGGATTAGTATATGACTTTTTGATGGGTCAATGCATTGATGCCCACAATTATTTTGGTGCCCATTTCGTTGAAGGCGAACATGGCGAACATGGCGTAGTATTTAGACTTTACGCTCCATGCGCGGATGACGTGAGTGTTATCGGCGATTGGAATAACTGGGACGTCACAGCAAACAAGATGAATAAAATTGATGATAGTGGTGTTTGGGAATGCTATATCCCAGATTTAAACAATTATCAATGTTATAAATTCCACTTCAGAAATGCGAAAGGTGAATATGTTGATAAAGCCGACCCATTCGCTTTCTATTCAGAAAATAGACCAGGCACATGCTCAAGATTATTCGATAATCGTAACTTTGCTTGGCATGATGATGATTGGCTCCGTCAAAGAAGTAGAAACTTCGATAGACCAATGTCCATTTATGAAATGCATTTAGGTAGCTGGTACGGCAAAGCCGCGGATGGTCACACATTATCTTATGAAGAAATCGCTGACCAATTAATTCCATACATCAATGGTATGGGTTATACACACGTGGAAATTATGCCAATCGTCCAACACCCATTCGATGGTTCTTGGGGTTATCAAGCGACAGGATTCTTCTCCGTTGATAGCAAATACGGAAATCC
This sequence comes from Bacilli bacterium, assembly GCA_045631885.1. Lineage (GTDB taxonomy): Bacteria > Bacillota_I > Bacilli_A > RFN20 > CAG-826 > CAJOLV01. The sequence continues at coordinate 46,504 of JAZQVN010000010.1, forward strand.
ATTCCAATTAATGAGCTTAATCGATAGATTACACCAAGCCGGAATCGGCGTTATCGTCGACTTTGCTCCAGTGCACTTTGCCACAGATAGATGGGCCCTCGCTGAATTCGATGGTACATATTTATTCGAATATAACAACGAATGGAGAGTATCTCCATGGGGTTCCTATCAATTCGATTTAGGCAAAGATCCAGTTAGATCCTTCTTAATGAGTGCGATGAATTACTTTGTTGATTATTTCCACTTCGATGGTATCAGAGTGGACGCGGTCAGCAATATCATCTATTACAATGGTAACTGCAATATCGGTTTAAACGAGGGTGCGGTTGAATTTATCAAGAGATTAAATGCGAAAATCCATATCGCTCATGACTCTGTCATGATGATTGCTGAAGATAGCACAGCTTTCTCAGGCACAACTAGACCAATCGAATATGGTGGTCTTGGTTTTGACTATAAGTGGGACTTAGGTTGGATGAACGATACATTAAAATACTATGGTTTAGACCCAATCTATAAGAAATATGACCATAACAAATTAACATTCTCCATGGCTTATTTCTACGCTGATAACTTCATGCTTCCACTTTCTCACGACGAAGTCGTGCACGGAAAAGGAACCATCATCAATAAGTTATGGGGCGATTATGACAATAAATTTGCTTTACTTAGAAACTTATATACCTATCAATTTGCTCACCCAGGTAAGAAACTCAACTTCATGGGTAACGAATTAGGTACATTTGATGAATGGAATGAATCTAGAGGCTTACAATGGGATTTGAAGAGATTCCCAAAACACGACTCTATCACTAGATTAGTGAAAGACCTCAACTTCATTTATCGCGCCTATAAACCAATGTATTTTGAAGAACACAATCCAGTTCACTTTAACTGGTTAATGGTCGATAACGCTGATCAATCCGTCTTCGCTTTTGAAAGAGAAGCCCAAGGTGAAGTGTTAGTCTTCGTCTTCAATATGACTCCAAACTATTATGAATTCATCAATATTCCACTTCTCCACGAAGGAAAATATGAAGAAATCTTAAATACTGATAAAGATGTTTATGGTGGTAATAACCAATACAATGGTTTACCATGCGAAACCTCTCCAGGTTCATTTGAAGGCAAACCATTCCATATGTGCATCAAATTAGGCAGCTTCACAGCCTGCATCTTTAAAAAGATGAATGAAGAACCTGCACCAAAGGTTGAAAAGAAATCAACAGTAAGAAAAAGCACGAAGAAATAGTTTTATTAAATAATTTTAAAGGGGAAATTTTATGTTTCAAAACACAAAAGCTTTTAAAAGTGAATTCACTAAAAGAATGCTTGAAAGATATGGTTTAACCGTTCCAGAAAGCCATGTCTCTGAAAGATATGAGATTTTAGGCGAAATGGTGAGAGACTACGCTAATGTCAACTGGAAACAAACCCATGATGACACAGTGCGTAAAGACCAAAAAACACTCATCTATTTCTCAATGGAATTCCTAATTGGCCGTTTATTAGTGAATAATATGCAAAATTTAGGCATTTATGAAATCGCTAAAGATGGTTTAGAAGAATTAGGTGTCAATATTCACGAATTAGAAGAACAAGAATCTGACGCTGGTTTAGGCAATGGTGGTCTTGGCCGTCTTGCCGCATGTTTCTTAGATTCTATCGCTTCCTTAGGTTATATTGGTCACGGTAACTGTATTAGATATCAATACGGATTCTTTAAACAAAGAATTATCGATGGTAAGCAAAGAGAATTACCGGATCAATGGTTAACTAATGGTAACGTTTGGGAAGTCAGAAAGAACAAATACGCCCAAGAAATTAAGTTCTATGGTTCACCAGAAACTTATATGAAACCAGATGGTTCTTATGGAATAAGAACAAAAGACGCGGTTATCGTTAAAGCCGTTCCTTATGATGTTCCAGTCGTAGGTTATAGAAATAACCACACTAACTCATTAAGACTTTGGAATGCTGAACCAACCACTCACCATTTACCAAAGAACACATCCTTCAACGAATACTTAAACTTCTTAGAAGAAATGTGCTATGGCTTATATCCAGATGATTCCACAGAACACGGACGTATTTTAAGATTACGTCAACAATATTTCTTAGTTTCCGCTGGTTTACAATCTGCGTTACAAAGCTTCTATCAACATCATGGAACATTAATTGGCGTTCATAAAAACTATGTTTTCCAATTAAATGATACCCACCCAATCTTAGCGATTCCTGAAATGATGAGAATCATGATTGATGAATACGAAATGGAATGGGATGATGCTTGGAACGAAGTCAAACAATCAATGGCCTTTACTAACCACACAGTTATGCCTGAAGCATTAGAAAAATGGCCAGTCATGTACGTGCAAAATTTAATTCCACGTGTTTACATGATCATCGAAGAAATCAATCGTAGATTTAATATCGAAATGAATGAAAAAGGTATTGATGAATCCGCGAGATGGGCGATGAACATCATTAAAGATGGTCAAATCCATATGTGTAACTTAGCAATTTATACCTGTTTCTCTGTTAACGGTGTTGCTGCGTTACATACTGAAATCATCAAACACGTCACATTTAAAGAATTCTACAATTACATGCCAGAAAAATTTAATAACAAGACAAACGGTGTTACCCATCGTAGATGGTTATTAAATGCTAACCCAGCTTTAGCCAAATTAATCACAAGTAAGATTGGCGAAGACTGGATTAAAGACATGGAGAAAATTAAAGCTTTCGAAGCCTTTGCGAATGACAAGAAAGTTCTTGATCAATTAGTGAAGATTAAATTAGAAAATAAGAAAGCTTTAGCGGATTATATTTTAGAACATAACCATGTTGAAGTTGATATCAATTCTATCTTTGATGTTCAAATTAAGCGTTTGCACGCTTATAAGAGACAATTAATGAATGTCTTCCACATCATTTATCTCTATCAAAGAATGAAAGCGGATCCAAACTTCAGAATTTATCCAAGAACATTTATCTTTGGTGCGAAAGCTGCGCCAAGCTATGTCTATGCGAAGAAGATTATCGAATTAATCGTCGCTGTTGCTGATGTCGTTAATAACGATGAAGAAACAAATAAATACTTAAAAGTTGTCTTCTTAGAAAATTATGGTGTCACTTTAGCCGAAAAGATCATCCCAGCTGCGGATGTCAGTGAACAAATCTCTACCGCTGGTAAAGAAGCTTCTGGTACATCCAATATGAAGTTCATGATGAATGGTGCGATTACATTAGGCACAATGGATGGTGCGAATATTGAAATCGTCGCTAACGCTGGAAAAGATAACGCAGTTATCTTCGGTTTAACAAATGACGAAGTCGAAGAGCTCAATAGAACCGGCTCTTATAACCCATGGGATGTTTATAATTCCGATAGCAGAATTAAAAACGTTTTAGATTCATTATTCCATGGTGAATGGTGCCACTATAAACAAGATAAGTTCTCTCTCATCTTTGATGAGATTATGAACCATCATGATCAATACTACATCTTAAAAGATTTTGATAGCTACGCTCTCGCACAAGAAAGAGTTGCAGAATTATATCAAAATAAATATGGTTGGGCCAAGATGGCGTTAATGAATATCGCTAACTCTGGTTATTTCACCTCTGACCGTACAATTGAACAATACGCTAAAGAGATTTGGAAACTCAAAAAAGTGAAATAATATGGCTATTGAATTAGAAGAATTATTTCTAGCCCAAAGTAAATTAGATCAAAGAATTGCTGAAGAGCATCACGTTACATATGAGTCCACCCGCGATAAACGCATTATGGCTTTAATCGTGGAAATCGGTGAACTCGCAAATGCGACTAGATGCTTCAAATATTGGTCTAATAAAGGTAGTGAAGCAAAAGATATCGTTTTAGATGAATATGCCGATGGATTACATTTCTTCTTATCTCTTGGTATTGATATCAATACCAAAAAGAAAGTGTATCACATCACTAAACATCTCGATGATTTAACAAAACAATTCCATCTTGTTTATCATAACATTGATAAATTCTATAAAAACCAAGATGAAAAGAGTTATGTGAAAGCGTTCCAATCATTCTTAAATTTATTACCATTATTAGGGTATCGTTGGTCTAGCTTAAAAGATGCTTATTATAAGAAATTACAAGTTAATTACGATAGGCAAAATAACAATTACTAAAAAAATAGGATTCCGTAAGGAATCCTTTTTCTTTCTTTATAACAATTCTTTTATCTCATCTTCAGAATAAACTTTTATTCCGTTTTCTTTTAATAACTTCGCGGTCACGCCCATGCCATCTATAAGAGTTTCGCTGAATGAGCCATCGTGGATTTGATGAGTGCCACAAGATGGGCTTCTTTCTTTTAAGACCGCGATTTTAATACCTAGATATAAACAGAGCATTAAGGCCTTCTTGGCCCCTTTATTGAACTCATAAGTAACATCGCTAACAGAGCCGTTTTTATGCTTCATAACTACGTTATCACCTTTAACTTCGCTCGGATCTCTAGGAATAGGTAAGCCGCCTTCTACTTCAGGGCAAAATGGAATAAGGTCGTATTTTTCTAATAACGCCTCAATAGAAGAATTAAGATTATTTCCCCCGTTATATTTACAGTTTTCACCAATTAGGCAAGCGGATATTAAGATTTTTTCCATATTCGCCTATATTTTAAATATCTCTGCGAGATAAAACAAGGTATAATGCTCTCATGACAAGTAGTTTTGTTTACACAAAAGATGGAGTTAATTACGCGGTTAGTTTGACCACGAAAAGAACGAGAACGATTAGATATCGATATCGCGATGGAGGCTTTGTGGTAACCGCGCCTTTATTGACGAGCAAAGCAACGATTATTCAAGGTCTTGATAAGTTCTTTGATAGGTTAACAAAAGAGAACCCTCACTGCACAGGTTTTGGTGATGATTATGTCTACTTATTAGGCCATAAAATCGCGATTCAAAGTGAAGGTAAGATTAACTTTTCAGATGGTAGTTCTATCATTTATGAGAGTCATGAAGAGCTAGAAAAGAAGCTTAAAAAATGGTTTTTAAAATACATCACAATCCGTCATAGACAAATTGAAAAAGAGATGAAAACTTATGAGAACAAGGTAAGGGTAAGAAAGATGTATACTCGTTATGGATCTAACTCAATTACTCATAAAAGTATTACCTATTCAACTATATTAATGCATTATGATAAGGCGATTATTGATTCGGTAATTGTCCACGAATTAGCGCATTGTTTCCAGAGTAATCACGGGGATAAATTCTACAAAATAGTCTACAAATACTGCCCAAATTACAAGGAATTGCATAAAAATCTCAGAAAGGGGAATTATCAAAATGATTAGTCAAATTACTTCAAGAACCAATCAAAAAGTGGTGAACGCTGCAAAACTAAAAAATAAAGCCGCGATTAAAGAAAGCGGAACCTTTTTAGTGGAAGGAATAAAGTCATTAGAATTAGCGCTTCAAGCTGGTTTAGTTAAAGAAGTTTTTACTTTAAAAGAACTCAAACTTCCAAAAGAAATTGATCAATATATCGTTAATGAATCAATCATTGAGAAAATCTCCTCTAATCAAAATCCTGAAGGCGTTATTGGAGTGTGTTATATACTTAAAGAAAACATTCCTTCAAAAATGAATAAAGTAGTGTATTTTGATAACATCCAAGATCCAGGCAATATGGGCACATTAATCAGGACCGCTTTAGCGTTTAACTATGATGCGATTATATTAAGCGATAACTGCGTTTCTATATATAATCCAAAAGTTGTCGCAGCGAGCAAAGGTGCGATATTCTTAATTCCAATCCTAAATGGTGATTTAAATAAATTTAAAAAGAATAGAGTGGTTATCACATCTACATTGAATGAGAAATCTATTGAACTAAATAAATTAGAAAAACCAGAATCTTTCATTTTAGTTTTAGGAAACGAAGCTCATGGAGTTTCTGAAGAAACAATTAACTTAACAGATATATTTGTAAAGATTCCAATTGATAATATTGATTCATTAAATGTTTCTGTCGCTGGCGGAATTTTAATGAATTACCTTAGATAAATCATATTTATTGAAAATAAAATAATAATATTCCATAATATAGATACCCCCACGGGGTGTAGGTGTATATTATGGACAGAAATGAAATTAAACATTTATTAGAAATTGTTAAAGGTCAACTTAACGGAATTAATAAAATGCTCGATGAAGGCGTTTATTGTATTGATATCTCAAATCAATTACTCGCTTCTATCGCTTTATTAAAGAAAGCTAATGTCGTTTTACTTGATCAACATTTGAAACATTGCGTTTTAAATGCAACTAGCCGTGAAGAAAGAGAAGAAAAATTAGAAGAAATCTCTAAAGTCATCTCTAAGGTCATGTAATTATGAAGAAAAAATACTCAGTCACTGGGATGAGCTGTGCTGCTTGTGCGGCCCATGTAAGCAAAGCTGTTAATGATTTAGATGGATATTCATGTAATGTCTCTCTTTTAACTAACTCAATGGAAGTTAGCGCGGAGAAAGAGATTAATGACGATGAAGTTATCAAAGCGGTCGAAAACGCTGGCTACGGTGCATCTATTTATAAAAATGAGTATTTAGAGAAACAAAATAAGAAAGTTAATAAGAAAAAAGTGTCATTAATAGTTTCAATCATTTTAATGATTGTCATTATGTATGTTGCGATGGGACATATGATTAATGCCCTTCCGCCTTTTTTAACCGGCGATTTTGTTCATATTAATGTCATCATTCAAATAGTATTAACGATTGCGGTTATTATCTTAAATTTTCACTATTTCACAAGTGGGTTTGCTAAGTTAATTAAATTAAAACCAAATATGGACACATTGGTGGCTCTAGGTAGTTCAATTAGTTTTGGTTATTCTTTAGTGAACGCGATTCTTATTTTTGTCTATGTTTCTAATGGAAATATGGAAGCCACGCATGATTTACACCATAATCAATTATACTTTGATTCCGCGGCGATGATTTTAACCTTAGTCAGTGTTGGTAAATTCTTAGAAGGATTAAGCAAAAAGAAGACCACAAAAGCTTTAGATGAATTAATGGAAATGGTTCCAAATTCAGTTTTAAAATATAACGGAGAAACTTCAGAATTAGTCTCAATTGAATCTATCGCTGTTGGAGATATTATTGAGATTAGACCGTTCGATGTCATTCCTTTAGATGGCACAGTCTACCAAGGATCTTCATATATCGATGACTCTTCTATTACAGGAGAATCTTTATTAAAAGAAAAGAATATCGGAGATGAAGTAATTTCTGGAAGTAAAAATCAAAAATCAAGTTTATTAATCAAGGTGAGTAAAACAAAAGAGAATTCAACGATGAACCAAATCATTAAAATGGTTGAAGAAGCAAGCTCATCAAAGATGAAGATTGAAAAGATTGTCGATAAGGTCGCTTTGATATTCGTCCCAGTCGTTATTGGTATCGCAATTATCGTCTTTATTTTATGGATGATTTTTTCAAGTTTTGATTTCAACTTATCAATCAAGTTGGCGATATCTGTGCTAGTTATTTCATGTCCATGCGCTCTCGGATTAGCCACTCCATTATGCGTAATGGTTGCGACTTTAAAAGCAAGTAAGAACTATATCTTAATTAAGGACGCTGAAGTCTTTGAGAACCTCGCTCATGTTGATGTTATTATGTTTGATAAGACGGGAACCATTACTAATGGTAAACTCGCTATTGTTAACAATACGTTATCTGAAGAGGACCTATTTAAGCTTCAATCTTTAGAACATTTATCTAGCCATCCATTAAGTAATGAACTCTGTGAAAATTTAACCTCTTTTCTTGATGTGACAGACTTTGAAACAATTCCTGGAAAAGGGATTTCTGGAAAGATAGATAGCACTACTTATTACGCAGGTAACGCGAATTATTTAAAAGAGATTAATGGGCATATTGAAGAAAATAATGAATTAACAGTTATTTATTTCTTCACCAAAGATCAATATTTAGGAAAGGTAGAATTCTTAGATACGGTAAAAGATACTTCTAAACAGGCTTTAGAATTATTTAAGAAATATAACATCAAAACTGTTCTTTTAACTGGTGATAATGAAAATAGTGCGAAAAAGACTTGCGCTGATTTAGCAATTGATACGATTCACGCTTCTTTATTACCGCAAGATAAAGCAAATATTATTAAAGAGTATCAAGAACAAGGCCATCACGTAATGATGGTTGGTGACGGAATCAACGATTCCGTGGCGTTAGAATTAGCGAACGTTGGAGTAGCGATGAATGAAACTAATATCGCTAAATCAAGCGCAGATATTGTTTTAACAAGATCAGATTTATTAGATGCATATAATGCATATCATCTATCTTTAAAAACAGTAAAAAATATAAAAATCAATCTTTTCTGGGCTTTTATATATAATATAATTGCTATACCAATTGCCGCAGGTGCATTTTATTCATTAAATTTCACCTTAAATCCAATGATTGGCGCGGCATGTATGAGTTTAAGCAGCGTATGCGTTTGTTTAAATGCATTAAGATTAAATCTAATCAAAATGGAGACTAAGGAGGAAAAACCAGTCATGACATTATTTGTAAAAGATATGATGTGCCAACACTGCGTTGCACATGTTAAACAAGCTTTAGCGGTTGAAGGCGTTAGTAACGTTGAAATCGATTTAGCTAGTAAAAAAGTAGAAGTTGAAACTTCTTTAAGTGAAGAACAAATCTTTGATTTGATTTCCAAAGCCGGATATAAACCAACTAGAGATTAATTATGTCTAATCAATTCATCCGTAGCGAACTTCTATTTACTAAAGATGGTATGGAAAAATTAAGAAAAGCCCATATCCTTGTTTTTGGTATTGGTGGAGTTGGCGGATATGTTGTTGAAGCATTAGCGAGAAGTGGTGTTGGTCACTTCACTTTAGTCGATAATGATGTCGTTAGCGAGAGTAATATCAATCGACAAATTATCGCGACATATAATACGCTTGGTCAATACAAAGTTGATGTGATGAAAGAAAGGATTTTATCGATCAACAAAGGCGCGGAAGTAGAAGTGAGAAAATGTTTCTATTTACCAGAAACAGCGGGTGAATTTGATTTCAAAAAATACGATTATATTGTCGACTGCGTTGACACAGTCGCGGCAAAATTATCAATAATTATTGAAGCAAAAAATAATGATGTTCCAATCATCTCTGCGATGGGCGCGGGTAATAAAATGCATCCAGAAATGTTAATGGTTAGCGATATTTCTAAAACAGAAGTCGACCCATTAGCGAAGGTCATAAGAACGGAATTAAGAAAAAGAGGCATCAATCATTTGAAGGTTGTTTATTCAAAAGAAGAACCGATTAAAATTGATCCTCAAAATGAAGGAGTGGAACTCAAAGAAAAAAGCGGACGAGCCGCTCCTGGTAGTAATGCATTTGTCCCGAGTGCGATGGGATTAATAATCGCCGGGGAAATTGTGAGAGAATTAATAGGCTATGACAAATAGTCTATTTTTCTTTTAAGACTAATTCTTTTGCGTATTCTAATTGAGAAGGAGTGACCTTTCCTTCTGAGATCATAAGCGCAATTTCATATATCTTTTCATCAAGTGATAATTCTTGAATTTTAGTAAAAGTACGGCCTTTTGCAGAGTATTTGCTGATTTTTACATGGTTTTTTGATAAACAAGCAACCTGCGGTAAATGGGTAATTGTGATGACTTGGCTAGATAAAGAAATCTCATAAATCTTCATCGCAACTTTACTAGCGATTTCTCCAGAAATACCGGTATCGATTTCATCAAAAATGACTGTTTCGACCTTATTAGATTTAATGAATAAAGTCTTAAATGCAAGCATGATTCTGCTAGCTTCGCCGCCTGAAATAACCTTGCTTAATGGCTTCATTCCTTCGCCTATATTAGTCTCGATATAGAAGTCAACTTCATCGATACCAGTGGATAAGAAGATAGATAAATCAACACCTTCAGGTAGTGTAAATGAATCGATGCGGATATCGAATTTTGATTTGAGGGCTAAATCTTCTAAATGTCTTTCTAATTCTTTGATAACGCTCTTGGCGATTTGTCTTCTGACTTTAGAAAGGTCTTCACCATATAAATATGTTTGTTTAAATAAAGACAATAGTTTTTCTTTCTCTTCTTTTAACAAGATTTCATCATCACCAGTAGAGGAAATTAATAACTCTAATTCTTTTTGATATGCGATTAATTCACTAACTGTCTTGTTATGTTTCTTTTTTATTAAAGTGATCTCTTGTAAACGAGTTTCTAATTCATCTAATTGGTTTGGATTATAGTCTAAATGAGAGAATTTCTTCTTTAAATAATCATAAATATCTTCAAGTTCATAATAAGCGGAATCAATCCTTGTGGTGATTTCGTTATATTCATCTTGATATGAAGATAATTCTTTCACCTTATCTTTAATGGAATAGATGTCTTCTAGAGATTCTTTATCAATTAATTCTCTAATTTCTGCGAGTAAGGAATAAATGGAATCGTAATTTTTTAAATATGTGATTTGATTTTTGATATCTTCTTCTTCGCCTTCAACGAGATTAAGACCCTTTAATTCTTTTAAATCAAATTCATAAAATTCGCGGTTCTTTTTGATTTCTTCCGCTTTTCTTAAAAGAGATTCGTAATGTTCGTTTTCTTCTTTTAACAGAGTTAAAGATTGAACATATTTGTCTTTATACTCCTCGATGAGGTCCGCTTTAAAGCCATCGACGATGTCTAAATAATTCTCTTTATTGAGAAGTTTAGTCATATCGAATTGAAGATGAATATCAGCGAGATATCTGCTGATTCTCTTTAAATCGTTTAATGTGATTGAGACATCGTTAATCTTAATTGAGCTTCTATTTTGAGAAATGACACGGTTAATCGTGATGGTGTTATCGTTAAATTCCACACCTAATTTATTTAATAAAGAAGATAAATAAATATTGTTAAAAGTGAATTCACCAATAATGACGGCTTTTTCTTCGCCTCTTCTAATCATTTCTAGATTTGCTCTTTCTCCTAATAAAAGAGAAATACAGTCGATAATCAAAGATTTACCAGCCCCTGTTTCACCAGTTAAAACGGTTAATCCATCTTTGAATGAGACATCGATATCTTCAATAATTGCGAAGTTTTTGACAGATAATTTATTTAGCATAGTGTTATTATATTCTTTTTCTCATATTGTATAAATCAAAATAATTGTCTCTTTATCTTATAAAGTCTTTCTTATGTCATTTATTTTTGGCATAATTGAAATGATAGGTATTGGAGACATAGAAAATGAAAAAATTAATCGTTTATTTCTCTCGTGTGGGGGAAAACAGCGTTAATGGTCGTGTTGAAACTATTTCAAAGGGTTTTACTGAGATTATCGCTGAAAAAATTGCCAAAGAAGTGGGTGGTGAGTTATATAAACTCGAACCATTAAACCCATACCCAACAGATTATGATGAATGCGTTTTGAGAAGCAGAAGAGAAGATCAATCTGGTGAACGCGTTGAATATGTCAAAAAATTAGAAAATTTAGATGAATATGATGTCGTTTATATCGGCTACCCAACATGGTGGAGAACTTATCCACGCGTAGTCGCGACATTCTTAAAAGATTACCAATTCATTGGTAAAACTATTTATCCATTCTGCACTAACGAAGAAGGTAGTATGGGTTTATCCGAATTAGAACTCAAAGGTTCTGTTAAAGGTGCGATAGTCAAAAACGGCTTTGCTTGCAAAGGAAGCGAAGTTGATGAAATAGATGAGAAATTAAAGGATTGGTTAAAAAGATGAAAAAGAATCTAACAAAAGACTTGTTCTACGTCGGTGTTAATGACCACCAAGTAGACTTATTCGAAGGACAATATGTCGTTCCTAATGGAATGGCCTATAACTCCTATGTGATTAAAGATGAATTAATCGCAGTCATGGACACAGTGGATCAACACTTCACGAAAGAATGGCTTAACAATGTTAAGAATGCTTTAGATGGTGCTAAACCAAACTACTTAATTGTCCAACATATGGAACCAGATCACTCTGCGAACATTATTAACTTCTTAAGAGAATATCCAGATACCTTTGTCGTTGGTAATGAAAAGACATTTAAGATGATGGAACAATTCTTCCACGAAGAAATTCCACATAAATTAGTTGTTAACGATGGTGATTCCTTAAATTTAGGTAAACACAATTTAACATTTGTCTTCGCTCCAATGGTGCACTGGCCAGAAGTTATGGTCACATACGATTCATTTGATAAAGTCTTATTCTCCGCGGATGGCTTTGGAAAATTCGGCGCTTTAGACGTCGAAGAAGAATGGGCTTGCGAAGCAAGAAGATACTATATCGGTATCGTTGGTAAATACGGCGCTCAAGTTCAAGCCTTATTAAAGAAAGCCGCGGCACTTGATATTCAAATGATTTGTCCATTACACGGACCAGTCTTAGATAGCGACTTAGGATATTATTTAAATCTTTATAATATTTGGAGTTCTTATAGCGTTGAAACAGAAGGCGTTGCTATTTTCTATACCTCTGTTTATGGTCACACAAAAGACGCAGTTATGTTATTAGCTGAAGAATTAGAGAAAAATGGCGCTCCAAAAGTAGTGGTCAACGATTTAGCTAGAGAAGATATGGCGGAATGCGTTGAAGATGCATTTAGATATGGAAAAATCGTTTTAGCCACAACCACATATAACGCGGAAATCTATCCATTCATGAATGATTTCTTACATCGTTTAGTGGAAAGAAATTTCCAAAATAAGAAAATCGCTTTAATGGAAAACGGCACTTGGGCCCCAATGGCGGCGAAAGTGATGAAAGACAAATTAGCGAAATCTAAAAACATCACTTATATCGAACCAACCGTGAGAATTCTCTCCAGTTTAAGTGAAGAGAATAAAGAACAAATTTCTCAATTAGCGAAGGCTCTCTGTGTTGACTATATCGCTCATAAAGAGATCAAAGAAGAGACTCAACCAGAAGTCGATCCAAAGGCATTATTCAAGATTGGATATGGCTTATATGTCGTCACCAGTAATGATGGAAAGAAGGATAATGGTTTAATCGTTAATACAGTCTCTCAATTAACAGACACTCCACTACGTGTTGTCGTTAACATCAATAAAGCCAATTATTCCCATGAAGTCATCAAAAAGACCGGTATTTTGAATGTTAACTGCTTAAATATCGAGACTCCATTCTCCACTTTCCAACAATTCGGATTCGTCTCTGGAAGAGATAAAGATAAGTTCGAAGGAGAAGAGGTTTTAAGAAGCGAAAATGGGTTAAGAGTTTTAACCAAAAACATCAATGCTTTCTTCTCCTTAAAAGTTGATCAATATGTCGATTTAGGTACACACGGAATGTTCATCTGTTCCGTCACTGAATCTAAGACAATTAACCATATTGAAACAATGACATATAACTATTACCAAGCTAACGTTAAACCAAAGCCAGAAACCAAGAAAAAAGGCTATGTCTGTAAAGTTTGTGGTTACGTTTATGAAGGTGATGAATTACCAGAAGACATCGTCTGTCCATTATGTAAGCATGGTGCGGCCGATTTCGAACCAATAAATTAATTATTAGGAGGAACTGACATGAAATACGTTTGTCAAGCTTGTGGTTTCGTTTATGACGAAGAATTAGGCCTTCCAGAAAAAGGTATCGCTCCAGGCACAAAGTTCGAAGATTTGCCAGCTGACTTCACCTGTGATTGGTGTGGTGCAGGCAAAGATGTGTTCGCTAAACAAGAATAAAAAGTTAGATGCATTGAGAAAATATGCTATCTAATATCAAAAGAAAAGTGTTATAATTTTTTAAACAAAGTTTCGTAAAGGAGAAATCACATGACATTTAATGAACTTTATCAACAAGTCGTTAATTATTCTGATGCAGAAAAAATTAACATTGCTCGTAATTCCTTATCCAAAATCGCTGAATTTTTCGAAAACAGTGACAATTTCGTTGCTTTCATCGTCAATTTAACCGCTGTTTTTGCTGGCGCTGACAATTTAGTCGCAAGAAAAGAACACGAATTATTCATCACAATCACAAATATCAACATGGACTATGAAACATTCTACAACATGGTCAATGAACTTGATGATGCACAAGCCCGCGCTGCTGTTGACAACCTTCTCGACGGTGCTGGTGGAGAATTCAAAGATGCTTGCTTAATGTATGGCTTAGCGTTCTTAAGTATCGATGACAAAATCACCGGTGCCGAAAAAGAATTCTTTGAAAGAATTTGGGGTTAATCCTTAATAAATGATAATTACCCTTTAGTCGAAAGATTAAAGGGTTTTTATTTTCTTTTTTAGCAGGTATAATGCTTACCATATGAAGAAATACGACTTATATTTATTTGATTTTGATGGCACATTAGTGGATTCACTTAAGTCCCTCATCGATATTTTCACTTTGGCTTTTAGAACAATTGATATCGAGATTAACCCTGATGATGTCGTGAGATATTCTCGTCAACCATTAGAAACAACATATGACGAACTTCACGCCGATTGGTCAAGAGCGGGTGAATTTGAAAAGGCCATCAGACATTATTTAGATGATGAAGAAATCTTAAGAAAGACAGAATTATATCCTGAAACTAAAGAATGCTTAAAAAGACTACATGAAGCGGGACATAAATTAGGTATTGTTACTAGTAACAATGAAAAGCACGTTTTAGATGTTTTGTCTTTTTTAGATATCCCAAAAGAATATTTCTTAATCTTTGTCGATAACGATAAAGTAAGAGAAACTAAACCAAGTCCAAAGCCTCTTTTATATGCATTAGAAGAATTAGGCTATATGGATAAAAGAGATGAAGTGGTGTATATCGGTGATGGCTTAAACGATATGATCAGCGCGAACCGCTCTAATGTCGATGCGATTCTCATTGATAGAATTGATGCGTTTAAGGATTCTAAAGACTACATTAGAATTCATAATTTATTAGAAATACTAGATTAATTTAAAAATAAATATTTATTTTTAAAAAGATATTTGATAGAATTGGAGTATGGACGAAAATGAACTCCAATTTTATTTATCTAAAGCTAAACTAGGTGACGTCTCATCTTTATACGAACTCGCTTCTTTTTATCAAGATGAAGATAAAGACCAAAAGCTCGCTTTTAAGTTTGCTTATCAAGGTGCGACGAGATTTTATCCACCTTGTGAAAGAAAGTTAGCTTATTTTTATGAAAAAGGAATTGGAACAGAAATAAATTATAAAATGGCTTTCCATTATTTTTCTTTAGCGGTAAGCCATGGGGATGTCGCCTCCATTACTAATTTAGGTTTACTTTATTACAAAGGATTAGGAGTGGAGAAAGATGATGACAAAGCATTTGCTTTAGTTAACGAAGCCGCGGAAAAGAATAATTTAAATGCGATATGCATTTTAGCGAGATTCTATCATCAAGGCGTTGGAGTGGAAGCAGACGACCAAAAATACTTTGAATTATTAAATGAAGCGAGAAAATTAGGGGAGAGAAATGTTCTCCATTTAATCGGATTATGTTTTTATAACGGTATCGGTGTTACGAAAGATTACGATAAAGCGCTTCATTATTTCTTCGCTGGAACCGATGAAGGAGATTATCTCTGTTTCTATTATTTAGGTGTGATGTTCTCGAGCGGAGAAGGAGTGGAAAAAGACTATTCCCGCTCCTTATATTATTATCAACAAGGCGCCAAATATCTCGACCCAAGAGCGATGTATAATTTAGCCCTTTTCTACGAAAACGGAGTCTATGTTCCAAAAAACGACGAATTAGCCTATTACTGGCTCAAAAAAGCCGAAAGTTTGGGGCTAGATGCCGCAAAAGAGAAAATAAATCAACTAGATAACAAAAAATAATTTTTTGCTATCTTTTCTTGTTATACAATATAAATAAGTTTGAGGTACATCAATGAGAAACGAATTAAAAAATCAACAACTCACCTTGTTTTTTGAAGGCGAATTAAATTCTTATAACGCAGATAATGTCGAAAAAGAAATCGAAGAAGCGATTGGTAATAACAAATTTACTTCTTTAGTTCTCGATTTTTCTAATCTCCGTTACATCTCTAGCGCGGGATTAAGAATCATTTTAAAACTAAAACAAAAGTACAATAACGTCAGTATCGTTGAGGCCTCTTTAGAAGTTTACGATGTCTTATCGATGACTGGTTTCATCAATATGATGGAAATTAAAAAAGCTCTCAAGAGAGTTTATATTTCCGGTGCTCAATTAATTGGTGAAGGGTTTTTCTCCAAAGTTTATCGTATTGATAAAGACACAATTATTAAAGTTTTCCAAAGAGTATCTGATCCAAACCAAATTGAAAGAGAATTAACTTTAGCTAAACAAGCCTTTGTTCTTGGTATCCCAACCGCGATATCTTTTGATATCGTCAGAGTGGATGATAAATTAGGCGTGAGATTTGAAATGTTAGATTGTATCTCTTTAAAGAACGCTTTCATTGAACAAAGAGATAATTTCGACGATTTAATCGATAGATATGTCAAACTTTTAAAGAAGATTAATACCACAGAATGCTTCAATCCAGAAATTCCAAGCGCAAAAGCACAGTATGTGAAAAAAGCGGAAGCGTGTGGCAAGTTCTTAGATAAAGAGCACGCGGCTAAATTATTAAAAATGGTGGAAGCGATTCCAGAAAGACAAACATTTGTTCATGGAGACTGTCACTTCAAAAACATCATGGTCCAAGGTGATGACTTCTTATTGATTGATATGGATACTTTATCAGTCGGTCATCCAATCTTTGAATTAGCGTCTTTGCGTGCGCCTTATGTGGCTTTTGAAGAAGACGATCCAGGAAACTGTGAAAAATTCCTCGGTGTTTCTCCAGAATTTTCATCCAGCATCTTTAACAAAGTGGTGGAAGGATATTTTGGTAAAGACGACCAAAGTATCAAAGATAAACTCGCATTACTTTGCTACGCCCATATGATTTGGTGGAATGAAATGAATACGCCAGACAACAATAAGCGTTTAGAAGGTTGCAGAAGTAGATTAATTAAATTATTAGATCAATATGATGATTTAGAAGTAGGTATCTAATGGCTAGAAGAAAAAAAGAAGATCCAACCGCGAATATTGATAAGCGATATATCGACGAGTATTTAAAAAACGAAGTCGATGCGAATAAGCAAATGATTTTCCTTAACGCTTTCGCAGGCGGTGTTTTAGTTATTGTATGGATTTTATATTTAACTGGAGCGTTTGTCCTCCACCCATATTTCTACACAATAGTGAACATCATCTTACCAATTAACATTATCTTTTTAATCTCGCCTCTTTTTTATCTCAAATCAAAAAGAATAGAAAAACCAACATTTAAATACTTTGTCATCTTCTCTTTCGTCGCAGTAATATCTTTTATTAATATCATCATTCCTAAACACGGTGTTTTAGGATGGGCATTATGCTTATTTACAGTCAACCATTATTACAATCCTAAATTAGGAAGAACAGCTTTTATCACCATTTCGATCATGATGGCGATTTGCATGTTTTTATCAATGTTCGTCGGTGAATATGATCCAACCATTTTAGGTGATGGCTTAATCAAAACTGAAACAGGAACAGTAATTGTCTACCCGATGGATGAAGCTGGTAATTATTATTTACCAGATCGACCAGGCGAAAGGTGGGATATGATTAATCGAATGCTTGAACTTGGTGAGAATAGATACATCAAAGTCGCTGGATATTATTATCTTCCAAGATTCCTTTTCTTACTCATGATGTTCTTATCAACTAACGCTTTGAACTTACGTACATATAAATTATTAGTTAACGAAATACGTGTTAATAGTGATAAGCAAACAATCGATACTGAGCTTAACGTTGCTAAAGACATTCAATTAGCGACTTTACCAAGCGAATTTGCTTCTAATCAAGATGTCGAAATTATTGGTGAATTAAAAGCCGCGAAAGAAGTCGGTGGTGACTTCTATGATTATATGAAATTAGATGATGATCACGTCGCGATTGTTATCGGTGATGTCTCCGGAAAAGGCGTTCCAGCGGCGATGTTTATGATGAAAACAATTACCTGTTTTAAAAATTTTGTCGCTGTTGAGAAAATGCCAAGCCAAATCATGAAAGAAGTCAATAAAACCATTTATGAAGGCAATAATAACCAAATGTTTGTTACTTGCTTTTTAGCAATGGTTAATACCAAAACTGGACACGTGAGATATTCTAACGCTGGTCATAATCCTCCGATCGTGGGAGACAATTTCAACTTCCGTTATTTAAAATGTAACTCCGGTTTTATCTTAGGCGGCTTACCAGATGCCTATGTCAAAGATGAGGACTTCTATTTGAAAAATAATGAGCACATCATTCTTTACACAGATGGGATAACTGAAGCGAGAAATAAAGAAGGCGGTTTTTATGGTGAACAGCACTTCTTAGAATTTATGAATTCTCGTGACTTTACTTGTGTCCTTCAAATGCATCATGACCTAAAAGATGATATTGCTCAATTCGTTCAAGATGCTGACCAATCTGACGACATGACATTATTAACCTTAAAATTCCATGGTGATAAATACTCTTTTGAAGAAAGATTAGAAGATGGAAGACTAGAAAATATCGCGAAAATGTTGGACTTTGTAAAAGATTTCTGCGCGAAATACTCATTTGAACAATCCTTTACAAATAACCTATTAGTTGTCGCTGATGAACTCATTTCTAACATCATTAGACACGGCTATAAAAACGAAGGTGGAGAGGTCTATATCAGGTTGATGTTTAACCATGATCAAAAGGAATTCATCCTCACTCTTATCGATAAGGGCATACCGTTTAATCCACTCGATGTGAATAACGATCCTCTTTCAGGTGAGGCGAGCGAGCAACGCATAGGTGGGTTAGGTATTTTAATCGTGAAGAAAATTATGACCAAGTATGCATACGATAGAATTAACGACAAAAATATCCTCACTCTCCGCAAAAAAATGTAGAATATTTGAAAATAATTAATAAATTAATTGATACTCGTTTTTTAACTTTTGTATAATAGAAGGCGATAAAGGGAAATTTACTATGGGAAAGAAAAAGAATGAAGTTAATGGCGTTTTAGTTTATCGCCGTTGGTGTGTGGGAGCAATTCTCTCCATGCTATTATTAATCGTTGTGGCCGTTCCTCCAGTTTTAAATCTCATTTTCAAATGGATTTCAATCACTGGTTATGGTTCAGATACAATAGCACTTAAAGGTACAAACTTAGTGCACTTACTTTATTGGAACTTAGGTTTTTTACAAAACCCACCTTTCAAGGAATTTATTTATAACGATTCACAAATCGCTTTTGATAAATTAATCGCTGACATCACCGCTAATCCAAATGTTGCGATGTTTGGTTTAATCAACACCGTTATTTTATGGGCGTTATTAGTTATCATGGCAATCTTAGTCATCTTAGTTTTAGTCGATATCATCTTCGCTTTCTTCTATTTGGTGACTGGTAGAGTCGTTAATCCAGCCGCGCCTGTTAAATTATCATGGGCTATCTTCGTGTTTATGTTAATTTTTGGTGCCGGTTCATTCGGTTACACATTCTTTATTGGTTTGGCGGGTGGAAAACTTGGCCTTGAATTAAGATTCAACTTCATGTGGCCATTAATCTTTGCCGGCGGTTCTTTAGTTGCTTCAATCTTATTATCAATCGTTTATGTCAATGCCTTTAAAGACAAATTCTACATTGGTAGAGCAAAACGTTTCGGTAGTGGCGGAACAAACCAATATCAAACAAATCAATATTACCAAGCTCCAGCTCCAGCTGCTCAACCACAAGTTATTATCGTTAATGGTGGCTATCCACAAAATGGTCAAGTTGTGATTCCAACTCAACCACAACCAGCTAATGGTGAACAACCACAACAAGCCCCAGTTCAAGTCGTTAATAACCCAGAAGAAGTGGCTGTTGCTCCTAGAGGAGTATTACCAACTGATATCAAATCTATCGGTGGTCATGCTTTCAGCAAAAACTTAGATTTAAAATATGCTGATATCCCATCAGGCATTAAAGAATTAGGCGTTGGCGCATTCGCAAACTGCTTAAATCTCGAAATCGTTTCTATCCCAGTTTCCGTTAAACGTATTAGAAAGAACTGCTTCTTCAACTGCGTGAAGTTAGCTCGTATCAATTATGGCGGAACAAAATCAGAATGGAGATATGTCGTCAGAGGCTCCAACTGGTTAGATAGAGCGGGAACTAGAACCGTTGTCTGTTCCGATGGTGCGATTATCGTTGATCCACATAGATAAAAATATCTAGACAATAAATTATATTTATGATAGAGTAATCACGGTCGAAAGACCGAAATACTCTTTAACAAGAGTGACCGGAAGGTCGCTCTTTGTTTTTAAAGGATACATATATGGAAATTAAAAAGTTAGAACAATTAGTTAGTGAAAAGCTTACTGAACTCGGTTATGAACTCGTTAGTTTAACAATAAATATTGTTAAAGGGGAGAAAACGCTCAGCATCATCGTCGATCGAGTGGAACCGATTGATATGGAAGCAATTGTCGATTTATCTCATAAATTAAATGAGTATCTCGACGAGATTGATCCTATTGAAGAAGGATACACCTTAGATATCTCTTCATTAGGTGCAGAAAAGCCTTTAAAAATAGAAAAGTTAAGGGATTATATTAATTCTTACATCAATGTTCATCTCATTAATCCAATTAACGGAGAAAACATTTATGAAGGAAATCTGGATCAAGTAAATGATGAGAACATTCTTCTCTCATATAAAGAAAAGACCAGAACTAAAGTTGTTGATATTAAAAAAACAAATATATCAAAAATTAGATTAGCCATTAAATTTTAAAGGAGTAAAAGAGTTATGGTTATTAACGCACAAGAATTCCTTGAAGCGATCGAAGGAATCGAATTAAGCAAAGGAATTAGCCGTGAAACAGTCCTTCTTTCCCTAGAAGAAGCGATGAAAAAAGGTTACAAAAAAGAACTCGGTGGTGACGACGCGGTTGTCGAAGTTATCATCAAGCCAGAAGAAGGCATCATCGAAATGTACAATGTCAAAGACATTGTTGACGAAGTTGAAGATGACTTCTTACAAATTTCTTTAGAAGATGCGAAAGATTTAGAAAAAGCCAAAAAAGGCGAAATCAGAGATGATAAATTCTATATCCCAGCCTCTATTGAAGAATTAAGAAAAGCGACAGCGACAAGTATCAAATCCATTTTGAAACAAAAATTCGCTGAAGCTGAAAAGAGTGTTTTATATGAAACATTCAAAGACAAAATCAATACCATGATCACTGGTAAAGTGGAAAAGGTTGATGAAAGAGGTTGCTCTGTCAATATCGGTAGAACAAGCGTTTATCTTCCACGTTCCCAAATGATTGGTGATGAAAGATTTAACGTTGGTGATGATATTCGTTTATTTGTCGAAGACGTCGCTAGCGGCACAAAAGGCGCTCACATTATCGTTAGCCGTGCTAGTGAAGGTTTCTTAAGAAGCTTATTCAATGAAGAAATTAGAGAAATCTATGATGGCACAATTATTATCAAAGCCATCGCTAGAGAAGCTGGCGAAAGAAGTAAAGTCGCCGTTTTCACCAATGATCCAAACGTTGATCCTGCTGGTGCATGTATTGGTCAAAATGGTAACCGTATTCAAAAGATTGTCTCACAACTAGGGAATGGACAAGCGAAAGAAAAAATCGATATTATCGCTTATAGCGAAAATCCAGGTTTATATGTTATGGAAGCTCTTAAACCAGCAAGAGTGGCTGGAGTTTCTTATAACAAAGATGACAAATCCGCGACCGTTATCGTCAAAGACGATTCTTTATCTTTAGCAATCGGTAGACGCGGTGTCAACGCGAGATTAGCAGTGCGTTTAACTGGCTATAACATTGATATAAAAACAGAAACCGATGCACTTAACGAAGGCATCGAATTCCAAAGCTTCGAAGAATTACAAGCGATTGAAACAGAAAATAACGCGAGAAGACTCGAAGAAGAAAGAAGAGTTGCAGCAGCCTCTCATGCTGGCGAAGTCTTACCAGGCTTACCAGAAGGCTATGTTGCCCCTCAACAACGTGTTTACGCGGAAGAAAGCAATGACTTCGATGAAGCTTTACGCGATAAAGTGGAAAACGAAGATGTCGCTCCAGCTCCAGTAGTTACTGAAGCTCCAGTTGTCGAAGAAGCTCCTGTTCAAGAAGAACCAGTGGTTGAAGAACAACCAGCGGAAGAAACTCCTGTTCAAGAAATTAAAGAGGTTAAGACTACAACTACATTATCTGACTTAGAAGCTTCATTAGAAAATGAATCCAGCAGAGCTAATAAGAAATCTTCTGGTAAGAAATCTAATAAATCTAATAAGAAAAATGCGGAAGAAGAAGTCGCTTCTACTCCAAGAAAAGATTCTTACACCAATATGTCTATTTACACTGAAGAAGAACTTCGTGAATTTGATGAAGAAGAACAAGAAGAAGAATTCGACGATGAGGAAGTCGATTACGACGAATACGACGAATATTACGACGATGACGAAAAATAAAATAATCTTTCGTACTTGTGTTGCGACTAGAAAGTTGTTTGATGTCAAAGAACTAATTCGCGTCGTAAAAACCCCGAGTGGAAATATCCTTATCGAAAAGGATTCTCATATTCCAGGCAGGGGAGCCTATATTTCTAGAAATATAGAAGCAATCAATATTGCCAAGAAAAAGAAACTATTTAATAAAGCTCTTAGAACTAATGTTCCTGAAGAGATTTATGACCAATTACTAGCATTATGCTAACGAAAGGAAGGTGTTAATTATGGCAAAAGGTAATAAAAAACCATTTAATGGACAACGTGAAACAAATGTTTCCACGAAAGTCAGCGCAGATAAAACCAGAACCAAAGTTAATGGTGGTGTCTTTGTTTATACAGGGGCGATCTCCACTGGTGAATTATCTAAAGCATTAAATATTCCATTAGGAGATATTATTAAATTTCTCTTTATGCAAGGAAAGATGGTCACGATTAACACAATCCTCGATGATGAATTAATCGGAATCGTCTGCTTAGAATTCGGATATGATTTTGAAAAGAAGAATATCGTCGCCGCAGAAAATTTCGAAGATTTAGAAATCAATGATGACCCAGCCAAGTTAAAACCACGTCCAGCGGTTGTTACTATCATGGGTCACGTTGACCACGGTAAAACCACATTAATCGACGCGATTAGAAATTCTAATTTAGTCGAAGGCGAATTCGGTGGTATCAGCCAAGAGATTGGTGCGTATCAAAAAGAATATAAAGGTGAAAAGATTACGTTTATCGATACTCCTGGGCACGAAGCCTTTACTGCGATGAGAGCAAGAGGCGCGAGTGTCACCGATATTGTTGTCTTAGTCGTCGCTGCGGACGATGGCGTTATGCCTCAAACAATCGAAGCGATTGACCACGCTAAAGCGGCCAACGTCCCAATTATCGTTGCGATTAACAAAATGGATAAGCCAGGCGCTGATCCAGATAGAGTTAAACAAGAATTAATGCAACACGATGTTATCGCTGAAGATTATGGTGGAGACGCCATTTGTGTTGAAATTTCTGCAAAGCAGAAAAAGAATATTGATGGCATCTTAGAAGCCATCCTCGTGGTCGCTGAATTAAAAGAATTAAAAGCTAATCCAGATCGATATGCTTTAGGTACAGTTTTAGAAGCAAAATTAGATAAAAATGAAGGTGCAAAAGCCACATTATTAATTCAAAACGGTACATTAAGAGAAGGTGACTTTTTAGTTGTTGGTACATCCTACGGCAAAGCCAGAAGAATGACAAACGAATATCGTAAAGTTCTTCAAGAAGCCACACCAAGTACACCAGTCTCCGTTATCGGTTTAGGTGAAGTTCCTCAAGCTGGCGATCGCTTTATGGCTTTCTCTGAAGAAAGTGAAGCGAGAAGTATCGCCACAAGAAGAAAATTAATTAAAGAACAAAAAGATAGAAACGCGACATCTGCCGCTTCTTTAGAAGATTTATTTAATAGAGCTAAAGAAGGCGAAAGACAAGTTATCAACTTAATTATTAAAGCTGATTCCACTGGTAGTGCAGAAGCCGTTAAAGCATCTTTAGAAAAATTATCTACTGAAGATATCAAGATTAATATCGTCAGAGCTACCTCTGGTGCGATTACTGAAAGTGATGTCTTATTAGCCAGCGCCTCACACGCGATTATTTATGGATTTAATGTGAGACCAGATGCGAGAACTAGAGCGAAAGCTTTAGAAGAAGGCATTGAAATTAGATTACACCGTATCATTTACGCTTTAATTGAAGAAATTCAAGCGGCGATGAAAGGTATGCTAGCCCCAACATTTGTCGAAAAAGTGACTGGCCAAGCTGAAATTAGACGTTTGTTCAAAGTCAGTAAGTTAGGCACAATCGCCGGATGTATGGTGGTGGAAGGCTCTATCAAATCCACATGTGGAGTGAGAGTTATCCGTGGTGGTATCGTCATTTATGAAGGAAAACTCGCTTCCTTACAAAGAGAAAAAGATCAAGTTAAAGAAGTTAAATCCGGTTATGAATGCGGTATGTTAATCGAAAACTTTAATGATATTAAAGAAGGCGACATTATCGAAGGGTTCGAAAGTGTCGAAGAAGAAAAATAATTATGGCCAATAAACAAGAAAGAATTGCGACATTAATTAGAAAGAATATTGCTGAAATCATTCAGTTTGAATTAAAAAACCCTCACCTTGGATTTGTTTCTATTCCTGAAGTGAGAGTCAGCAAAGACTTTTCTTACGCGAAAGTCTATGTCTCCTTTATTAGAGATGAAGATGCGAAAGAAGGCATGGAAGTATTAGAACATTCTAAAGGCTTCATCCGTTCTTCTTTAGCGAAGAAAATGGACACAAGACGCTGCCCAGAATTATCATTCGTCTTAGATGATGGATATAAAAGAGAAGAGAGAATTACCGAATTATTGAATAAAGATAAATAGGTTAATTATCTCCGAGTGAAAAAGAGCCCAATATGAACGGTTTACTTCTTATTGATAAAAGAATAAACGTTACTAGCAGAAGCGTTGATAATAAAATTCAACGCCTTTTTCATACTCGGAAAGTTGGTCACCTCGGTACGCTTGACCCATTCGCCAGTGGTTTATTAATTATCGCGGTTAACGGAGGGTGTAAAGCTCTACCTTACATCAATGATTCATTTAAAACTTATGAAGCCACTTTATGTTTGGGAAAGAAAACTAGTAGTGGCGATCTGACTGGTGAAGTTATCGAAGAAAAAGAAGTCGGAGATATTGATGAAAAAGATATTTTAAAAGTCTTTGAATCATTTATCGGTGAAAGCAAACAAATCCCTCCGATGACTAGCGCGCTTCATCATGAAGGGAAAAGACTTTATGACTTATCTAGAAAAGGCATTGAAGTTGATAGAAAACCCCGCAAAATCCAAATAAAGTCTTTAAAACTCGTGTCTTTTTCCGAAAATTGCATCAAATTTGAAGTTCGTTGTTCTCGTGGAACATATGTCAGAACCTTAGGAGAAGATATCGCGATTAAGCTAAATACAGTGGGTCATTTAGTAGAATTAAGAAGAACAAAAATCGGAAATATTGATATCTCAAAAGCAATAGATATTGAAGATTTAAAAGAAGAAGATTTACTCGATTCTTCTAAATTAATTAGCCTTCCAAAAGTGATTATCGACGAAAACAATCCGTTAGTGAAAGACATTAAAGACGGCAAAAATATATCGTTAGAGAATGAAAATGACACTATATTAATTTGCTATAAAAATAGCAAAAATAATGAAACTAATTCTCTAGCGGTTTATAATAGAAAAAATGGAGATTTATATTTTCCACTTAGGGGACTCTGGTCATGAAGATATTCCAATTTGATTACTTACATACCCCAGTAAATAAAGAAGACACAGTTTTGTGTTTAGGCTTTTTTGATGGCGTTCATTTAGGCCACCAAGCGATGATTAAAGAAGCGTTAAAAGAAGGTTATAAAGTTAGCGTTCTTACTTTTGATGAATCACCCGCTTTTGTGTTAGGAAACATCAAAGAAAATCATTACCTCACATCAGTTAGTGATAAAGCGGAAGTCATGGAGCAATTAGGTGTCGATTATCTATATATCATGAACTTCGATCGCACCGCGGCGGAATTAACAAAAGATGAATTTATCGAACATGTCATAAATAAAATCAATCCAAAGAAAGTCTTCTGTGGAGAAGATTACACATTTGGTGTGAGAGGAGAAGGGAATAGTTTCTATCTTTCTTTATTCTTCGATACCTGTGTGATTCCAACCGAAATGGTGGACGATAAGAAAGTTTCCGCGAGAGATATTTCTAAAATGATTGAAAATGGTGAAATTGAAAAAGCCAATCAATTATTAGGCAGACCATTTAGAATTAATGGCTTAGTCACAGAAGGTAAACATAACGGTCGTAAAATCGATTTCCCAACTGCGAACTTAGCTTTAGATTATCCATACGCTTTTCCAAAATCAGGTGTTTATTTTGGATATGCTTATATCTACGATATAAAATATAAAGCAATTATCGCTGTTGGAACTCATCCCACAATTATGGAATTAGCCAAACCAATTATCGAAGTTCACATCTTGAATTTTGATGGAATTATATATGGTAAAGATATCTTTGTAGAATTTATCTTATATCAACGCGATATTATTAATTTTGCTAGTTTAGATGAATTAAAAGAGCAATTAAAACGCGATAAAGCATCAGCGATTAGAAAATTAAAATGAAACTCCGTAGATTAATGACTTTGTTATTATCGTTTTCTTATGTCGGTCTTGTTGCTTGCAACAGCTCCAAAACTTTTAATGTTAAAACAACAAAGTTACAAGAACCATTCCAAACAATTAAAGAAGAGTATTATCAACAATTCTTTTACGATAAAGGAATTACCACTTTTGGTTATGAAGACGAAGAACAAACAATTAAAAGACCGCTGACAATTAATTCATTTTATGTATATCGTTTGTATGGCGTTTTTGATGGCGCTTATATGGTTGATTTTATTATCAATAATTATGGATGGTGTGGTTGGTTTATGCTCGGTAGCTTTGAAGTGAATAACGAAACATTTTATAGTTTTTCACAAAATGAACCGATAATTTGGAAAGACCATGTAGTTTATTCAATGCAAGAAGCAGTGGATAAAAATGTTATAACAATGGATGATTTAAGAAGCTACTCTTTAGCGGATGTTAAATCTATTGAAACACTACAACAAGAATATATTTATAATCTTCCTTCTTTTGACGGTAAAAAGAATGATAATTTTGAAGTCATTAATAGAATTAATGAAGATAGGAATTATTCAAGAATAAAAACAGATTATTATAATCAATATTTTGTTAATAATAACATCACTACAGACCATGAATTTTGCGAATATTATGAGGCAAGAAAAGTGAATGAGAATTCTATCGCTTTATATCGTTATTATGGTCAATTTGATGGAGCTTATTTAGTGAGCATGATGGTTAATGGTCATCATAATCGTTATAACTATTATAGTTTTAATAAGATTGAACACGATGATGAAAGCGTTTATTTCGTTGATACTAATGAGCCAATTGTTTGGAAAGATGGGCATATCTATACACTTATTAATGCATTAAGTAATAATGTGATTAGTTATGATAACGTAATGTCGTTATTAGGCTATAGTAACCAAATTACAGGCGAATTAATTGAAACATGGAGCCCTGAATACGCTAGTAAGCTTCCGTAATTGAAATATGAAAAAAATATCTGCTTTTTTGACTTATGATAAGTTTTTTAAATAAATAAGATGGAGCGAAACATGTCTTCTAAATTATTGAAAAGAATACCGTTACTTATTTCATCTTTCTTCTTGTTTGCATGCAAAGGCGATGTTTCTTCCGATCATGAAGAAAAAATAATTGATGATTCTGAATTAGGATTAACTTTTAATCTTCTAGAAAACAATACTTATGGAGTATCTGTTTTAGAAGGAACAGCATTAAAAGATTTTGAAATTCCTGGAACTTATAACAATAAGAAAGTAACGATAATTAATGATAATGCTTTTGCAAACGCAAAAGATGTGAATAGTGTAGTAGTAAATCAAGGAATAATTTCAATTGGTAATTACGCTTTTAGTGAATGTTTCAAAATTGAAACAATCACTTTACCAGATAGCATTTTTTCAATTGGCGAGTATTCTTTTTCAGATTGTTCCTTGCTATCTAATATTGTTTTACCAAAGAGTTTAAAAACTATTGGAAAATTTGCATTTTTCCGTTGCTCTAGTATTAAGGAGATTGAATTGCCTGATTCAATTGCTGAATTGGGGGAGAGTGCTTTCCAAGCATGCGCATCTTTAGAATCATTTACTGCACCAAATTCGTTGACAACCATTAGCAAAAGTTTATTAGAGGGATGCCAATCAATTACCAGTATTGAACTCCATGACACAATTACAAATATCGGTGATTGGGCTTTCGCAGGGTGTCAATCTTTGGAAAGTATTGATATTCCTGATGGAGTTAAAGAACTAGGAAATCAGGCTTTTGATAACTGCAAATCTTTGAAACAGTTTATTGCAAAGAATGTTTCTCGCCTTGGCGATAGTTTGTTTGATGGATGCAATAACTTATTGGAAGTAAACATTGGAACATCTACAACCGTCGAAGATTACGCATTTGATCATTGTCCAAAATTGCAAACTATTACCATTAATGGTAATGCTGTTTTCGGAAGTTGGGTTTTTGGTGATGGTATTTATTCTTTAAATACAATCACAATCAATGGAACTCTATCTGCGAATAGAGCTTCTTTTACCCAATGTTACAATCTCAGTAATTTGAATGTTAGAGATGGAATCATTAGCACTGGTGTCGATGCTTTTCATACATGTTCATCCTTGAAAACAATTAACTTAAGTAACTCTTTAGAAATAATTGATGATTTCTGTTTT
This sequence comes from Bacilli bacterium, assembly GCA_045631885.1. Classification (GTDB taxonomy): domain Bacteria; phylum Bacillota_I; class Bacilli_A; order RFN20; family CAG-826; genus CAJOLV01. The sequence continues at coordinate 75,552 of JAZQVN010000010.1, forward strand.
TACGATAGTGGTCTAGAAGAAATAACGATTCCAAAAAGTGTGAAAAGAATTGGAAATCTGGCTTTCGCGGAATGCACAAAATTAACCTCATTTACTTATAAAGGAACAATCTCGGAATGGAATAACATAGAACAAGGTAAGAATTGGAATTTAAGAGTTCCTGCGACAAAAATTATTTGTTCAGATGGAAGCGTTGATATGCCTCCGATTGATTATTCTTACGAAGGAGACGAAGATTTATAAAAAAATAGTTGCCATATTTTATATGGAAATGTATATTATTAGTTGCGACTTTGACTTAGTTCGCCGAATCCTCAACGGCCCACCAAGTCTTAGTTAAGAATTAGAGTTAGGAGGATTCCCCATGGCATTAACCAAGGAAAGAAAAGCTGAAATCGTCAAAAAGTTCGGTAAGAACGAAAAAGACACCGGTTCTGTCCAAGTCCAAGTGGCCTTATTAACAGAACAAATCAAAGCTCTAACCGCTCACTTAAAAGCAAACCACAAAGATGCTCACAGTAAGCGTAGTTTGATGATTATGGTCGGTCAAAGAAGAAGTTTACTCAACTACTTACTCAAAACCGATAGAGAAGCTTATCTCAAACTTATCGTCGATCTCGGATTACGTAAATAATCTAGATAATACGAAAGAAAAATTGACCATCGCTGATGGTCTTTTTTGTTACTTATAAAATCTTTCATTGAAATATTTTATATTTAGAATATAATATAGCCGTATATATTTAAGAAAAAGAGGAAAAAAGATGAAAAGAGTATTCGAATTAGAGTTCGAAGGAAAGAAGTTCGTTGCTGAGATTGGCGAAATCGCTAAACAAGCTGATGGCGCAGTCTTAATGAGATTAAACGAAACAGCAGTTCTTTCCACAGTGTGTTGCTCAGATGAACCAAAAGAAGGAGATTTCTTCCCATTAACAGTTGGTTATGAAGAAAAGCAATACGCAGTTGGCAAAATCCCTGGCTCATTCTTAAGAAGAGAAGGTAGAGCAGGTGAACACGCCACATTAACCGCGAGATTAATTGATCGTCCAATTAGACCAATGTTCTCCGAAGGATTCAGAAATGAAGTCCAAATTGTTAACACAGTCATGTCAGTTGATCAAGACTGCACACCAGAAATGACCGCGATGTTAGGTTCTTCCTTAGCATTAGGCATCTCTGATATCCCATTTGATGGCCCAATCGCTGGTGTTCAAGTTGGTAGAGTGAATGGTGAATTCATCATCAACCCAACAGTCGCCGAAAAAGAAGTTAGTGACTTAAACTTAACAGTTGCTGGTACAAAAGAAGCTATCAACATGGTTGAAGCCGGCGCTGATCAATTAGATGAAGATACAATGTTAGACGCTTTGATGTTTGGTCATGAAGCTATTAAGAGATTATGCGCATGGCAAGAAGAAATCATCAAAGAAGTCGGACATCCAAAAAGAGAAATCGAATTATATCAATGCGATCCTGAAATTGAAAAAGATGTCACCGATAGAGCGGAAGCAAGATTAAAGAAAGCTATCTCTATCTTTGATAAATTAGAAAGACAAGACGCGATTGATGCAATCGAAGATGAAATCTTAGATGATTACGATTCTCGTAAATACGAAGATGAGAAAACTCATCAAAAAGTTATGCACATGGTTAACGAGACTTTAGAAGCTCTCGTCGCTAAAGAAGTGAGAAGATTAATCACTGATGAAAAGATCAGACCAGATGGTCGTAAAGTCGATGAAATCCGTCCATTAGACGCGCAAATCGATTTATTACCAAGAACTCATGGTTCTGCGATGTTCACCCGTGGTCAAACACAAGTTATCTCCATTACAACTTTAGGTGCAAAATCCGATGAACAAATTATTGATAATTTGACACCAGAAGAAACCAGACACTGGATGCATCATTATAACTTCCCACCATATTCCGTTGGTGAAGTTGGTAGAATGGGCTCCCCAGGTAGAAGAGAAATCGGTCACGGCGCTTTAGGTGAAAGAGCATTAAGCTATGTCATCCCAAGCGAAGAAGAATTCCCATACACAATTAGAACAGTGGCGGAAGTTGTGGAAAGTAACGGTTCCTCCTCTCAAGCTAGTATTTGTGCTTCCTGTATGTCCTTAATGGCCGCAGGTGTCCCAATCAAAGCGATGGTCAGTGGTATCGCGATGGGCTTAATTAGTTCTGGTCCATTAGATGATGACCACCCATATACAATCCTTACCGATATCCAAGGTTTAGAAGATCACTTCGGTGATATGGACTTCAAAGTGGCCGGTACTGAAAAAGGTATTACCGCTTTACAAATGGATATCAAGATTAAAGGCGTCACCCGTGATGTCTTAAAGAAAGCCTTAGCACAAGCCCACGTCGCAAGAGCGCAAATTAGAGAAGTTATGGCTAAAGCCATCTCCGAACCAAGACCAGACGTTGGTAAATACGCTCCAAAGATGGATACCTTCATGATTGATCCAGACAAGATCAGAGAAGTTATCGGTACAGGTGGTAAAGTTATCAATGATATTATCGCAAAATGCGATAACGTGAAGATTGATATCGAAGATAGTGGTCAAGTCACCATCTACCACATGGATAGAGAAACAATCAACAAAGCTAAAGCGATCATCTTAGATATCGTGAGAGAAGCTAAAGTTGGTGAAGAATTCGTCGGTGAAGTCACTAGAGTTGAAGATTATGGTGCATTCGTCCGCTTATTCGGAGATGTTGAAGGTTTATGCCACGTCTCAAGATTAGGTTGGGGTTACATCAATAAAGCCAGTGATGTCGTTAAAGTCGGTGACAAATTAAAAGTTAGAGTTATCGAAATTGATGACCACGGCAAAGTCAAAGTCTCCCACAAAGAATTCTTAGAAAAACCTGAAGGAGTCGAAGAAGGTAGAATTGAACATCAATCCAGACCAGACCGCTCCATCAAAGGTCCAAGAAAATTTAAGAAATAATTAAACTAGACCCAATAAATATTTGGGTCTTTTTTGTAAATAGAGTATGATTTAAATATGAAATTCAAATTATTAATCTTACCTTTATTAGCCTTTTCCTTGACCGGATGTGATGATTTCATGTCTTCGTTTGGTCAAATGATGGGTGATAACCCCACTTTATATGAATTCAAAGAAATGAGTGGTAGATGGAATTTAGTCGATCATCAAAACCCATTTAGTGATGTTACAGAAGCATATTTTGTTTTCGATGGCGCGAAAAATGTCATGAATGCGAAGTATTATGAAAATGGTGAACTAAAAATGGACACCACCTTTAAAGGTGTTTATAACGGAAAAGGCGAATCTAATCCATTATCTATCACACTTAAAAAGCCAGAGAGAAATAGCGAATCTTTCGTTGGTGATATGACAATGTGGGCGTATACCGAAGATAGCCAAGCTAACTTAAAACAATTCACGGTCTGTTATGAAGATTATAATGTTGGAACCGTCAGGGGGATGGTGGATTATCATTCTTATCAATTAGACAATGTGATGTTCGCTTTTGGCACATATGTGAAAGAAGGAAACGAATTCACTCCATATCAAGCAAATTATAGAGAAGCGTGCGAATATCGTAATGGCTACTTCTATAATGAAGAAGCAAATAGTTACTTCTATCATGTCTGTAATATCAGAGAAGGAATGAATGATTGTCGTTCATTATTCGCTTATGTTTCTAATGAATTAGAAAAACCTATTTTTGCATCCTTATATCACACGATTAATAATGGTCAAAATTATGCGATGGTTTATCAAGAACATAGTTTATATGAGCCATATGAAAAAGCGGCTGGTCTAACTTGGCCTCCAGCGATGTATTTAGAAAATTATACATTTACTGAAACTTCCTTCACTTTTACTTCTGTGAGGACTACTGAAACTGGAAATACCCAAAATCTTAAGGCGGATTCATTCGCTTTTGGAACATACACACTAGTGGAGACTAAACCAAATTTATCTAAGTAAGAGTGCTTCAAAATGAAGCGCTTTTTCTTTTATCCTTTAATATTATTAAAAAAGGTGTTATATTGATTTTGCTATTCAAATATAGTCAATTTATTGTGAGGAGGCCTTCATGGATTCTATTCGCATTTGTGCTTTAGGTGGTTTAGACGAGTCTGGTCGTGATTGCTATATTGTTGAAATCAACGACAATATTTTCGTTTTGGATTATGGAGCGTCTTTACCAGATAAAACACTTCCCGGTATTGATTTTTTAATTCCAAATAACGATTATCTTATTAAAAATAAGTCACGCGTGAGAGCTTATATTATTACACACGGTCATGATGAAAATATGGCGGGTTTAAAATATGTCTATAATCAAGTTCCAGCGCCTATCTATTGCACCGCCACCACGAAGGGGATCATGGAATGGGAGTCAACGATTTATCGTATCAAACCAAAATTCATGTTTGCCATCGTTGAACCAACTAGCGAAGTAGTAATTTTTGGAGTGAAATTCCATTTCTTCCAAACAATGCACAATATTTCTGAAAGTATGGGTGTCGTCATTGAAACCGATCGTGGTTCGATCGTTTATAGCAGCGACTTCATCATTGACTATACAGTTAATCAACCAGGCTATCTCTTTGATATTGATTCATTAATCAGAAGAGGCAAAAAAGGCGACACATTATTATTAATGTGTGAATCTAAAGGGGCGAATAGACCTGGATACTGCGCTCCTAAACATCGATTAACTAGTTTAGTAAATAGCCAGTTTGCTGATAATAAACGTATTTTTATCTGTTGTTTCTGGGAAAACTTCTATCGTTTACAAGAAATCGCTAATTTATGTCACGCTCATAAAAAGAAGATTTATTTATATGATGACTACGCTCGTAGTCTATTAGAGGAAATCGTTCAATTACCATATTGTCCATTTACGAAAAACGACTTCATTAACCAAGAAGACTTCTTAAGAGTGAGAAAACAAGATGTTGTTATCTTAATGCTTGGATATGGTGAAGAATTATACGAAAATATTTCCGCTTTAGCGAAAAAAGAAAATGAAGATAAACGTATTGTCTTACAAGAAGATGATATCTTCATCTGCGCGGCTATACCTTTAATCTCATTAGAGACAATTGCCACTCACGCAGTCGATGATTTGTATCGAACTGGTTGTGAAGTTAAGTGGGTTAAGAGCAAAGATATCGTTTCTATGCACGCTAGAGAAGATGATATCCGCGCACTTTTAACTTTGTTAAAACCAAAATATTATTTCCCTGTGAGAGGAAATTATGTCAATTTATTAGCTAACGCAAAATTAGCAATTTCTACAGGAATTGGGTTAAATCCAATGAATGTCTTTGTCTTAGATAATGGCATGCAAATTATATTTGATGATAATCCTCGTCCAAGAATTACAACGCAAATTGTTAACGGCATTGAAGTCGCTCCATTACTCGCTGATGGTAGAGGTTTAACTAATGTCCAAGAAGGAGCGATGGAAGAAAGAAAGAAACTTTCTGAAGATGGTGTTGTCGTTGTCGCATCAACAATTAGTTTGAGTGAAAAGAAGATTGTTTCTGGTCCAGATACTCAAATGAGAGGCTTCGTTTATGTGAAAGAAGCCGAACCATTATTAAAATCGATCGCGAACATTTACCTAGATGAAATTAACACCGCTTTTGCGATGGATGTCACTGATTTTGAACCGGTGAAAGCGGCGATTAATGAGAGGGCTAGAAGGTACATTAAAAGAGAAAATGGCCGAGAGCCGTTGATACTTCCAATAATTATCATGGTGGATTAGCTTAAAAACTAATCCATTTTTTATTTTTTCATAGACATAAAAAAACTATTATATTTATAATAAATATATGTCAGAAAAAAATATCAAACCAATTTCTAATCGTCAATTTTCGATATTCGGTGGCATAGCATTAATACTCATCACTTCAATCATGACTCTCAATATTTGGGTGGTCGCGAGAGTATTATCTTTTGTCCCAATGTTTTTATTTGGTTTATGTGGATATTTGATTTTTGCATATGGCTTTGTCCAAGGTGTTTCTTTAGTCATCAGAGGAAAATTCATCCCAATTAGACTAAACTTAAGATTCTTTGGCATCGTTTTAACTTTCACATCACTTTGTTTATTATTAACGACATTTATTCGTCCAGATAATTATGATCTTTCAAGTTATGGAGAATATATTTCTCAAATGAATTATGTCGCTAATCCAGAATATTTAAATTTCTTTGAAAACAAAATCGCTGGCGGTTTAGTTGGTATGTCTCTATTTAACATGTTAAATAGTATTGCTGAACCAATTCCATTTATCATCGGTTTCCTCGTTTTCTTTGTTGGTTTAGCGTTCATCTTCATGAATCCAATTTTAGCTTTGTTCTCGATTACACAAGAAAAGGCTAAAAAGACCAAGAAAGTCAAAAAACCAAAAGAGAAGAGATTATCTGATGGCACTAGTGAAATTGACTTAAGTAGTAGAGATAACACGAACGACATCATTAGAGGGGCGAGCTATTTAGAAGAAGAAATTGGCGACCCAATTCCTCAAAACCCTGAACCGATTAATGATGTTCCTCCAAGTCCAGCGCCTATTAACAATATTTCCGCGCCATATCAAAACAATGATTTGGGATTTAGAAATAGTGGAACATTTGTTCCAGCCCACTTTGTCCCTGGTGTTGTTCCTGGAGATACACCTTCTGCAGTTTTAACTCCAGTGCAACCTCCTTTTGCAGCGCCAAAAAACGAACAACCAGAAGCGGCGCCTCAACCAGCAGTCAATCCAAATCAACCAGTTGTTTCTGAACAATTGACTTTAGATTTTGATCATCCAGCCACTCCAATCAATGAACAAGTAGTGACTGCTCAACCAACTTTTGAACAACCAGTAAGTAATAGAGCTGATAACCCAGAATTATATTCTCGTCCAGCGAGTGTCGCTCCAAGTAATAATCCTGCTCCTGCAGTAAAGAAACCAATCAAATGGATTCCACCTTCTAGCGAATTATTAGAAACTTATGAAATAAGTGAAGCTTTAGAAGCAAATACAGAAACAGCGGAACAAAGATCTCAACTAATTAATCAAATCTTTGCTGATTTTGGCATTGGTGCGGAAGTTGAAGGATATGTGATTGGTCCTGCAGTTACTAGATATAACATCAAATGCAAACCAAACGTTTCCGTTAAAGAAATCGAAAAGAAAACCACTGACTTATCAGTCAGATTAGGTGGTGTATCAGTCAGATTTGAACCAATTGTTGAAGGTAGTTATTATTCTGGATTAGAAATTCCAAACGCCAGAGTGACAATGGTCTCATTTAAAGATGTTTACGATAATTTACCAGATGTGAAGAAACATCCAACAGCGATTGGCTTTGGTAAGAACATTCAAGGTGATGTCGTCTCTGCGGACTTCGCTAGCTTCCCACACTGTTTAGTCGCTGGTACCACTGGTTCAGGTAAATCTATCTTTATCCACTCCGTCATTTCAACGCTCATCATGCGTAACTCACCAGACAATCTAAGATTGGTCTTAGTTGATCCAAAGAGAGTGGAAATGATCAAGTATAAAGATATCCCACATTTACTTTGCCCAATCATTACAGAACCAACAAAAGTCAAACCTTTATTAGATAAATTGGTCGATGAAATGAATCATCGTTATGATAAGCTCGCAGAAGGCGATGGATTCCAAGATATCAAAGAATATAACGAATATGCTGAAGAACACGGACTCGAAAAAATACCAGTAATCGTCGCTATTTTGGATGAATTTGGTGATTTAGTCCAAACTTGTAAAGAGATTTCTCAACCGATTATTTTGATTGGTCAAAAAGCGAGAGCTTGTGGTATCCATATGTTAATCGCCACTCAATCACCAACCAGTGATATTATTACTGGTACGATTAAAAATAACCTTCCTACACACGTCGCTTTAATGACTGCAAACTCCGCTCAATCGGTGACGATTTTAGGTCAAGGTGGTGCTGAAAAACTCGTTGGTCGTGGTGATATGTTAGTGCAAACTCCACTTGTTTCCCGTGTTGGCTTAGTCCGTTTACAAGGCTGCTATATCGCCGGTAAGGAAATCACCAGAGTCGCGGGTTATTTAAGAGAGAATTATGAAACGAGATATGATGAGAAATTCATGAATCTCGATGAACCAGCGACAATTGATGGGCAACTCGCTGTCGCTAATGGCTTAATGGGTGGTGGAAATTCCGCAGGTGGTTTTGATGCCCAAGAAGAAGCTAAATATCAAGATGTTAAACAATGGGTGATGACCCAACAATATACTTCTATGTCGAAAATACAACGCGATTGTAGTGTTGGCTTTAACCGCGCTGGTCGATTCTTTAATCGATTAGTCGCAGAGGGAATTGTCAATCCTACTAGCGAAGGGAACAAAGGATGTCGTGTCATCGTCAGGGATCCAAGGACAGAATTCGATTCTGATGATATCCCAGTCAGCGATGAACAAATTGATTAGTTATGAACGGTTTTATTAAGGCGAATTTAGTCTCGCTCAATCACATCGATGTTTTGGTTTTTACCAGCGCTCAATTCGGTAATGACCTCGTTTTCCATTTATTTATTGATGGCAAAAGAGTTTATTCCCCAACAATTGTTCGTAGAACAACTAATAAGGACTTATATCTATTTAGATTAGAACTCAAAGAGCCATATGATTTCTCAAGAAGATATCATGTCTCTTTATACAATTACCCACTTCAATGTGTTGATGTCTCTAACTCGATTGATTTTAAAGAATTTGATATTTTGTTCGATTATGATGGCGATGATTTAGGCGCGACATATGAAGAAAACCAAACCACATTTGCGGTTTGGGCACCTTTATCTCCATGTGTAAGAGTGAAATTATTTAAACCAAATGACAAATTTGTCATTTATGATATGCAAAGAGAAGAAAAAGGCGTTCACCGTCTCACTATTAAAGGTGACTTCAAGAATTATACATACACCTACTTAGTGGAAAATAACGGTGTTGTGAGAGAAACCACTGACGTTTATGGAAAAGGTTCTGCTATTAACTCAACTAGATCCGCGGTTATTGACTTTAACGAAGTTAATATGCTTGGAAAAGTCGATTGCGAATCTTCTCATTTAAGACCAGTTGATTCTATCATTTACGAAGTCCATGTGAGAGATTTCACAGAAGATAAGAATTCTGATGTCGTTGAAAAAGGTAAATACCTTGGCTTTGTTGAAGAAGGTAGAAAAACAAAAGCTGGTCATCCAGCGGGATTAGATTATTTATCTTATTTAGGAATTACTCACGTTCAAATTCAACCAATCCATGACGTTGATAATGTTCCAGAAGATAATCCAAAACTCAAATATAACTGGGGCTATGATCCTTGTAACTATTTTGCTTTAGAAGGCGCTTATTCAAGTCATCCTGAAATTCCAGTCGCGAGAATTAATGAATTCAAGACGATGGTCAATAAACTCCACGAGAGAAACATTGGTGTCATTATAGACATTGTCTATAACCACTGTTATGAATGGCTTTATACCTGTTTTGAGAAAACAGTTCCTGGATATTATTTCAGAAAGAGAAGAGATGGCATCTTATCATCTTGCTCTGGATGTGGAAATGATTTAGCTAGTGAAAGACCAATGGTCAGAAAGATGATTGTCGATAGCGCTAAATATTTATTCGAACAATTTGATATCGACGGTTTACGTTTTGACTTAATGGGCTTATTAGATATTCAAACGATGAAAGAATTAGAAGACGCGGTAAGAGAAATTAAACCTGACGCGATTCTTTATGGTGAAGGCTGGAATATGGGTATGCAAATTCCAGAAGAATATCGCGCGAGCCATGATAATGCAAATAAATTACCTGGATACGGCTTCTTTAACGATATGTTTAGAGATATTATCAAAGGTCCAACATTCTTCGATCGTATTAGAGAAAAAGGTTTCGTTAATGGCGATATCAACTATTTCTATGGCTTAGAGTATTCAATGTATGGCTCAGTTATCGATTTATCTTATCGCCACAGATTCTTAGATGCGAATCAATCAATCAACTATGTTGAATGTCACGATAACAACACTTTATTTGATAAATTAATCAAATCTAATCCTGATGAAGATGAAGGAATGATTTATGATCGTGTGAGAATCGCAAATGATATCATCATGCTCTCATTTGGTGTTCCTTTCTATCATATGGGTCAAGAAATCGGACAATCTAAGATGGGATTAGATAACACCTATAACATCTTAAAAATCAATAATCTCAACTTCGATTTAGTCGATAACAACTTCCAAATGGTGGAGCATTTCCGCTTCTTGACACAATTAAGAAAGAAATATTTCAAATATCTCCATCTCAATAAACCAGAAGATATCAAAGATAAATATAGATTCTCTCGTTTAGATAATGGCTTAGTCTTAATTGAAATCAATGACGAAGAGTTATTAAAGAAATATCCAGAATGTAAAATTGTTATCAACGTTACAACTGAACCAATCACTTATATCCTCAATGATTATCACGCTGTGTTAGTCAGTTTAGATGAAGAAAATCCAATCGTTAATCGAGCGATAATTCCTCCAACTAGACTCAATATTTTATACAAAGTATAAAATAAAAGTGAGAATCGGCTTAATAAAAACCTCCTATAATTATTGTAGGAGGATTTTTTTATGATTTCTGATGTGGTTATTACTGGTTATTTTCGTAAACAAATGAGGGGACATCGTAAGTTCCGTATTTTTGAAACTCGATCAATTGATGGTTTAACAGGAGAAGAAAGGATTTCTAAAATTCCTGTTTTACACTGGACAAGAGAAGAAAATAACGTCCTTGAAAGAGTGAACAACGACACTCTCGCGGTTATCAAAGGACGTATTGAGACTGATGATGAGATAGGTTTATATGTGCTTGTTGAAATGTTTCAATTAACTGATGCCGCCATTTTTTCTTAAATACTTAGGGTATCTATTCTTAATGATTCGTCCATCGCTTTTCGCAATATCGATATTTACTCCTTGATAAGTGAGTAAAACATATCCTTTTGGACAATCGCTAATATCTAATGATTCACCTCTTAAATATTTTATGGTGTTATTTAAATCGATTTCATAAACGTTATCAAATTTTTTGATACTTCTCGCATAATGGATATCGTATTTAATACCATCTTTTAATACTTCACCTAGTTTAATTCCTGCGCGAATGATATTAAGGTTTTTCTCTATGATATTAACATTATTAAGATAAGACACTTCCCCATAGTTTCTTAAATAACGGTTATTAAACGTTTTACTACCTTTAACTGGTTTATCTTTTCTATCAGATAATTCGCCAGGCTTTTTAAATAAAGCGATATAGTGTCCTTCTCCAGGAAATAGATTTGGGAATAAATGGATGCCTAATTTCGCTTTTGATTCATAAAAATATAGGTTAGATTCAAAAGGTTGATAAATCGCATCTGTATTATCTAATAAATATTGGCTAACTTCTTCATCTTCTTCATAAGAAAATGAACATGTTGAATAGATGATTTTTCCACCCGGTCTAAGCATCTTATAGGCCATTAAAATTAGCTCTTTTTGTAATGAAGCAAATTTATTCACTTTATTGATTGACCAATCGTCTTTCATTAAATCATTTTTTCTAAACATCCCTGATCCAGAACACGGTGCGTCTAAGATAATCGCGTCAAAATAATTGAGATAATTTTGATAAATATTTGAAAAGTCATTACAAGTAATGAATAGATTGGCTAACCCAATTCTTTCAGCGTTTTCTTTAATAATCTTCGCTCTTGGATAAGAAATGTCATTAGAAAGGATAAGTCCGGTCCCATGCATTAATAAAGAAGCTTGAACGCTTTTTCCTCCGGGTGCAGCGCATAAATCTAATACGATTTGATTATCTTGAGGGCCAAGTAAATAACTCACTAGCATCGCACTAGGTTCTTGTAGATAAAAGAGTCCTAATTCATGGAAAACACTCTTCCCTAATTGATATTCATTTTTATCGTATAAATAGCCATTTGGCACGACTGGATGTTTTGCTAAATGAGGATAAAACTCTAATAGCTTTTCTTCACTCATTTTTTCGGTATTCAAAAGCAAAGCGTGTTTATCTTCTTTATCTAACGATTCGATTAAAGAAGCTATTTCTCCATCGCTCAAATATTTCTTTAGATGTTCGATAAAATCCATGAGCTTATTTTACTACAATATAGTTTCTATAATAAATGTATTTATGATAGAATGGACTTGTATATTGAGGTGTCACATATGAGAATGGTTGATTTGATTATCAAAAAAAGACAAGGTTACGAATTAAGCGATGAAGAAATTCGTTTCTGGATTAATGGTTATACTCATGGAGAAATTCCAGATTATCAATCATCTGCAATGCAGATGGCGATAGTATTCCAAGGAATGAATAATCGTGAAATCGCTACTTTAACTGATGCGATGCTCCATTCTGGAGATGTCTTAGATCTTTCCAATATTAAAGGTGTTAAAGTTGATAAACATAGTACCGGTGGTGTTGGTGATAAAACTTCTTTAGTTTTAGGACCAATGGTCGCTGCTTGTGGTGCGACTTTAGCGAAAATGAGTGGTCGTGGTTTAGGCCACACCGGTGGTACCTTAGATAAATTAGAATCAATCCCAGGAATTACAGTTGCAATTTCTGGAGATAGATTTGTCAACCAAGTAAACGATATCGGATGTGCGATTGTTGGACAAACCGCATCATTAGTTCCTGCAGATAAAAAGATGTATGCCTTAAGAGACGTCACTGGAACAGTGGAATCTATTCCATTAATTGCTGCTTCAGTTATGTCAAAGAAACTCGCTAGCGGTAGTGATGTCATCTTATTAGATGTCACTGTTGGCGATGGTGCGTTTATGAAAAACGTCGAACAAGCGAGAACTTTAGCTCATATCATGGTCGATATCGGTAATAGATTAGGTAGAAATACCAAAGCTGTCTTATCAAATATGAGTGAACCTTTAGGTATGGCGGTTGGTAATTCTTTAGAAGTTAAAGAAGCGATCGAAGCTTTACAAGGTCGCGGACCAAAAGACTTGATGGAATTATGTTACACAACCGGTGCGATTATGCTTGTCCAAGCTAAGTGCTTTAAGACAACATTAGAAGCTGCAACAGCACTTGAAAAATGTATCCTTGATGGATCCGCATTTGATAAATTTGTGAAGATGGTAAAAGCCCAAGGCGGCGACATTGAATATATCCTACACCCAGAGAAGTTTGAAGTGGCTAAGAATATCATTCCAATTTACGCAGATAAAGATGGTTATGTGAAATCTCTTAACGCTTTAACAATTGGTGTTAGCTCCATGAAACTCGGTGGTGGTAGAGAAACGTTAGATGACGTTATCGATATGTCCGCTGGTATTATGCTAAATAAAAAAGTTGGCGACAAAGTTCAATCTGGTGAATTATTAGCCACTTTATATACAAATAAAGATAGAGCGGAATACGAACCAATCGCTCGCGAAGTCAAAGATACATTTGAAATCGTCGAAGAATTCGTTCCACATCAAAACGTTATTATTGAGGTCATTGAATGAGTCAACCTTTAGCGGATTTAATGCGTCCTGAATCTCTAGATGAAATGGTGGGTCAACCCCACCTTTTAGGCAAGAACGCTTTATTCCGTAAAGTTGTTGAATCCGGTAATGTCCCAAACATGATTTTCTATGGTCCTCCCGGAACTGGTAAGACCACAGCGGCGAATATCATTGCTAAAAAAACGAATAAATCTCTTTATAGACTTAACGGCACAAGTGCTTCCACTGATGATATCAAAAGAGTGATCGCTGATATCAATAGCGTATTTTCTACATCAGGCATTTTGTTGTATCTAGATGAGATTCAATATTTAAATAAAAAGCAACAACAATCACTTTTAGAATTTGTCGAAAGTGGAGATATTACTTTAATCGCCTCCACAACTGAAAATCCATATTTTTATATCTATCCAGCCTTACTCTCTCGATGCACTGTTTTTGAGTTTAAATCAGTGAGTATTGATGAAGTGAAAAAGGCTCTACTTAGAGCAAGTGAAAAACTCGGGGTGAAGGTTGAAGAAGATGCTTTAGAGTTATTAGCGATGGCGTCTAATGGAGATGTGAGAAAATCGTTAAATAATTTGGAATTTCTCGCTAAATCTCTTGGCAAAAGTAAGAAAATTAGTAAAAGGCTCGTTGAAGAATTAGTGGATAAAGCTAATATTTCATATGATAGAAGCGAGGATAAACATTTCGATAATTTATCCGCGTTAATGAAGTCACTTAGAGGTAGCGATCCTGACGCTGCTTTATTCTATTTAGCAAAGATGCTAGAAGCCGGTGATTTGATTGCTGCTTGCCGTAGATTAATGTGCTCGGCAACTGAAGATGTTGGACTAGCCTATCCTCAAATTATTCCGATTGTCAAATCGTGCTGCGATATGGCGTTACAACTTGGTTTACCCGAAGCGAGATTACCTCTTGCTAACGCGGTTATTTTGATAGCCACTGCACCAAAAAGTAACTCAGCATTATTAGGCATTGATGCCGCAATCGCGGATGTTCAGGCCGGTAAAGGAATTGGCGTTCCTCGCACATTACAAAATACACATTATGATGGCGCGGATGCTTTAGAAAAAGGCCAGAAATATGTCTATCCGCATAACTATAAAAACCATTGGGTAAAACAACAATATTTACCTGATGATATCAAACAAGCCAAATATTATGTCTATCAAGACAATAAATATGAGCAAGCATTAAAAGAATATTGGGACAAAATTAAAAAATGAGAGTCGTATTAACAACTGTTTTAGAAGCTGGAGTAAAGATTAATGATCGCTTAATCGCAAAGATTTCACGCGGTTATCTTTTACTTGTTGGTTTTACTGATGGTGATGATAAAGAAACCGTCGATAAGATGGTTGATAAGATACTCTCTTTGAGAGTATTTCCTGATGGAAACGGACAAATCAATATTTCTTTACAAGATGTAAATGGCTCAATATTATCAGTGAGCCAATTCACTTTATATGCGAATGCAGCGAAAGGTAGAAGGCCGTCTTTTGTCGACGCTCTTAGACCTGGAGAAGCTGAACCGTTATATGATTATTTCAATCAACAATTAGAAGCAAAGTATGGAAGATTACAAACCGGAATCTTCGGTGCGGATATGAAAGTAGAGAGTATTAACGATGGACCGTTTACCCTACTATTAGATAGTAAGGAGTTGTTCTACTAATGAAAGTATTAGTCGGATTAAGCGGTGGAGTTGATAGCGCAGTCGCAGCCTATTTATTAATTAAACAAGGCTATGAAGTGACTGGCTGTTTTATGCGTAACTGGGATGCTTTAGCAAACGGCGATTATCTCGGCAACCCAACAGTTAATAACGACCAATGCCCACAAGAAAAAGATTATGATGACGCTTGTAAAGTTGCGGAAAAATTAGGTATTCAACTTTTAAGAGCGGATTATGTTAAAGAATACTGGGATAATGTTTTCTCATATTTAATTAAAGAATATGAAGCGGGTAGAACTCCTAACCCGGATATCTTCTGCAATAAATATATTAAGTTCGGTCCATTTATTGATTTTGCTAAGGAACACGGCTTTGATGCAATCGCAATGGGCCATTACGCAAAACGAGTGGATAAAGATGGAATTACATTTTTATGTAAATCTTTTGACACGAATAAAGATCAAACATATTTCTTAAGCCAAATTAATCAAGATCAAGTTTCTTTCTGTTTATTCCCATTAGGGGATATTGATAAAACTGAAGTGAGAAGAATTGCTCACGAACTAAAACTAGAATCAGTGATGGATAAAAAAGATAGCACTGGTATTTGCTTTATTGGTGAAAGAAATTTCAGACAATTTTTACAAAATTATATTCCAGCGAAAGATGGAGATATCGTCGATATAGAAACTAATCGAGTTGTTGGCCATCACGTTGGTAGTATGTATTACACAATCGGTCAAAGAAGAGGGCTTGGGATAGGCGGCATCCATGGAGAAGAAGCCAAAGGTTGGTTTGTTGTCAAAAAAGATGTAAAGAAAAATATTCTTTATGTCGCTAGCGGCGATGAATCTAAATATTTATATAGTGATTCTTGTACAGTGACAAATCTTAACTGGATTAGCGGGGTTCCACAAAGTGGAAGTCATATCAATGCCAAATTTAGATATCGTCAAAAAGATAATGGAGTCACCATTGAGTTTATTAATGAAGATAAAATCAAATTGATTTTTGATGAACCTTATAAAGCTGTTACTCCAGGACAAGCCGCGGTCTTATATGATGGAGACATTTGTTTAGGTGGCGGATTAATTGAACACGCCTATAGTAATGACAAACAAATTGATTGATATATATTTTATTTTTAATTAAAATACATATCGGAAACAAACTTTAGTTAGTTCAATGATAGAGAATGCGGATGGTGGAAGCGCATATTGAATCTAAAGGGGCCACTTCCCTTGTCTCGGGTAATGCCGACGAATAATTAACGTAATTAATTGAAATTAAGTGCACACCGCAATAGCGGGTGAAATAGGATGGTAACGCGGTAATAATCGTTCCTATAAGGAACGTTTTTCTATATTTAGGAGGATTTTATGAAAAAACTAACTTCTAGTGAAATTAGACAAATGTGGTTAGATTTCTTTGCAAGCAAAGGTCACCATGTCGAACAAGGAGCATCTTTAATTCCAAAGAATGATCCAACTTTGTTATGGATTAACGCGGGTGTTGCCGCATTAAAGAAATACTTTGATGGAAGTGAAATTCCTCCAAGTAGAAGAATTACTAACGCACAAAAATGTATTAGAACTAACGATATTGAACATGTCGGTCATACCGCTAGACACCATACATTCTTTGAAATGATGGGTAATTTCTCTATTGGTGATT
Organism: Bacilli bacterium; assembly: GCA_045631885.1. Lineage (GTDB taxonomy): Bacteria > Bacillota_I > Bacilli_A > RFN20 > CAG-826 > CAJOLV01. Next base: position 92,485 of record JAZQVN010000010.1, read on the forward strand.
ATTTCAGAAAAGAAGTCATTCCATGGGCTGTTGAGCTTCTCACAAGTGAGAAGTGGTATGGTCTAGATAAAAATAGATTATATATGACATATTTCCCAAACGATTTAGAAACAAAGAAATGTTGGATGGATGCGGGAATTAGCGAAGATCATTTAATTCCTCAAGAAGGTAACTTCTGGGAAATCGGCGCGGGACCATGTGGACCAGATACAGAAATGTTCTACGATAGAGGAGAAAAATATGATCCTAACCATATCGGCTTAGATTTATTAAGAAAAGATATGGAAAACGATAGATATGTGGAAATTTGGAATATCGTCTTTTCTCAATTCAACTCTGAACCAGGGAAAAAGAGAGAAGAATATAAAGAATTACCATCCAAAAATATTGATACCGGTGCAGGTTTAGAAAGATTTGCCTGTATCATTCAAGAAACAGACACTAACTTTGAAACCGATTTATTCTACCCAATCATTTTAGAAGTAGAAAAAATCACTGGTCACAAATATGATGAAAATCATTTAGCTTTTAGAGTTATCGCTGACCATATTAGAAGTATTACATTTGCTTTAGCAGATGGAGAAATGTTCTCTAATGAAGGTAGAGGATATGTTTTAAGAAGACTTCTCAGAAGAGCGGAACGCTTTGGTAGAGTATTAGGCATTAACGAACCATTCTTATATAAATTCGTTTCTTTAGTCGCGGATATTATGCGTTCATATTATCCATATTTGGATAATAAGAAAGAATTCGTCGCCAAGATGATTAAAGCTGAAGAAGAAAAATTCATTAAAACTTTAGCGAATGGCGAAGCTTTATTATTAAAAGCGATCGAAGGAAAAGATGTCTTACCAGCGGAAGATATGTTCCGTTTATATGACACTTTTGGTTTCCCAAAAGAATTAACTTTAGAAATTTGTGAAGAAAATCATGTCAAAGTCGATATGGAAGGTTTTGAAAAGTTAATGAAAGAACAAAAAGATAGAGCGAGAAAAGCTAGAGGCGATAGACAATCGATGAATAAACAATCAATCGATTTAATGAATTGCACATTACCTAGTGAATTCATCTATACATCTAAACCAATTGAAACCGAAATTATCGCTTGCTTTAAAGATGGAGAAAAAGTTGATTCCATCACTGATAGCGGTGAAGTGATGTTAAAACAAACTAACTTCTATGCGGAAAGCGGCGGTCAAGTTTCTGATACTGGTGAGATTTCTAACGACTCTTTAGCCCTCAAAGTTGTGGGTGTCAATAAAGCGCCTAATAAGCAACATCTCCACTCTGTGGAAGTGTTATTCGGAGAGGTTAAAGTTGGTGACAAAGTTAAAGCGGTTATCGATGAATCTAGAAGAATTAAAATCATGAGAAATCACTCTTCTGTTCACTTATTACAAAAAGCTTTAACAGAAGTTTTAGGCGATCATATCGCTCAACATGGTAGCTATGTCACGGATGAATATTCTCATTTTGACTTCAACCATTTCGCTAAGATGACACCAGAACAAATTAACGAAGTCGAAAGAAAAGTTAATGAATATATTTCCATGGGTATTCCATGCGAAACAAAAGTCTTACCAATCGCTGAAGCTCAACAATTAGGAGCCAAAGCTTTATTCAATGATAAATATGGTGACGTAGTCAGAGTTGTTTGCTTTGGCGATGTCAGTAAAGAATTCTGTGGTGGAACACATGTTTCTAACTCTCAAGAAATCGGTATGTTTGTCATCGAATACGAAGAGAGCGTTGCCGCGGGTATTAGAAGAATTCAAGCGAGAACTTCTTCTGGTGCTTATGAATTAATTAAACATAGAGAGAATATCTTAAATAGAGTGAGAGACTCACTCGGTGTTCAAAGCTATGAAGATGTGAATACTAGACTCAATTCTTTGATGAATGAAAAAGAGGCTTTAAAGAAAGCAAACGATTCTCTTAACGATAAATTAGCATTCTTAAACGCTGGTTCATTGAAGGATAAATTTGTTGAACAAAATGGCTTGGCAATTTTAGTCGATTATCAAAAAGGTCAAGGTAGAAATGACTTATTATCTTTGATTGATAATCTCAAACAAGATAAGAGCAATTACCTCATCGTTTTATTCGGTGAAGAAAATGGTGGAGTACCAATCGTTGTTGCTTGTAGCAAAGAAGCGATTAATAAAGGCTATAAAGCTGGTCAATTAGTCAAAGCCGCTGCACAAGTGTTATTAGGTGGTGGCGGTGGCCGTGATGAATTAGCCTCTGGCTCTGGTAGAGATGCTTCTAAGATTGATGAAGCAATTAAAGCGGTAAAGGATTTAATCAAATAATGAATAAAGTTATCGGATTAGATTTAGGAACAAAAACTTTAGGTATCGCTAAAAGCGATGTCTTGGGATTTGTACATGGCGTGGAAACATTTAGGTTTCCTGCGAAACAATATATTGTTGCTCGTCAACATGTTTTAGATGTCGTAAAGGAAATCGGCACAAAAGAAATCGCTTTAGGTTATCCACTTCATTTAAGTGGAGAAAAAAGCGAGATGAGTGAAACAGTATTACGCTTTAAAGATGATTTATTAGAAATGGATCCAACTTTAGATATTCATCTTGTTGATGAAAGATTATCTTCAGTGACTGCGAATAATTCCATTTCGGAAAGAGGAATGAATCACGAGCAAAGAAAACAAAATGTTGATAAAATTGCTGCGTGTATCATTCTTGATACATATATTAGGACAAAGGAGAACAAATAATGATTAACGATGAAGAAAGAAAAATCACTATTACAGATGTAAATGGTAACGAATACCAAACCGAAATTCTTTTCACTTATGAAAACGAAGAAAGAGGAACAAAATATGTGTTCTTCTATGATCCTGCAGATGATGAAACCATCATTGTCATGAGATATACAGACAAAGACACTCTTGAAGAAATTGAAGATGAAGAAGAGTATGCAGAAGTTGAAGAAGTCTACAATGCATACGTGGAAGATCCAAAGATTCAAGAGGCGAAAAAATAAATAATTTATCACAAAATAAATTAATTTATGGAAATAAAAAGGCATTATGTGTATACTAATGCTTGCAAATTGTAAGGAGAATTATTATGGCCGAAAAAACCAAATTAACCCAAGCGGGATATAAAAAATTAGAAGATGAATTAAATCATCTAATCCATGTCGTATCTGAAGAAGTCAAAGTTCAATTAGCCGAAGCGAGAGCCCAAGGTGACTTATCAGAAAACGCTGACTATGATGCAGCGAGAAATAAACAAGCTGAAGTCGAAGCAAGAATTAAAGAAATTGAATACATTTTAAATAACTGTGAAATTATCGTCGAAGGCGGTAAGAACAAAAACAAGATTTCATTAGGTTCCACAGTGACATTAAAATTCTTAAATAATGACAAAGTTGATACCTTCATGTTAGTTGGCACAGTTGAATCAGATCCATTCAATAAAAAGATTTCTATCGCCTGTCCATTAGGTGAAGCGATTGTCGGAAAATCTGTCGGTGATGTCGTAGACATCAAGAGCCAACGTCCTTACAAAGTTGAAATCTTAAAATTAGAAAATATTTAAAAAAATTCAAAAATTTTGCGACAAAATATCAAAAATCTCCTAGTTATTTATAGGAGGTTTTTTTATGGTAAAACTAATTATTGGTGCGGTCATCGCCGTATTTCTCGTCATTGGCGGGTTCATGTTATTAGACCCCGCTCTCAACTCTCAAACCGCTTCAGAAACGACTGAAGTAGCTAAGACATTTACTTACACAATTGAAGGTGAAGTGAGTAAAGTCGGTACTTACACATTAAGCGACGCTGTTACGATGGCGGACTTAATTGAAGCTGCTGGTGGTTTATCATCTAACGGAGACGAAAGATGCTATTTCTCTACCGCTAGTTTAAAAGCCGGAGAAACTTATTATATCGCTGGTAAATATGACGCTAGTGATGTATGTGGTACTTCAGCAATTAGCAAAGTGAACATCAATAGTGATGATTCTGAAACTCTTATGAGTGTGAACGGCATCACTTCATCAATTGCAACTTCGATTGTCAGCTACCGCCAAGAAACAGGTACTTTTCAAACTTTAGAGCAATTAAAAGAAGTTTATGGTATCGGCGACGCTACTTATCGTAGAATTCGTAATTACGTCATTCTTCACGATTAATTAAGATGATTTTATTCTTTGTTTTCCTTTCTTTATTGTTAGGGATTTTGTTTAAATCATCTTATTTCATCATTGGCATAACTAGTGGTTTATTATTTTTCTTTATATATCATAGATATAAATTAAAACCATTATTTATTTGCTTAGGGATATTTGCTTTTGGTTTCGGGATTAGTTTTATATCGATTACTTCTCCTGAAACCAAGAGTGAATACTCGGGAATTGTTTATCAAGTAAAAGATAGTTATTTTCTTTTTAATTCAAATGGAGAAAAACTTTATTGTTATTCAAAAAATCATCCATATGAGATTGGAGATGTTT
>JAZQVN010000011.1:0-9720 GCA_045631885.1 Bacilli bacterium
AATATATTTTTAAAGCAATACAGAATCTTATCATTTATGATAAGATTCTTAACTAATTCTCTATATCTTTAATATAGAGAATTAGTTATAAAGTATTGAACGAAACATAAGTTTGCTTTACAATATTAGTAGAAAAGGAGCAGGCTATGCTCAAACTAGGTGGTCGCCAAAAAGCTCCGCCTTTTTATTTTATTAATTCAAGGACTTTGTTTATAGCAACAATAAATCGCTTGTTGTAATCGTTTTGAACAAAAAATATTTCTGGTTTTTGAATTGTTACATTGCATTCGTTGATATATGTCTTCTTTAAAACCCTTATAGCTGAATAAACAATTTCGAACTTTTTTGCCCCAATTATATAAGGAACGATGGGTTCGTGGTGATGGGTTATATTCCTGATTATTCTTATGTCGGAAAGACGTTCTGAAAAAACAATAACGTCGTCTTTGAATACTTTTGTCTCGTTTCCAACTATAATTTTATACACCTTTTCTCTTGCGTCGAAATTTAAATTGCAAAAAAGAGTGCAGAGATTAGAAAACGAAAATGATGTGATCATAATATAAAACGGTAATTTGTTGTGCCTTTTGATATGATTTAAACAAAAAGAATTTTCTTTTTCATAGTTTCCTGTTTCTAAATTTTTCATTATGTCAATTAATTTATCTTTATCTTTTGTATCTCCCATGTTTTCGTTATTACCTTCTTTGTTAATGGTAATTAAATATGGGAGAAAACAATTCAAAGGAGCAGATAGAGGATTGTTGGGCATTTGATATATTGATGAATAGTCGTCGCATTCTTCAGTGCCTTTGTCGCAAAAAGACCGACACACAACATTCGATAAAGCGCTTTTAAATCTCTTTTCAAATTCATCTATTAGGCAAAAGAATTTCAAAGAAATGTAATCATCAATCTTTTTTAAAGAAAAAACATACGATAATTGATTTGTGTTTTGATATAATCTTTTCCCGCTTGCGTTTTTTCCAGTAGACAAAAGATCCTTATAAGGATTGATTAAATGCGTATAATCATTTGTTAAAACAAAGTTCTCGTCAATACCGATGTCATCGTTGATGTTTTTAATCGCAAGGGCTCGTTTCATTTTATCTAGTGTATTAAACGTCATAGATTACCTCCTCTTGTTCTTCATTTATTTATAGCTTCGTTAAAAACTGAAGACACATACATTTTTTCAATATTGTTGACTTCGCGGATGTTTGGATAGATTTTAGAAAGACGCTTAAAAGAAGAATATCCTTTTTTCCAACAGGCAAAATAAACTTGATCTGGTCTTAAACTTTGCAAAGTATTCGTGTTATGTGAAGAAAACACTAATTGAATTCCATGATTCTGAGCCACCTCTATAAAATTATCAATTGTTGATGGGTGCATACCCATTTCTAATTCATCAATAAATAATGTGCTGTTTTTATTCATTGATAAAACAATGGATAACAGTATCGTTTGATTTTTCATTCCTGTTGATATTAATTCAAATGGCAATTCAATTTTTTCACCATTATCGTCAATCGAGACAAAATATCTTTCTGGTTGGCCATTATTACTTGGAACGCCTTCTTTTCTAACCGTAAACACAGGGAAATCATTATATTCTACTAATAGGTTCTTAACATCTTCACTCTTTTGACACACCAAATCCAATACCTTTGTGGTTTGGAATTGCTTTGAGGTGACAAAACCTTTTTCTGAATTTATCATAGACAAATCCACGAAAACAATTGAACTTAAAAACTTATATACATCTTGTATGTCTTTATCTTCGGAATAATCACTCGCTGCCTTTCTTAAAAATGGAACCAAACTATTTTCATTCACGCCTAAATTACTATTTCTATATTTTTTTTTGCCTCCCTTGTTTTCAAATATAATTTCATTTTCTTTTAATAACTTTTCACTAGTGATAAAGAAAGGGATTGTACTAACACTATAAAAATAAGACACTCCCTCTATTTCAAAATCAAAAGAAATTGTGCCGATAATCAAATCATACTCCTCTATTGGGCGACGGCGATTTGGTCGTTGCAAAGAAATAAACTCATCATATTTTAATTGGTTGACAACAAAAGGAACCAAATCATCAACAGGACTGGATAAAAGGGAAACAAATTGAGCGATTGCAGTAAAAAAAGACGTTTTGCCACTACCATTATGACCGTAAATACCAATAGTTTTTAAAAAGTTGCCTTTAGTATTTTTTTCAAGAAACTTGTAGTTTCCACGAGAAAAATCCAATTCTAAATGAGAGATAGATGAGATGTTATCAATAATAATTTTCCTAATCATATGCCACCACTGTATATTTTATACACTAAAATAATAATAGATAGAAAAATACTAGTCAATATAAACTGTATTTTTTATACAGGAGTTGATTTTAAAAAAGATGTTATAAAAACTGCAAAAAAGAATATTATTAAAAGGGTATTTTAGTAACTATATAAAGATAAAGCGTAAGATGAATGAGCAATATATAAAGCATCATTTAATGATTTTTTCTTCTCTAGAAGCATAAGGGAGAAGTGACGCTTTTTTGGTTTGAGAAACGCTACAAAGCCTATCAAGTTGCTCGGATGTAAAATTATTATGAATTATATATATTCTTGCAAAAAACTTAACTAAGTTGTCTATTTTATTAGGATTAAATTTAGTGCTTGCAATTTTTAATTCAGCAACGAATTTTTCAAAATTGCCCATAAAAATATAGCAATATAATTTAAAAACACAATTTTCAAAAACATCACTTTGTAACTCATCAATAAATGAAATTGTCTGTTTAGAGGCAACCAAATATGCAAAGACACTCTCATACATAGTTAGGGTCTCTATCAACAAGCCAAACAAGAAGTTTTTGATTGAAGAATTCTTTAAATCATCAATTTCTTTTTGGTTGTTATTTATGTCAAGAGATAACTCTTCTATCTTTTGAGTTTTGTACTCCGAATAATCATTTTCAAGTTGTTCAACTTCTTCATTAGTGAACGTAAAATAGTTCGCCAACATTCTCAAAATTACATTAAATGCGCTGTCAAACAATGCTTTTCGAGTGATTTTGTCTATCAACGATTGAAAACCAGAAATGGCTTTCGAAACTATTTCGACCATTTTTAGAGTTTCGATGATTTTGTTTGCCTCCTCATCTTCTTCCACATCCAACATTTGATCATTTTCTTTTTCGGCGGCATTTCTAACTCTTGTTTTTTCAGAAGCGTCTTTTCTTTCTAGTTTTTCTGTTTTAGTGATTTTATTTTTATCGGATTCCGCAGGTAAAACTGTTTCGTCGGAAAACAAAACATTTTTAGCGTTGTTAAAATCTATTTTTTTGACATCCACATATTTAGAATTCAGCAGTTCGCTAATTCTTATAATCGGTTTAATTTCTTTGGTGTGAAATAGTATAAAAAGCAAAATATCTGAATTTAATCCGAAACGGATATTGTCGATTAATTTTTGTATATACTCATCATTGCTCAAATGCGTGATGCGTATTATTTCTTGAGCGACATAATAAGAAAGATATGAGTTTCTCTTAAATCTATAATTATTTAAACCATATTCATATATCACCCCAGAACCCAAAACAACTTCTTGAAAATGTTTGAATTTTATATCACACCTTCCTTCTTGATGACACGTCGAATAGGCTGCCATCATTTTTTCTTCATTAAATGAAATACCTTTGTTGTTTTTCCAAATATCAAAAGCTAAAGCTGAAAGAATCGTTTTATACGAGTCAAGGTTCTCTATACTTCCAGCTTTAACTAACAAATCATCTAAATAATAGGTGAATGTTTCTGCAAAAGCTTTGTTGGTATTTCTTTCTAAATATAATTTTTGGTCAATTATAGTTTCCAATAGTAATAATCCTTGACTCGGGTCTGTAAAGTCAAATATGTTTACCCCGTTTATTTCTCTTTCGAACAAATTAGATATCGCATCAACGTTGGAATTATCAACGCCCTTTAATTCACAAACGCGCCTAACCAATTCTCGTCTTCCCTTGGCGGTTATTCCATAATTTCTATAAATAACATCTTGGCTAAAGAGCATCATTTCTTTAATCGAATTTTTCGGAGTTTCATTTTTAGAATAAGAAATAATAACTCCACCAAAGTTTTCTTTTAGGTAGTCCAAAATTTTTGTCTTTGTTACGGTGTCCTTGAGTATTTCAAAATTATCAACAAAGACATATCTAGAATTAATATCAAAAGATTGAAATTGTTTAAAAGCATTTGGATCATCACCATACATATTCTCAAATGAATCTTTGATCATTTTTTTAGCATTATCATTAGTTGAGCTAGTTATTTTTAAAAACAAACAAGGGCTTACTTTTTGACATTGAGCAAATATGGCTTTTAATAATGTTGTTTTACCAGTTTTGCTCGAGCCCTCTATAACAAAAAGTTTATTGCTTTTTATTTTTTCTATGATTTTATTAACGTCAGAAACCTCAAAGTTATCTTTGTTGGTAGTAATGGAAGGCATTACAAAAACATCAAGTAAATTACCTTCGCCACCTTGGAGAGGACTCTTGTAGAACGATTTCACAAACTCTTCTTTTAATGGCAAAATCTCATGGGTTCTTATTCTATAAGTTTCCATTTCATTTTTTATAAAAGTGTTCGTTTGATAATTAAGAAAACAGGTGTGCCTTTCAATTGAAAGATGTCGAGTATCGAAAAAGGAAAACGAAAAACTTCCACCTAGGTTAATGTTTTTTGATTCGGCCACAAGTTCGCCACCCTCATCAAAAATAACACTTCCAGATTTGGTATTAATGCATTTATATTTCGGGTCGTGTTCATGTCCAAAAAAAGCAATCGACACATTGCGTTCAATAAAACTATCAAGTTTTGCTTTGGTATTATATTCAAACCAATCAGGTCTATGATGCATAAGCAAAAAATCAATTGTTTTCTTTCCAAAAACGTAATCTTTTGGAAACTGATTCAAATAAGTGTCTCCAATAAAATGATGTTCCTTGTCGTTTTTTTCTATAGAGGAAAGAGGCGCGCTATTAATTAGAGTAAATCTATAAATAAAATCACCAAAATTATAAGTCTTTACAGAAACAAAATCATTTTCCAAGAAACACTTATGTTTTTTGCATAATTCTGTGGCTTTGGCCAAGAAAAATAATTCGTTTTCAGCTAGATTTTCAAAGATTTCTTTGCTTCCATTTAATAATTCACCAATAGGGTATTCTCTTTCTATAATGTGCGAATCATGATTTCCAGGAACAAGCAAAATCTCAGAATCTAAATTTAGCGATTCTTTTATCTTTCTTTTGACTTTTTTAATAAAAGTGTCAAACACAGCGAATTGCTCTTTTTCCGCGGAGGCAGTCATATCGCCCGTAAAAATGATAAAAGTATTTTTAATATCTTTAAAGTTACAAGAAAGCAGTGCGTTCACTATCAAAGTTGAAATTTTATCTATTTGAGAGTTTTCAACTATATGAATGTCGCTCAAATGAATTAAAAGTGTTTCTTTCATATTCTTTTCCTCTTTTTTTAAAGTATAACAACAAACAAAACCATGAAAAAGTTTAAAAGATTGCTTTCAAACCCTTCAAAAACAAAAAATGAATAATAACGACTGTACAATTGCAAATTTTTAAATAGTTTTTACAAAATTCATTATGAGCTTATTAAAGATTCCATAGTCAAAAAGTCACTAAACTTTATATGTCGAACTGTACTAGTTGAATAATCTATTGGATCGGTAGTAATAAGTATTTTTATATTTGCGTTATCTAAGTTCTTAAAAGCTTCAAATTCTCTATCATACGCCTTTGGATCGGAAACACTATAAGCAACTTGAATAAAGTATGTCTTACCATCTTTAGTGGCTCTAAAATCTATTTCTCTTCCATTGTTTGAAAAGACAGTTAAATCGTAACCCATATATATTAATTCGTTATAAACAATGTTTTCTAAATTATGGTCAAGATCGTAACGACCATCACTTATCCTAATTGAATTTAAAGCAACGTCTGCATTATATATTTTTCCATAAAAAGATAGTTCTCTTTTTGCTTTCGTAGAATACTGAGGAATTTCATCGATGATATATGCTTGTTTAAGATAATCAACATATTTAGCCACTGTTGCGGTAGAAATCTCTGGATAATCATTTTTAATGTATTTATGAATTGATCTAATAGAAAAAATACGTGCATTATTAATAAGAATATAATTAACAATCTTGATGAAAATGGCTTGTTTTTTAATCTTATATCTGTTGATTAAATCATTTAAAACAATTGTAGAATCTAAATCATTTAAATATTGAATGGTACCTTCAATAGTGGCTGCTTCTAATCTTCCAGGAAAACCGCCCCAAACCAAATAACTATTAGGATCCACTACTTTACCTATATTCTTTGAATATTCAAGGATTTCTTTATATACAAATGGTCTCACTCTAAAAGAGACAAAGCGGCCACTTAAATACTTAGTTATCTCACCTGATAAAAGTTTAGAATTACTTCCAGTAATAAAAACAGAACAATTATCTATTCTTAAATCTTTAACCGCAACTTGCCAATCTTCCACTTCTTGCACTTCATCAAGAAAAACATAACATTTGTCTTCTTTGCGATTATCTTGAATATATTGAACCAGTAAAGAAGCGGTACCCGCTTTAGAGATATCCGCTGTTTTTTCGAAGTTTAAATAAATAACATTATTTGATTTATTTTTTATCTCTTCCATTATTTCTTGAAGAATAATGGACTTCCCAGATCTTCTAATTCCTGTAATGACCTTGATTAAGTCACTATCATAGAATTCTCTAATCTGTTTTAAATACTTTTCTCTTTTAATAATATTATTCATTATCATCGCCCATTTAAATGATACTAAACACTATGGCTTAAGTCAATCAAATTGTTTATTATTACTAAACACTTTTTACAGATTTGGTAAAACTGTTTAGTCAAATTGTGCCTTTAACGTACTGTAACAATCCCTATTTATTTTTCGCTACAAATTATTCCGACTGTGACAATCCCAACTATTTAGAATGCTAAAACGTCTTTACAATTAATCATAGTAGTTTTATTTATGTCGAATGCACATTTAATCATATTGTTCGTAAAGCGTTCAATTACATTTTCTTCTATTTCGTCATCCTTAACAAAATAATATAGTTTGTATTTCGTTATTGGCAACGGAAGACACATAGAAATTGTTTGAACATATTCCTGATCGTTAGGTGAAAAAGAAAAACCATAGAAAACAACTTCATCGACATATTTTTGAATTCTTAATAGCATTTCCCGAATGCCATACTTTGCAATTATTGACGATGTATTTTTCAATGTGTTATTTCTAAAAGAAATATAATCTTTATCGTTTCCGATTATTTGATCTGCCCAAAAGACAAAATGTCTGTAATTAGGGCCATGTCCCAAAACGATTTCGTCGGCATCTATATTAAATAAATATTTCATAGCTGAATTGTATACAGAATTATGTAAATGAATAACTTTGTTGTTTGGAATTTTATAAACTTCTTCTAACACATCTGTATAGTTAAAGGTAATATAAAAGGCATTTCTATCCAAGGTAAATTTCGGTTTTATATCTGCGACATGTGATTCAACTTCAAGAATAAACTTTGCAAACGATTCCCTTATTTTTCTAAGTAAAATATCAAGGTCACAAAAGTCAGGAAACGCTCTTTTAGGTTCAAGAAAACGTTGTCTATTAATATTACAAATATTAGTTTCTGCGTCTGACCAAAACTCATGATCTTTAGGATAATATTCTAAAATGATTCCCCAGCCATTATCTTTGTTGGCGTGTTCCTTGATATAAAGTAAATAATCTGCATAGGATGTTTTCAATCCGTGAGCAATATCAAACCCATTACCAACTACATAAATTTTCATATCTAAATTATAAGTCAAAACAACTTGCACTTCTCTCTTTTTTGATGGATTTATAGACACATAAGGAACAGACATCACTATGCACAATAAAGACAAAGTTATATTAGGTAAGAAACTCCTATACGAATATAACATCTGTCTTTATATCTTAGAAGAATTAAGCGATAAGGGAGTTATCAATGTTTTTGAGATGGCAGAAGCCATAATTCTTTTAAGAAAGACAATACAAAATACCTGTTATAAGTATCTATGGTAAAAAAGACAATAACCTCACCATCTCAAAGCGGCATTACCAGGGAACTGGTTCCGGGGTAATCGCGCCAAAAATCCAATTAGTTAGGTTTTATTTGCTTGCAGACGGAATATCAAAACTCTCTATTATTTCCAAATCAATCTTGTTTTTATACTCTTCCGGAAGTTCATTATACCGTTTGATAATACTTTGCTTCTTCTTTGTTTCCTCACTATCGACATTAAAGAAAAGGAAGAAACCTCTTACTGATTCATTGGCTCTCATATAATCAACCAATTGCTTACTTAGGCCATCTTTATAGTTGGTATTACTGGACTTCTTCAATTCAACAGATATTTTTTCTTTTCCATTGGTAAACACAAAATCAACCGGACCTCGACCAGAATCACATTCAGGAAGAAGGGCGATATCGTTGTCAACACAATAAATATAACAGGTTGCTAGAAAAAGATTTTGTGCAGCTTTTTCATCATATTTTTTAACGCTCTTTCTTAGGCCACAATCTTCAACTAAATGTTTAAAAACTGACACGCACTTTTTAACAACTGAATATAAGTTGTCAATAATTAAACCACTTGTATCAGCAAATAGTTCAGGATGCTTTTCTCTTTCTTGCAATGCTATTTCTTTATAAACAAACAATCCTTTTTTATCCAATTCAAAAGAATAGGGTTTGCCTTTTGTTTGCCTATACGAATCAACAATTGACTCATAAGCTTCTGAATCGTTAAGCAAGACATTAAACATTTTATCTTTGTTCCAATCACCCGTTAAATCTACATACTTTTGTAAATTCTTTCTTGCTTTCTCGCTGATGCTTGAAATGAAATTTAAATCTTCGAAAGAATAAAAGACAGGCAAGTCAGATAATATTGTTTTCGGTAATAGCAAAATCGGAAGGTCTGGTCTTATCGGATTTTGTAAAAGCAAATGATCATTGTATCTAATCATTGGATGATCATACAATTTAAGTTCTTCTATGATAAAAAGATTGTATTTAATAATGCAACTTTCAATAAAATGTGCAATAAAATCGCTAGTTCGGTCACATCCAAAACCTTCTACAAAAATATCCAATAATTCGAATATCTCGTAATCAACATGACCAGAATCAATAATCTCCTTGATTCTTTCGATGATACTGTTTCTTATTTTTGGCCCTATACAAGATCCATTCACTCCGTCAGAAGAATATCCTAAGCAAGTTCCTCTAATCTCTTTAAAAGACAAATATTTTATAACCGCCTCTTTATAAACTTTATTGTCAGATTGTTTGATTAATGTAAACAATTTTGAAAACGCTTTTGTTAACTTGGAAGCGGCATCATCAAATCCAACCTCACTACATTCCTTCACTAGTTTAGGATCGATATACAATCTTGAATCTACACCAAGAATAGCATCGAAAAAGCCAAGCCTTGATACATCTTCTTGTCTTATATTGAAGTGATTTGAAAAAGATAATAATTTTTTATATTTTGAAGTATTCATATTTTAAAATGGGTGTCTCTTGTTCTTTGCGTTTGCAAGTATAGATATTATATCA
>JAZQVN010000012.1:0-7761 GCA_045631885.1 Bacilli bacterium
CCGTCTTGTGAGCCACTTCCTGAACCTTGTCCTTCTCCAGAACCGCCATCTCCTTCTTGAGAACCAGAGCCTCCGCCTGAATCGGAACCACCTTGGTTTCCTCCAGAGCCGTCGCCAGAGCTTCCTCCGCCTCCTTCTCCAGAATTGCCACCTTGGTTACCGCCATTATTGTTATTGTTGTTGCTAGGAGTAATAGAACAACTTGTTAAAGCAAGAGTTAATAAAGCAAATAATAGTTTTTTCATTTTCATATTTATGACCAGCTTTCGTTTCTATTATAACACTAATAATTTAAACAAATATTTTATTTACAATAAATAGTGATTTAGTAGGAAAAGAAAATCTTCATATTGAAGATTTTGAACTAAAACCTCTTTGAAAATAGGATAAATAGCCCCAAATAGCGGACTTTTTCCCTTAATTTATTACTTGTAATAATAGTTTCTTATGCTAGACTTTATTCGTGAAACATTTAATTAATAGGATTATATATAGGTGATTCCGTTGGCGGGGGTTTTATCACCTATTTTTTCTTATTAAAAGTTAAATAGTTCATTAATAAAAATTACCTCTATCACGGGAGAATAGAGGAGAAAGGAAAATTATATGAACAATTTATTCAAAAAGATTGCTACAGCATTCGTCGGTATTGCTATGGCAATCGGAGTAGGTGTCGCTGTTGGTGGTGGCAATGTTCGTGAAGCAAAAGCTGAAGGTTCTTACACTTTCACATTTAGTGCAAATACGGCGCCTGATGGCACAGGTACTGTTTTAGCTTCTGATCACAGCACCGCATTAACGACAAGCAATTTTGCAACTAACGGCACTCATACTTTTAAATCTGGTGCCACATATTATTGGCTTTTTGGTGGTTCTGAAAACGTTAAAACCGTTTCGTCCATCGCAAATTGCTATCCTGGCGCTAACTCTTCTTTAAAAGTTGGCAAATCGGCAGAAGATGGTACGTTTGCGTTGACAATTGATGGTGATGCTGGAATCTATATCACTTCTGTTGTTGTAACGGCGTACGGTAATGCAAACACAGCAAAAATCACAATTGATGAAGCTAGCGAAGCAACCAAAACATGGACATTGGCCACCTCTTCAGGTAGTCATACTTTTGAATACCAAGATCACGTTGACACAATTACTTTGACGGGTGGAGCTGGTCTCACATCAAAAAACAAAGTTGCATATATTACGCAAATGGTTGTTAATTATGCAATTGAAACAAATCCATTAGTTTCTGTTGATAAAGATAATCTTTATTTTAAAGTTAATGGCGATGGTCAACAAGTTACTGCAACACCTACTAATTTTACCCCAACATCCTATTCTTGGGCTGTAAAACAAGGAAGTGATGATTGCGTTGAATTATCAAACGCAAACACCGCCACAGTTACAATTTCTCCAAAAGAAGTTGAACAATTATCTACAACAACAGTTGTAGTTACAGCAAGCGATGGCAACGCTTCAGAAACCGCTGAAGTTGAAGTCGTCGTTGACCCTAAGGGTATTGAAGACGCTCCATATACAGTTGCTGAAGCAAGGGCAAGAATCGATGCAAATTACGGACTAGAAAACGCATATGTTCAAGGAGTTGTTTCCCGTTATTTTCTCGGGAAAAACGAAACACTTCCATCTGTGAAAAACGGAAAATTGAGTTACTACATTAGTGATGATGGAACCGAAACGGATGAAATAGAAGCTTATTTAGGTTTAGGCCTCAATGGTGCAGAATTTACTAGTGTGGATGATGTCAAACCTGGCGATGTAGTTATTATTAAAGGCAATTTAACGAAGTATAACTCAACATACGAATTAGCTGAAGACAATGAATTGGTCTGGCAATTCAGATACATTCCTGTTGAAAGTATTACTTTAGCGAGTGAAACATTTACACCTGTTCAAGGTGTCATTACACTCCACGTTGGTGACGAACAAGGTACAGCGGTTGATCAATTAACCGCGACAGTTTTACCAGCCAACGCATCAGAGCAAGAAGTCGAATTCAAAACAAGCAATCCACAAATTGCAGAAGTTGATGAAGATGGTTATGTGACAATTCACACAACGGCAGCTGGTTCTGCGGTCATTACCGTTTCATCTGTTGACGACAATACTGTTAATGCCACAATGACTTACACAGTTGAAGAACCAGCTCCAGAAACATACACAGTTAGTTTCAATGCTAATGGTGGTACTGGTGAGATGTTACCAGTTAACAACATTACAAGTGGAACTCAATACACACTTCCGCAATGTGGTTTCTCAAGATCTGGATATGAATTCCTCGGTTGGGCATTAACCGCTGATGGCGAAGTTATTGCTACAGAAACCATTTCAATTACAGAAGATGTTACTTTATTTGCCAAATGGCAAGAAAGTGAACAACCTCCAGTTCAACCAACCCTTTACACAGTAAGCTTCAATGCTAACGGTGGTAATGGTTCTATGAATCCAAAAGAAGATATTGAGGAAGGTTCTGAATATACACTTCCAGCATGTGACTTCACAAGAGAAGGCTACACATTTGCTGGATGGGCACTGAGTGCCAATGGTCAAGCAATTGCCACAGAAACAATTGAAATCAACCAAAACGTTGAATTATTTGCTTTATGGCAAGAAAATGAACAACCTGGACCTACCCTTTACACAGTTAGTTTTGATGCAAATGGTGGTACAGGAACAATGAATCCTGTTGAAAATCTTGAAGCAGGATATCAATACACACTTCCACAATGTGCTTTCACAAAAGAAGGATTTACATTCGATGGTTGGGCATTAACCGCTCAAGGTGAAAAGATTGATGACACCAAGATTGAAGTTAATGCAAATATTACATTATATGCTTTATGGCAAGAAGAAATTGGCCCAGCTCCATTTGATGGCGTTATCTATACAAAAGTCACAGAAGAAATGGCTGATTATTCTGGCAAATACTTAATCGTTTGTGAAGAAAGCGATGTCGTGTTTGATGGCTCTTTATCAGATTTAGATGCTGTTAATACACCAAATAGAAAAGAAGCAGAACTTGGCGAAAACACAATTAATGTTGAAGAAGAAGCTGATAATTTCTATTTTGTGATTGCCAAAATGGAAGGCGGTTATTCTATTAAAGCCGCTAATGGTAAATACATTGGTGGTCAAAATGGTGCTAATAAAGTTGTTTCAAGCACTGAAGCATTATTAAATACAATTTCCGTAGAAGACGGTGATGCAGCAATTGTTTCCGATACTTCTGTTCTCAGATATAATTCCGCATCCAACAGTTTAAAATTTAGATATTTTAAAGCCGCTACATATTCCGCTCAAAAAGCTGTTCAATTATATAGAGCTCCAGGCGATGCTCCAGTTGATCCAACCCCTGAAAAAGTCAACATTACATTCAATAGTAATGGTGGCACAGCTGTTGCAACTCAACAAATTGATAAAGGTGCAAAAGCCACTCAACCAACTGCTCCAACTAAAGATGGTTATACATTCGCTGGTTGGTATTCTGATGAAGGTTTAACCACTGCTTATGATTTTGATGCCGCAGTTAATGCAGATCTCACTTTATATGCAAAGTGGACAGAAAATGATCAACCACAACCTGAAAAGGTCACAGTTACATTCAATAGTAATGGTGGTTCAGCTGTTCAAGCTCAAGAAATCAATAAAGGTGCAAAAGCCACTCAACCAACTGCTCCTACAAGAGATGGTTATACATTTGCTGGCTGGTATTCTGATGAAGCCTTAACTACTGCATTTGACTTCAATTCAGTAGTCAACGCAAATGTCACACTCTATGCGAAGTGGACAGAAAATGGTGGAGATACCCCAACACCAACTCCAAGCGAAGATGTCGTTGATAACTTAACGATGGAATGGACTGGAGTTTATAAAGAAGAAGGCGCTCAATATGCCAGTTATCAAGATTGGTCAGATAAGACCCTCACTTCTGGTGCAAAATATGCTGGTAATACATGTTGGAATGACAAAAATGCCATCCAATTAAGAAGCGATAAGAATAAATCCGGTATCGTTGTCGCAGCCGCTCCTCAAGGAAAAGTTGTTAAATCAGTTAAGGTTGCTTATGATGCTTCAACACCAGACGCAAGACAAATTGATATTTATGGTTCCGATACTGCTTACACCGCTCCATCAGAATTATTCGCTGATGCCACTAAAGGTGAATTACTCGGTTCAATTAAGAAAACTGATACAGATTTAACATTTGAATTAACAACCGCATATGAATATATTGGTATTCGTTCAAATAATGGTGCGTTATATCTAAGTGAACTCAAGATTACATGGAAAGATGCACCAAGTGAAGAAATCGTTCCAACTGGAATTAGTCTTGATAAGACAACTGCAGAAGTGGAAGTCGGAAAGACAGTTAGCCTCAAGGCTACATTAGCTCCAGCTGGTGCAAAAGGCACAATTACTTGGGAAAGTAGTGATACAACAGTTGCTACAGTCACAAATGGCACAGTTACAGGCGTTAAAGTCGGTACAGCCAAAATCACAGCCAAATGCGGTGAATTAAAAGCAGAATGTACAGTGACAGTTAAAGCGGCTCCTGAAGCTGAATCAATCACTGTTGCTAAAGCATTAGAATTATGCGCTGCGTTAGGCGACAACAAGACATCTGATGCTGAATATAAGATCTCTGGTAAAGTCAAATCCATTAAAGATGCTTATAGTTCAGAATACGGCAATATCTCCTTCGAGATGGTTGATAACGCTAACGATGAAAATTCATTATTAGTCTATAGACTAAAATGTACAGCTGAAGAAGCTGAAAAGATCGTCGCAGGTGCGGATATCGTCATCCAAGCTAAATTAAAGAATTACAAGTCCAGTACTGAAGGTTCAACAAATGTCCTTGAAACAGACGCTGGTGGTAAATTAATTAGCGTCGGTGGAGATACACCAACTCCTACACCAACCACAACATACACCGTTACATTCAATTCTAATGGTGGTTCCGCAGTTGCTGCTCAAACAGTTAATAGTGGTGCAAAAGCCACAAAACCTGCTGATCCAACAAGAGAAGGATACACATTCGGTGGTTGGTACACTGATGAAGCTTGCACACAAGCATTCAACTTTGATACCGCAATTAGTGCGAATATCACACTCTACGCTAAGTGGACCGCAGTTCAACCTGAACCAAGTGCAGATGCAACCTTAGTGGCAATTAAGATTCTCTCTAACCCAACTAAGACAACATATAAGATTGGTGAAAGCATCGACTTAACAGGTTTAAGAGTTGCGTTAGTCTATAGCGATGGTGTTGAAAAGGAAATCGCGATTAACGATACAAGCCTTGTTTACACAATGCAAACACCAACCGCAGCGGGTCAATATGAAGTCAAAGTTACTTATGTTGATTTAGAAACAGGTCAAACCAAAGAAGCAACATTCGTCGTTAACTTTAATAGAGATAAGAAAGAAGTTATCGGCTTAGGTTGCCACGGTTCCGTTGTCGCGGGTAGCGCACTTATCTCCTTAACATCATTAATCGGCGCTGGCTTATTAATGCTCAGAAAGAGAAAAATCAAATAATATAACTAATTTATAATTAGATTATATAAAAAGGGTGATGGGCGACTGACCATCACTCTTTTATTTACGAGGAAGAGGGATATTTCTCTCTTCTTTTGTTTTGTCTAGATAAGTCACGACGACTTTAATCGTTTGATTATCTACTTTAAAGAATTCTTGCTTGATGATTTCTCTTTGAGTTTTCTTCTTATTAATATAATTAATATATAGATTAAATATATCGTTATCTTTATTTGAAAAATCAACTGGGTCTTTTTCAAATAATTCTGGTTTATGTTTATTACCGTATTCTTGCCCAGCGTAGATAAAGGCATTGCCTTTAATGAATGAGAAGAAATCTAAATATTTAGATAACTCTTCTTTATTTAAGATGGATGAGATTCTATCTCTATCGTGATTTTCTAAACATAATAATCTTTGATTAGCATTGTCTTCATTTAAAATATCAACGATTTCTTGAATGTCTATTTTTCCATCAATATAAGACATTAAAGATGGGAAGATGTGGTAGTTATATAAAGAATCGAACACTTCATATAAGTCTTTATCATCTTTGACATAGATGTGTTCACTTTTTAAATAATTAGCGAAGTTTCGATCAATGCTTTCTCCGATAAAGATAATATCTTTACCTAATTCTTTTCTCGCTTTTATAAAGAAAGAGAAATCTATTAAAGAGCAAACATCAAATCTAAAGCCATCAATTCCTAAACTTACCCAGTATTTAAGCACTGATAAGAGATAATCTTGAGTATCGCTTCTAAAAGTGTCTAAATCAACGATATCTGACCAATCTCCGACTTTATTCGCAAGTCTTCCATTGCGGTGGAAATAATATTTATCATGTTCTGGTAATAAGATGTTATCTGGAGAAGTGTGGTTAAAAACCATATCTAAGATGATTTTCATCCCTAATGCATGTGTTTTATTAATTAAAGAGATTAAGTCTTCCTTAGTGCCTAAATCAGGGGAAATTGAGAAATAATCTTTAATTGCATAAGGACTACCATAAGTTCCTTTTCTATTTTTAATTCCTATTTCATGAATTGGTAATAAATAGATAATATCGACATTTAATGATTTGATTCGATTTAGATCTAATTCGATTTGTTTAAAGTTTCCTTCTTTTGAATAATTACGAGGAA
Organism: Bacilli bacterium; assembly: GCA_045631885.1. GTDB lineage: Bacteria > Bacillota_I > Bacilli_A > RFN20 > CAG-826 > CAJOLV01. Next base: position 6,702 of record JAZQVN010000012.1, read on the forward strand.
ATATTTGGTAAATAACATCACTAGTTTTCATATAACAAAGATAACACAACTATAGTAAAATAAGGTATATGGCAAAGATATTTGTTTCAGGACTAATCAATATTGAATCATCTTTAAAAGTTAATGAATTTCCAATTAACTATTCTCCGATTGAATATCCTTTCTTTGGTATATCCACCTCAATATCAGGAGTGGGGTATAACATTATCAAAGCTTTGAAGGCACTAGAAGATAAGTTTTCTTTTTATTCAATTATCGGAAATGACCCAAATGGAAGGCTTATCAAAGAGACTTTAATCGAAGAAGGGCTAGATACCAGCGGTTTAACCTCAATTGAAGGAGAAGCCACCGCGGAGAGTATTATTTTAGTTGATCAAGCAGGAAATAGAAAAATTTATTGTGATTTAAAGAACATTCAAAACCTAATTCCTTTTGATAAAGTAGATAACATTAATGAATATGATTTAGCAATATTGACTAACATCAATTTCTCTAGACCATTATTAAAACACTTCAAGAATAGTGGAGTTCTAATTGCCAGTGATGTCCATGTTTTATCTAATCTAGAAGATGAATATAACAAAGACTTCTTAGCTAATGCTGATATCTTATTTCTTTCAAATGAGGCCTGTTTTGATAGGGAAAACGAGATAATTAAAGAGATTTTTAATAAATATCATAACAAAATCATCGTTATCGGATGCGGTAATAAAGGCGCATTAGCCTATGTTGGTGAAGAAGATAGATATTATTTCTCATCTGCGAAAGCTCCGTTAGGGGTAAAGAACACTGTCGGCGCGGGTGACGCTTTATTCTCATCCTTTATCCATTATTATTTAAAAACAAAAGATGTACAGAAATCATTAGACTTTGCCACGATGTTTGCGGGTATCAAAATAGCGTCTTCAGGCGGATCAAACGGATTCCTTAGCGAGCAAGAAATAGAAGAATATCTTGATAATTATTAACCTATAATTAGTATATTTACCAAAAAATCACAAAAAATAGAGGTTTTTAAGTGAATTTTTAGCGAAAAAATCTCTTTTTATATTAAAATAGG